>NZ_JBGOBM010000010.1:0-103743 GCF_041475995.1 Chryseomicrobium imtechense | reverse complement strand
GAGGTAGATAGGTTCGGGGTGGAAGCGTGGCGACACGTGGAGCTGACGAATACTAATCGATCGAGGACTTAACCAAAAAACGAGATGTGAAGTGACCTGCGCAAGAAACTCCGAGTAGATCGGACGTGCACGAGAAGACGGTCTTCGTCTTATCGGGTGCGGCCGGTCTGGGAGCGTGTTTCTAGGTCACGGAACTCGACAACATTTAGATGTGGCGGCGACTGTCCAGAAATGCCGAGATAAGATGGCAGACACAGCGAGGTTCTACCTCGATGGGGCTGACAGCTTGTGGAGTGTATTTCTAGGAGCCAGAACTCGATTCCATATCTGAACACAATCAATTGTCATTCTATCCAGTTTTGAGCGAACAGCTCAAGGTCTAGTGATGATGGCGAAGAGGTCACACCCGTTCCCATACCGAACACGGAAGTTAAGCTCTTCAGCGCCGATGGTAGTTGGGGGTCTCCCCCTGTGAGAGTAGGACGTCGCTGGGCAACAGAGAAGAAGGTCATCCCGTCAGGGGTGGCCTTTTTTGTGTGCAAAAAAGTAGACATAATCTTTTCCCGCGCTGTTTGTTCATCTGAATTCATCATTTTGATTTTCATGAAAAGTCTTTTTTCATTAAAAAGAAATGCATCCTCTACAAACTTCTACCTAACAAAAGTAGAAATTTCCCTTTTTGTTAGATAGTCTACTTATTTTCTTGATAAGATTTTCATTACTAAAACTGCTAATTTGCATGTGTATAAGAATCGTTTAGAATAACAAAAGATAAAGAACTTTATTAGTAAAAACTTGAATGTCAAAGAACTCTTTCTAGGAAGACCTTAAATGTTCCAATGCCTTTCTATGTACCAACACAAACCGGATCTTACCTATCGATGAGTTGACGGAGCGTTATCATGTAGTAAATGTGTTAGAGAATAAGGGACAGCTCGCCACTGAATACAAAAAGGTAGAGGATATCGTAGAAGTGACGAAACTTGATGAAGGAAAATACGCTGTGACGATCGAAGGTGGAGAAAGCTCGCAACGGACGTTCTTTAAGAAATCCGAGGCTGAACGTTTCATCGATAAATCAGGTATTGCACAGTCTCTCAATACAGACAAATTCTTGAGTCAGACAAAGCACAAAGATGTACCAATACTTGAACAACTCAACTCGAATCATCTGAATGCTCAACTTGCGAAGGTTATTAAAGCAACCAAACCTTCAAGCCAAATCGAAACACGGGATTACGATAGGCTGGCCACTTGTTAAGAATCCTCAGATTCAATCAAAGATGGATTTTGAGAAACATTTAGAGGGTTTAAATCCCCATCTAAGCTCGACTAAAGAGTTGAAGCATACATTTTTACAATTAAATCGAGATACTAAAGAACAAGAAAGAGAGCTTGAAAGATAGTTTTCTCCCCTCAGAAAAAAATTCTGAGGGGATTTTTTTACAGATAGCTAAATCCGCTTATTCATCTAAAAGTTTAATAAAAAGATTTTATAGTAACTAAATAACATTATATAGATTTCAAGTTATATCTAGTATTCAGTTAGAGGTTATAGTTGATTATATTCACAATTAGTTTCATTATAAAATAATAATCAATGAGTTAAATAGAATTCATAATGAGAGCGTAAAATATCTTGTGTAAATAACTATGCAAGGAATTCTTATAGTGTATGAAGTTAATATATGAGGAATTATCGATAGGGAAGTGATTTTATTGAGGTCACTTCCTTTGCTGTTCGTTTAAGTGTACTTATACGAATTGTTTACTTTCAAATTAACTTACTAGATTTCAACAATAAACCGGTTCGTTCAAATTTAATCAAGTGAACAGCAATGAAGAGACAACACTATCAACTGTCTATCTTAATAAACGCTAAGTATGTGATGGTAAGCATTAAATGACGTTGCTGCGCTTACAACAGTAATCTGTGTAGTTTGTTCAATGTACATAGGAGCCCTTTTAACATTTTCATCATCTAAACAATATACATAAGATTTCCTCACAAAGTTAAACTATAGATGTTCTGTGAATTATTCAAAGCTGTATCCGCAAAATTAAAATTTTCACATTTTTTTATACATAACTTAAAGTAAAAGCAAGCTCAAGAATAGCAAGACGACTCATCTAAAACTGAAAACCAATGAGTTCATCCCTTCTATTCCAGAACTTGCTGTTAACTAAAACCAGTATTTTGTTTCATTTCTCTGGAGTGTATCAAGTCCTTCTTTTCATAATTAATCGAGTAATCGCTTTCTCTAACTCGATGATACTGAAAATCACAACTCCGAGTGCTGCTGGAATTATCCAGTACTCAATTCCAAGCGGTACGGTTCCAAATGCAGTGTTCATAAAAGGCACGTAAAGGATGAGCACCTGCAGGAGAATAAGCACTCCAGACACGAGAAATGCAACTTTGTTTTTGAAAAAGTTCTTGTTAAACGCGAAACCTGTTTCATTTCGTACATTATACAGATGGAACAACTGCAGAATGACAATCGTATGCAGCACGACGGAATTGAGCAGTGCCTGATCATTCGTTTCATTTAGCAGCAATCTATAAAACCCAAAGGCAGTACCACCGATTAAAAGAGAGACGAAGATGATGCGGAAAATATAATAAGGTGTAAGGAGCGGTGTTTTTATTGGGCGTGGCGGCTTGTCCATCGCTCCTTTTTCCAGGGGCTCAAATGCTAAAGCAAAAGAAACGGTAATTGCAATCACCATGTTAATCCAAAGAATCTGCACCGGTGTAACCGGCATAACAGTGGCTCCGATTAAAATCGCGATGATAATTAAGAGCGCCTGCGCACCGTTAGTTGGCAGTAAAAACAGAATCGTTTTCTTCAAATTTGCATAGACTCTGCGTCCTTCCTCGACTGCTCCAACTATCGTTTCAAAGTTGTCGTCTACAAGGACCATTTGTGCCGATTCCTTTGCAACTTCTGTTCCTTTTATACCCATCGCAACTCCGATGTCCGCACGCTTCAGCGCAGGGGCATCGTTTACTCCATCGCCTGTCATTGCAGTAACATTGCCTTTTTTCTGTAATGCTTTAACGAGGCGAAGTTTATTATTGGGACTTGTTCTCGCAAACACATCGTTAGATAGAACAGACTCTTCCAGTTCTTCGTCCGACATTTTATCAATTTCTCTTCCTTCAATTCCATTTTTTCCATCACCAATACCTAACTGGCTGCTGATTGCAAGTGCTGTATCAAGATGGTCCCCTGTGATCATCTTGACACCGATACCTGCTCGGTGGCAGTCTGCAACAGCGGAAATTGCTTCCTCACGTGGCGGATCGATGATGCCTGTCAATCCAAGCAAACGAATGCCGCTGGTGAGGTCCGCGTGCTCAATCTCCTCTTTCATCTTGTCCACTTCAATGACCCCAGCTGCAAGTACACGCTCTCCTTTGGATGTTCTGCTGTACATTGCTTTTTCCCAGGGCTCACGTGTGAAGTCCCCAGCTGCTTCTGCCATATCAAACAGACGATCTGGTGCACCTTTTACAAAAATCCGCTTTGTATCCGCCACTTCAATTAACACAGCCATGTACTTATAGTCAGAATCAAAGGGAATTTTAGAAATAATGGAATGTCTCGGAATTGGAGCAGAAGCTTTTTCAGCAACAGTTAATAGGCAACCCTCTGTCGGCTCTCCGCTCATTGTCCACGTTCCGTCCTCTTCTTGCTGCAGAGAAGCATCGTTACATGTTTTCATTGCAGTCAGTAGCTCATATATCTGCGCGTGTTCCTTTACTTGCAATACAGACCCATCCTCGAGTATTTCTCCATTCGGATCGTAGCCAGTGCCAGTCACTTCGTACATTTTTTCATTTGTAAGCAGGGTGGTGACAGTCATTTCGTTTTTTGTCAGTGTCCCGGTTTTATCTGAGCAGATGACAGAAACAGCGCCAAGCGTTTCCACAGAAGGAAGATTCCGCACAATGGCGTTGCGCTTCACCATATTCTGAACTCCGAGAGCCAAAATAATCGAGATGATTGCCGGGAGCCCTTCCGGAATCGCTGCTATAGCGAGACCGATAGTGTAGAGCAGCAAGTCCGTTGGAGCATAGTCGCGGAAAAAGAATCCGAATGCGTAGATGAATAGTGAAGCACCGACGATAAACAAAGCAATTGTTTTACCGAAGCGGTCCGTCTGATTCATAAGCGGCGTTTTCAACTCATCTACTTCACTGACTGACTCATTAATTTTTCCTATTTCCGTATCTTTACCGGTAGCTATGACGACACCGGTTCCGCTTCCTGACGTGATCGATGTGCTCGAGAAAAGCATGTTTGTTTGGTCACCTAATACAGTATCTTCACTCAAAGGACCGGTCTGCTTTCTTGCAGAAACAGATTCACCGGTAAGTGCGGCTTCTTCTGCCCCTAAATTCGCAGCAGTTAGAATTCGAATATCTGCCGGTACTTTATCTCCTGCATTCAGTATCACTATATCCCCTGGAACCAGATCTGCAGCTTCAATTTCCTGGCGTTTTCCTTCTCTGATAACTACTGCATCAAGAGACAGCATGTTTTTTATTCCTTCAAGCGCTTTCTCTGCCTTGCTTTCCTGCAAAAACCCAATGGTGGCATTAATTACGGCTACTAATACAATAATACCCGTGTCAATGTAAGACCTGAGCAGAAATTTAATAACTCCTGCTACAAGCAGAATATAGATCAGAATATCATTAAAGTGTTTGAAAAATTTAACGAAACTATTCTCCGCTTTTTTTTCAGGCAGTTCATTTTTTCCATACGCTTCTAATCGCTCTTCAGCATTTGAAGCGGTGATCCCCTGATCAAAATCCGTCTTTAACTCTTCTACAACGTCTTCTACTGATAGAGAAAACCACTTTTTGTTCATAACTCCTCCTTATAGTGAATTTGACTTTTGATATAATTAACCGAGTATATACAATATGACCGTATATTTGTAAATTGTCAACTCAAGTCGAACGAGGCAAGAAACTCATGAATACCTCAAATGGCGTATTGTAATTCAGTACTTTCCGGGGGACCTGATTGAATACTAGGAGAAAGTCCATAATCTCCTTCTGGGTCATTCGGCTGAAGTCGGTTCCTTTTGGATAGGTGCGGCGAACACGGCCATTGCTGTTTTCGTTGGTGCCGCGTTGGCCCGGCACGCCAGGATCGGAAAAGTAAACGGGAAGTTCCAGGGCCTTCTCCACCTCGACCCATCCGTGGAATTCCTTGCCCCGGTCGGCGGTGATGGATTTCACCATTTTCTTTGGCAGGTTTTTCAACACATGGATGATTGCCTGCGTTGTTTCACTTGCCGTCTTCGCAGCCAGCTTGTAGATAATCTCAAACCGGGTGGTGCGTTCAGTCAATGTGAGGATCTGGCTCTTGTGCGACTTGCCGATGACGGTATCGACTTCCCAATGTCCCACCTGGCTTCGTGGCGCCAGACGTGCATGAATCTTTTTCAGACGGGGCATCTTGCCTCGCGTCTCCACTTCATTGTTCTTTAACTTTCTCCCTTTGCGGATCAGAAGCTTTTGGGACAGCTTGAACAGGCCGAGTGCAGCGTACCGGTAGATGCTCGAGACACTGATAGGAAAGGGTTTCTTATGCGTTTTCCAGTACCGTCCAACGATGCTTTCGGGCGACCAGCCCAACTTCAGTTTGGACAGGATATAATCGACGTCTTCTTGATTAACCGATCGTCTGGAGCCGCAGTTTTCACGTTTGGCATCGTAGTCAGCCTGCGCCAAAAGGGCGTTATACGGCTTACAGTGTTTCAACTCATAGTTGATGGTGCTTTTACTTCGTTTCAACTGTTTCGCCATGTAGGACAGCGATTTTTCTTCTAGGCAATAACTCTCGATTAGCACACGTTCCCGTGATATAATGTGGGCATAGCTCATTTGGGGACACTCCTTTAGTTGATTCGCGTTAACTATTGTGTACCCATTTGAGCTATTTTTAATTTCTAACCGTTCGACTTAATATGATAATCTACAATTAATTAAATAATATTCATGTTTTTTGAAATGTGTGAATTTTTTATGACGTTAGAGTGCTCTTATAACAGGATTTCCAATTTAGAGTGACGCTTTTATTCGAAATAAACGAACTGCAAATGTATAATATATGTATACATATTCCTTGAAGAAAAAAGGGATACCATTCTGACTGGAGGTATAATAATGTCATTTATTCCGTTTGTCGTCGGGATCGTTTATATCATCATTCATTTTTTTGCTAATGTACTCCTCCCGTCAGAAAGATTAAAGCGGATCAGATGGTTTTCTTTTTCCGGGGGACTTGCTGTTTCTTACATTTTCGTATACCTACTCCCAACGCTTCATAAAGAGCAGGCTAATATTGAAGAGCCTTACCGTCATTTGACCATGGAATCGGAGATTTATTTTGTTGGACTTATCGGCGTCGTTGTTTTCCACGGACTTCAGATTGTTATCACACAGAATTATGTATCCCATACCTCCTCGTTTTGGTCCGCGATTTCTTTTTACGCATTATATAATGCCCTCGTTTCCTTTACAGTTCTTTCTTTTGAAGTTTCTGTTATTCAGGCAATCTTTTACTGTATAGCGATCGGCCTGCATTTCATTGCAGTAGCGCATGATATGTGGAGAGAATTCCCTGTAGAATATAATAAATACGGAAAATACGTACTTGCATTGGGAATCGTCGCCGGCTGGATTTTTGCCCTTACTGTAAACCTAAGCCCTATCCTAAATTCAATTGTTTTCGCTTTTATCGCTGGAGCAATGATGTTTCACGTATTTACACATGAGTTGCCAAGCGAAAAAGAAACTCACTTTCCTACTTTCGCAGTTGCTGTCGTCATGTACTCTGCCCTTACGATGTCTTTGAAATTTTTCTTCGAGTGGTAGAAAAAGTGCGATCGGTTTTCGTGTTGTTTTATGTACCTAAGAAAAAGGCTGTTCACATCCCGCAAAAAGCCCTACTATAATTAAGCAGACATCCTTAGAGAATGATAATCATTAAGGCAACCTGCTTATTTATTTAATGCTTGTAAGAAATTATCTTAATATCACTCAGAATTTTTAAATATTAGGTTTACATATGATAATTTATCGGTAGTAGTGTTAAATGGAATAATAGAACAAAAGAGGAAGACGGATGCTGATTGACCCTTTTAAAGTTATCAATGTCTAACGTAAAATAACCGAACAGTTCTTTATGTGATTCTATATTTCTAGTAAATACTGATCTGTCAGTGGTCGAACGCCAGTCTACAAAGATTAAATAAGAAATTAAGAGGGATGACTCCTCAGTGGCAATCAATCCCGGAGTCCAGGTCGTCATTTCCCGGGCCATCTGAGTTTTCCCGAGACCCGGCAACGAAGATGAAAGTGCTCTTCTTTCAGCTTACGTGGGGAGGCTCGGGGAAACTCACCCAGGAAATGGCGGCCTGGATGGAGGGATTGACAGCTAAGAAACACCTCCACCTATCCTCTTCGTTTTTAATTTAATCTTTAGAACAAGCATCGTAAGATGGATCTGGCTTTTTGAAATACATGCCGCTATACCAAACGTCTTAAGATGAATCTAGCAGTTGTTTTTATTCAAAAATAAAAAGCACAAGACACGCTACTCAACGTGTCTTGTACTGAAAACATATAGTGAGAGAAACATATCCGTCAATTAACGACGATCCTTCGTAACATCTTCGAAATCTTGCTGTACTTTTCCTGCCTTTTCTTGAACATTCCCTTTAAGCTGCTCTTTCTTCCCTTCACGCTCAAGTGAACGGTTATCTGTAGCATCTCCTACCGCTTCTTTAATTTTACCCGAAACTTTTTCAAGTTTACCTTCAACTTTATTCGTGAATCCGTCTTTTGCCATTGTAAAATCCTCCTTAAAAGTTCATTCTAGTTTTAATAATACCCTTCTTACCAAAAATCAAACGAAACGAACTGACATCTAAAACGTATACTTAAATAAGTACTAGACTTAGGGGGAAGAAAAATGCAAATGACACTTAGTGAAATACCGTGGGGATTGGTAGCACCTATTCTAATTTTGCAATTTATTCTTATAGTAGTTGCGCTTATTGACTTAGTTCGAATTGAAGCAACAAATGGCCCGAAGTGGGTGTGGGCGATTGTGATTGTTTTAGGTAACTTGATTGGTCCCATCATCTATTTTGCTGTAGGGAGGAATGCGCAATGACAGGAACGATTCATGTAGAGAATTTAACAAAAAAGTTTGGCCAAGAGACGGCTGTAGAAGATGTTAGTTTTACATTGACACCTCATACAGCAACGGCATTGATTGGTCCGAACGGCGCTGGGAAGACGACGACATTATCAATGCTTACGAAACTATTGGATCCGACATCGGGAACAATAGTTGTAGAGGGACGATCAGATTATGATTACCGGGATAAGATTGGTTTTCTATCACAATATCCAAAGTTCTATGGGTGGATGAATACTTTAGAATATTTGGAAATGGCCGCTCGTTTAAGCGGTGTCGATGCAAAATCGGCGCGAGTAGAATCTGAAAAAGCATTGCAATTTGTTGGCCTTGGCGATGTCATGAAGAAGAAAATTGCTGGGTTTTCTGGTGGGATGCGGCAACGACTAGGTCTAGCACAAGCTATTGTACATAAGCCACACTTTTTATTTTTAGATGAGCCTGTATCTGCGCTTGATCCGATTGGTCGAAGAGAAATGCTGAACTTAATCAAAGAATTGCAGCAATCGACCACCATTTTATACTCCACACATATTTTAAATGATGCGCAGGAGATGACGGATCAATTGCTGTTCATGCGCAAAGGGCAACTAATTGAGCAAGGGTCTTTGCGTGATATTCAGAAAAAATACGAAGATGCACATTATGAAGTGCATTTCACAACGGCGGAAGATGCGGCGAGCTTTGTAGACGCCTCGCTCCTTCCCGCACGTCAAGAAGACCATATTGTGTATATCGCAATCGAGCAGGAACAACCTACGATGCAGGAAGTTCTTCATCAACTCGTTACACAACAACATGCGATTACAAAAGTAGAACGCGCACGTGTTAGTTTAGAAGACATTTTCTTAAAGGTGGTGAACGGACGATGAACCAGTTCTCAGTGTTGGCTTTAAAAGAATGGCGCGAAGTCGTCCGCAGTTTCAAATGGCTATGGATTCCAATTGTTTTTATTTTGTTAGGGATCATGGAACCTGTGATTACATATTTTCTTCCGCAGATTTTAGAATCTGCCGGAAACATGCCGGAAGATGCGGTTTTTCAGCTTCCTGATATGACACCTGAACAGATTTTCTTGTCGACATTAGGACAGTACCAATTTATTGGGATGCTTGTAGTTGCTTTTGCTTTCTCAGGATTGATTGCGCGAGAACGAAAGAATGGCACGGCTGCATTTTTATATGTACGGCCTTTGTCGTATCCATCTTATGTTTTAAGCAAATGGGCAGTTAGTAGTGTCGTCCTTATCGGCAGTTTCATTCTCGGTATCAGTGCGAGTGCCTACTACATCATGCTGTTGTTTGGCGAGTTTTCGTTCACGAACTTTTTGGGGCTAGTAGGCGTCTACTCATTATGGATTGTGTTAGCGATTAGCCTAACCCTTCTCATGAGTGCTCTATTTACTCCTGGAATCGCGACCGCCTTGTCCCTGTTTCTTATCGTATTCTTCCCAATGATCGACGGTTTAATTTTCCGGTATTGGCCGTATACGCCTTGGAAACTTGCCAACTATGCAGGAATGATCATGGTCGGTGAAGCGTCAACCTCGGATGTTGTCTGGACGATTGCTATTGCTGTACTTCTAATTGCCGTTTGCGTTACGCTATCCATACTTATTTCAAAACGACGAGCTGCAAGCGTCACTATCTAGGGTGGGATGAAATTGGCACAGAAGAGTCCGGAACGTAATTCAGACCGATTTATTTCGGCGTACAATCGAATCGATCAAGAGATGAAAGAGATAGCAGGGGCAAAAGAACACCATTCTTTTTTCCGTTTAATCGATATGGCCAAAAAGAAAAGCGCTGTTATTCGTCGGTACGAGGCAGATTTGCGCGAATATGGGGACTTGCGAAATGCGATTGTCCACCACCGTACATCGGTAGAATATGTGATTGCGGAGCCACATGATGATGTTGTAGAGAAAATGGAAGAAATCGAGCAAGCTCTTCTTCATCCAAACTCAGTAGGTGAAATTTTTCAGCGAAACGTTCTTACATTTCAATTGGGAGATTCGTTAAGCTACGCTCTTAAAATCATTCGTGAGAAAAAATTCAATCAATTTCCGGTCTATTTAGGCTCAGAATTTAAAGGCTTGATTACGCCTGTCGGAATCACGGCATTTTTGGCCAGCAATATTAAGGAAGACACCATTTCTCTGCGAAAGACAACACTTGCAGATATTCTGGTACATGAGAACAAACGAGATAATCACCGTTTTGTCCGATCGAATACTTCAGCTTATGTGGCGGAGGAAATTTTTAAATCGGAACTTTCTAGAGGCCATCGTTTAGAAGCTTTGTTAATCACTGAAGACGGTGCGTCAGCAAGTGAACTGATTGGTATCGTCACCCCGTTCGACATATTAAAACTAAATTAGCTATTTCCCGGGAAATAATTCAACAAGGAATGACATATGAAAAAATTAGCAGTGTTCATAGCAGTACTAGCAGTTTTAGTTGGTAGTTTTTATTACAGCAATACAGGTCTTTCCGTAACAGAGAAGACACTACAGGTTGGGGAAGAAGGTACTTCCTTAGAAGGTCTTCAGATTGCGCATGTTTCGGACTTACATGACGCCACATTTGGTGAAGAGCAAGTAGATCTGATTGATGCAGTAAAACAGAAACAACCAGACCTCATTTTTATAACAGGCGATTTAATTGATAGTAATCGGTATGATTTGGAGCAAAGTCTAGCGGCAGTTCGGGGATTTGTTGATATTGCGCCTATCTATTATGTCACGGGGAATCATGAGATTGCTACAGATGAAGAAAACGCCATCAAATCAAAATTGTCGCAACTTGGCGTAACAGTGCTATCAAATGAACTCACGACAATCTCTTATCAAGGACAGTCAATTGAGATTTTAGGAATTGAAGATCCGCTGAGTGGCACCTCTGTTTCAGATGTATTATCTCTTCATCCACGGAGTGAGCTTCCAAGACTTACATTGTCGCACCGTCCTGAAGTGTTTGAGGACTATGTCGCAGCTAGAGAGCAGCTCGTGTTTTCAGGTCACGCACACGGGGGACAATTGCGCATCCCTGGAGTTGGTGGATTGATTGCACCTGGACAAGGGCTCTTTCCGTCCTATACAGCAGGTGTTTATGAAGAACAAGGGACACAAATGATTGTCAGTCGCGGGCTAGGAAACAGTCTTTTTCCATACCGTATTTTCAATCGACCAGAAGTCATTTTCATTACACTAGAACGTTAAAAGGCTAGTTCTCATAATTCCAGTTCTACTATTTACGATTTACCTCACAAAAAAGGCAAAGAACTTTGTAAAGAGTTCTTTGCCTTTGAATTTACCTATTGAAATACTACTAGCTGCCTTCTTCAGAATCAGTTTGAGTGAAGGAGTTTTTCTAAATGTTTTACCGTAGGAGTCAGGTTTAACAAGAAATAGGACTCACGCAATCTCCGTGACGGACCACTAGACATTAAATAACCTGCCCCTCCTTGATGCAACATCGTACCGTGAGTAGCTTTGGCTGCCAAATAAGCGACATCAAGCCTTAGCTTGAGTAACTCTTTCCAATCCTCAACACTAGGACCGGCTTTTGCTATAGCGTAGACGCTGTTTTTTAGCGTAACCAATTGTTCCTCAAGTTCTTCAGACTGGATCGGCAAGTAACTATTACACCCCATCTGTTTATTGCAGACTTGGAGAATCGAGTCAATGGATCCTCTCGTGACCCCAAACCCTAAGGGAGTTTGATAAAGAACAAATGCAGGTCGGATTATAGGGATGAATACGTCAGCATCTTCTGCCACAATCCAATTGTCCGGAATCCAAACCTCTTCAAACGAACATGCAAAAGTAGCACTACCGTTGACTCCCAAATACTCCGCTTTTGCCTTTAGAGACAAGCCCTCTGTTCGACAGGGAACAATAGCCATTATGCGTCTCGTGTCATCCACTTCGGCCACTATTCCAAACCAGTGGTCGTCACCTAAGTTCGAGACTGAAGGTAACTTCCCTGAAATGATATAACCGCCGTCCACCTTCTTCGCCCGCAAATGTAGCTTTTCAAGTCCTGCATAATATTTCATCGGGTTTGAGAGCCCTGTGGCACCTAAAATTGAGCCGTTTTCAAATTGTGGCAGTAGATGTTCCTTCAGATGAAGGTTTGTACTTTGACGGATGTAGGTCATCGCAGCCAAATGGCACCAAAAATTAAATGCCGTGGTCATACATACCTTCGCAATCTCCTCTACCATCATCACCTCACGTGAATAGGGAATACCTTCAGAAGAATCGAGGAACCCATTTTGCCCTAAACTTTTTAAAAAGTCAGATGCATAATACGCCTCTGTATCGATTCTCTTCACATACGGCTTTAATTTTTCAGCAATCAGCTCTTGCAAACGGTCTGTGTGTGCCACAGGAACTCCCCCATTTCCATACTTACGATAGTTCAGTCAATGTATCAATCGGTGCCATTACAGCCTCACGCGCCTTCTTAACGGTTGATTCATCAGGAGAATCATAGAAGCATAGACATTTCGTCATATCTTCACACACATAAGTGCGGGAGAACTTCACTTCAGGGACCTCATCATAGTGAACCGAGTTCTTCGATTTTCTTTCTAAGTAAGCATCCATTGTAAGGTTCTCTGGAAGGTTCCACTCTACCAAATAATTTACCGTTTCCGCCTGTTTTTTCACTTCTTCTAGTTCCGTACCGACCAGTCGAACCGGTTTGATCAGAGTGACCGGAACTTCTAGTTTGCGTAATGATTCATTCACTAAAGTTCGCTCTTCAGCTTCGATAATGAAAAAAGCACGTGATAAGTCTTTTGCTACCTGGACTTCGATCAAACCAGCACCTTGAGTGCCAATTTCGTCACGAACAGCTTCTACTTTTTGCTCGAAGGATGCCTTGTCCGTGATAGTGCCATTAAAAACAGATTCGACTAGATATAAAGTGGTCATTGAAATTCCTCCTTTGGATTCAAAATCCAACCATTGAAGTGGGATTTAGATTAAAGATTATTTTAAATGACTTAGTAATAAAAAACAACTCAGTTGTATCAAAATTTTCTATATGATTAAATTAGTAATAATGGAGGGAGCACAACATGCGCGAAACACGATACAATTTGCCTTGCAATATAGCACAGACTTTAAACTTGATTGGGGACCGCTGGACGTTACTCGTCCTCCATGAGATTTTGGTGGGCACAAAGACTTTCAATGATTTAAAAAAACAACTGCTAGGAATCTCATCGAATATACTTTCTGACCGATTGAAGCACTTAGAAAAATCGGGACTCGTCCGTTCATCTCTTTATTCGGAGCATCCACCTCGATACGAATACGCTCTCACAGAAAGCGGGAAGGCACTAGAACCCGTATTTAATGCCATGGTTCTATGGGGAAGCGAGCACCTGGACCCTTGCTATAAAAAGCTAGTCCATACTACTTGTCAACATGAAGTGGAGATTGCCTATTATTGCCCCCATTGCGAAGAAAATGTAACACAGCTCGAAACGACTGTTTTGAGAGATGAAGTAACAGAGTAGAGCAGAGATGCTCTACTTTTTCATGTGGCCCGAATACCCCATTGTCTATTGATCCATCTTTCGAATACCCCTACTACCTTATCTAAAAGCAAACCTAAGACCCCTATAAATACAATTCCCGCCATCACAAAGTCTAGCCGCATGGAATTTCGTGCATCCACAATGAGATAGCCAAGTCCAGATTGTGCCCCGACCATTTCACCAGCTACTAAGAATATCCACGCTGTTCCCACTGCTATATGAAGTCCATTCGCAATGAATGGAAAGGCTGCAGGGAAGATCACCTTAAAAAGGAGCGGAAACCCTTTCACCTCAAAATTCTCAGCCACCTTTAGATAACTGGCATCTACTTTACGGACTGCCCCAACTGTTGATAACAGAACAGGGAAGAAGGCAGCAATAAAGATGATGACGATGGCTGGAATATCCCCGATTCCAAACCATAGGACAATAAATGGGGACCAGGCGATGGGAGATACAGGTCGAATCACTTGGGCAATCGGGTCGAGTATGCTCCAAAGCAGTGGTAGTCTTCCCAATAGGAGTCCTAGACCGACAGCAATAACAACAGCAGATAAATATCCTAGCAGGAAACGATAGAGGCTAACTTGAATGTGTGTTATCAGTGTCCCATCTTGTATGAGACTCAAAATGGCTGCACCCACTGCTAGTGGCGGTGGGAACAATACAGCATCGTAATTGCCAAAGGTATAGACCATTTGCCACACAGCGATGAGGAGTATAAAGCCAATCCCTGCCGGCGCTAAAAATTTTAGTTTCATTTGTCGTCACATCGCTTCATCTAGTAATGAGTGGTCTACAAAATCAGTGTAACTTGGTGGATTGTCCATAAGCCCCATTTCTATGAGACTTGCACGTAATGCTTCATACTCATCTTCTCGAATCACCAGATCATCATACGCGATCCACTCAAATGATAAATCCAATACCTCTTCTTCGACGTTCATATATTTTGATGACATTTCATGTGTATGTTCATCTTTTGCTTCTGCCACTTCGCCGGCAGCCACATAGTAATTGACGAACTCCTGAGCGACCTCTTTCTCGTTTTGAATGAAATCATTACGCAGCACAAGAGTACAATCGATGGAGTTTTCCCAGACATCTTGATCCTGATACAGGACTTTGCCCTTTTCAAGCGAGACGGAAATAGCACCAAATGGCTCAGCCACCACGTAGCCGGCAATACGACCCTCAGCAAGAGCTGCTGGCATCTCTGCAGGTGGTAGTTCGATGACATTCACATCTTCATACGCCATCTGGTTTTGCTGTAGCATTTGGTACAGCAACACATTATGCGTAGAAAATTTATGAGGTATGGCAAAGTTTTTTCCTTTCAAGTCCTGAGCTGTATCGATTGAAGGGTCTGTAACAAATACATTGCCGTCACGATGTCCCAGTGCTACTGCTTTAAGGTCGATTCCCTGCTCTTTTGCTCTCATCGCTAGTGTGACGAGGACAGAAGCCCCATCAATACGGCCTGTATTCAAGGCATCCATCAACTCAGGCCATGAACCAAACTTCACTAATTCCAATTCGAAATTTTTATAGTCTTCTAGCTCTTTTTCGATGTACAACGGTACAGCATGAGTTATGGGTAAATACCCTATTTTGACCACGCGTTTTTCATCGTCTGAACCAGAGGATGAGCTATTCTCCGTACCGCAAGCCGTGAGGACCAGGGCAGATACCAAAAGTAGTGTGAGTAGCAATGTGAATGATTTTTTCATCGGATTCTCCTTATTGAGTTTAGTCATTGGTCAAATATGAAATTCTATGGCCGATTCCTGTCGGCTGAAATGGAATTCATCCAAAATTTGTTTGCGGTATGCATAAAAATCCGGATGACTTCGATCGCGAGGTTTCGACAGTTCAACATGGATCTCATGGTGAATACGACCTGGATTCGAATGCATAATAAAGATGCGATCAGCTAGATAGATAGCTTCATCAATGTCGTGAGTCACCAACACGATAGTAGTTTGTTCCTTGGCTTGTATGTTGAGTAGTTGATCTTGCAGATGGTATCGATTAAATGTATCCAACGCAGCAAATGGTTCGTCCATCAAGATCAGTTCGGGCTGTGGTGCGAGTGCTCTCGCTATCGCGATACGTTGTTTCATACCGCCTGACACTTCATGGGGAAACATTTGGCTCTTGCCTGAAAGACCTACCAGGTCGAGATAATGGCGTGCTCTTTCTGCGCGTTCTTTGGCTGATAGAGAAGAACTTTCGAGACCGAATTCCACATTTTTTAATGCGGATTTCCACGGAAGCAATCCGTAGTGCTGAAAAAGCATGATTGCTTTTCGGCTAGGTTTTGTAATGGGCTCATTCTGCAGCTTCACAAAGCCGTGATCTGGTTTTTCAAATCCTCCAATAATATTTAGAAGGGTACTTTTCCCACATCCACTCTCTCCCAACAGAGCAATAGTCTCTCCCCGTTGGATAGTGAATGAAATGGAGTCAAGAACCTGGTTCACTACTTGGTCAGAGTGAAAAGTCTTTGAAATTTCTTCTACCGATAAAAACGGTGCATCTCCCATACCTATGATCCCAACCTCCCGTTAATTTATTATTCCTATTGATATACTATGATTTAACTTTAGGTTATTTTATTATACTCTGTTGTTTTTTACAACTCATTATTCAGAATATATTAATTAATGTATTAAAATAACCCTAGGGTCTAACGAGGTCTAGGTGTAATCAAGACTTCGGTAGACTCTAGGGTCTTACTGTAGTTATGGGTATATTTGTATCTTCTATAATTCTTTGTTTTTCATCGCCCACCTCATTTGAACCAGCCTTTTTCTTTTGCGCGGGACAGTGCTTCGATTCGGTTGTTGACTTGCAATTTATCGAGGATGACAGATATATAGTTGCGTACAGTTCCGGAAGATAAGAAAAGTACTGACGAGATTTCTTTTGAACTTTTTCCTTCTGCCATCAGTTCCATAATTTGAAGCTCGCGCTCGGTCAAAGGGTTTGGCGCATCGTAAGCAAGCTCCATCAGTTCTGGAGAATACATCTTGCGGCCGTTTAGGATAGAACGGATTGCGTAGGCGAGCTCTTCACTCGGGCTATCTTTGATCAAATACCCGTCGACATCCGCTTGTCGGGCTTTTTCAAAATAGCCAGAGCGAGCAAACGTTGTCAAAATGAGGACTTTGCATGAATGGCCTTTCAACTTCTCTGCGAGCTCTAGGCCGGTCATTTTCGGCATTTCAATATCTGTGATACAAATGTCTGGAGAAAGGTCTTGAACGAGCTGTAAGGCCTCTTCTCCGTCGCGTGCAAGGCCAACGACCTCCATATCTTCTTCAAGCTCAAGCAGGGAGCCCAGTGCGCCTAAGAGCATACGCTGATCTTCGGCTAATACAATTCGAATCATACTCTCTACTCCTTCCGTGGGGCAACATGTGGAACAGCAATTGTGAGACGTGTTCCGTGATGAAGTTCAATCGTTAATGAGCCGTTTACGAATTCAATTCGTTCCCGCATACCAGCGAGACCATTGCCTTCTGTAAAACGTTCTCTATCACCGCTACCTACACCATCATCTTCAATCTGCAGGACGGTCAGTTGTGGGGAGCTGTTTAAAACTACACGACAATAGGTCGCTTGACTGTGCTTGACCACGTTTGTCACGGCTTCTTTTAAACACATACTTAAGATAGACTCCATCAATAGGGGTAAATTTTCATGGACGCGTCCACCTTCTCGGATGAGCTGGATATCTGCGGCTTCGAGCAGTTGCGCGGCAGATTCCACTTCATCTTCAAAGTGGATGGTGCGGATTGTGGAAACGAGCTCACGTACTTCTTTTAATGCAAGACGCGCAGTTTGATGCACTTCTTTTAATTCTTTTTTCGCGCGGTCGGGATCTTTATCTATCAATTTTGAAGCTAGCTCACTTTTTAAACCAATCAGAGAAAGTTTTTGACCAAGCGTATCGTGAAGGTCTCGGGCGATCCGTTGACGTTCCTCGACTACACTCATATGGGCGATTTGTTCATGTGCAGTTTCAAGTTCTCCCGTAAGATAGTCTTGCCGTGCTTTTGAAAACGTCGCAAATGGCAACAAGACGATTCCAATTAATGTAATGATAACAAAAGGCAAGTAGGACATAAAGACATCAAATTCTAAAAAGAAGCCAAACACGACGCTAAGCGTTACGATTAAAACATGAATCCCGTAGAGAATAAAAAATCTTGTCTTGCTTTCGATAAAGCCGATAAAGAAGGACAAGAAGATACTCAAATAGACGTACCCGAACAACAAGGTCATCGCGGCGGCTATTGCCATTTCCAAAAAAACAGCTATGTAAAAGAGTGTGCCTTTTAAAAAGAACGTAAATCGGTACAACAAGAAAAACAGACCAAGTAGACTTAGGCCTAAAACGATTTCTTCCCAGCCTGTCGAGCGAAACAGGAAGAAGAAAGGCAAGACGCAAAACACGATCCAGGCGTAGAGACTGAGCCATGGGGACCGAGGGAATAGCTGATACCATTTGGGCATGATTCGGACCTCCAACTAAAAATTGCCTGGCCAGAGAGCGGCCAGGCAAGCAATTCTCTGCTTCCTCTAGTATACGGTTTGCTTCTTGGGAGGGAAAGGCTTAGCTCTTTACCCCTGAAGTGGAAGTGCGTAGTTGACGTTGCTTCCAGTCTTTGAACGAAATGAATGTTTTTGCTGCTTCGTCATAGAGACGGAACTTTAAAGATGTCAAACTAGTTGCCAAAGTGATTGTTGTCGCTTTGTGTAGAGGTGGAGTCTTTTCATGCGCTTCTTCAAGTAAGTAGTTCGGGACACGCGGGCTTAAGTGATGCACATGGTGGTACCCAATATTTCCTGTCAGCCACTGAAGGACTTTCGGTAGTTGGTAGAACGAGCTTCCGTCTACAGCTGCTTTGACGTAATCCCACTCTGACTCTTCTTCGAAATACGAATCTTCGAATTGATGCTGGACGTAGAATAACCAGATACCAAGAACTCCAGCAACATAAACTGTTGTACCTTGGATAATCGCGAACTCTTTCCAGCCTAATAAGAAACCAGCTAGTGTGTAAAGAATAACCACACTTAGTGTGATGAAGTGTGTGTTCCAACGCTCTTTTGGACGTGCATCCTTACGGTTGATACGGCTTGATACTAAGAATAAGTAAAGGGGTCCAATCCCAAACATGACGATTGGATTGCGGTAAAGACGATACGCTAAACGCAAACCTGGAGAGGCTGCAGTATACTCTTCAACTGTCATGACCCACATATCGCCAGTGCCTCGTTTGTCTAGGTTACTGCTCGTTGCGTGGTGAATCGAGTGCTCGCGTTTCCATTTCTCATAAGCAAATAGAGTCAAAATTCCTGTGATATTTCCCATGATGTTGTTGGCTTTTTTGTTTTTAAAGAATGATCCGTGTGTACAGTCGTGGAAGATGATGAATGTACGTACCATGAATCCTGCTGCGATGACTGCAAGTCCAAGGCTTAGCCAGATTGATACGTCGAACGCCATATAAGCAAGTGCCCATACTAAAAAGAGGGGCGGAATTGTGTTTAGGACCTGTGTAACACTTTTGCGAAGCTGTGATTTTTCAAAGGGAGCGACTTGTTTGCGTAGCTCACGAATGCGTTGCTTATCCATGTGAAGCCTCCTGGTCGTAATGTAGTACTCTAAGTTTACGAAAGATTAGGACCAGATAGTAGAAACAGATGTAAGCAAAGGGAGATGACAGTTGTCATAAAAAAATCTCCGCCGGGGCGGAGATTAAGAACAATTATTTATTTTCGTTGATTAAACGGTTTGTTTCATCAAACTCACGTTCAATCTCTAGGTTTGGTTTATACGTTAAGATACTTACTATGATTGCAACAAGTAAGCTTAGGATGAAACCAGGGACAATTTCATACATGGCGTCTTTCAAGACAGGTACGTTTGCCCAAATGATAACAACAATTGCACCAACAAGCATCCCTGCTAATGCACCTTCAGACGTCAGCTTTCTCCAGTAAAGAGAAAGTAGGATGACTGGACCGAATGAAGCACCGAATCCTGCCCATGCAAACTCAACTAAACCTAAAATTGTTTCATTTTGTTCCCAAGCAAGAGCTCCGGCAACAAGTGCTACTAGAAGAACAGCGATACGTCCAAGTAAGACGTATGTTTTATCCTCTGCATCTGATTTCACAACTTTTTTATATAAGTCTTCAACTAAAGCTGAAGACGTCACAATCAATTGAGATGAAATTGTGCTCATGATTGCCGCTAAAATTGCCGCTAGCATAAGCCCAGCGATGAATGGATGGAATACAGCTTGTCCGAGGACGATGAAAACTGTTTCAGCAGTCGCCTCTGTTAGAGGTGTTTGCCCAGCTTGGTTGAAGTAAGCAACCCCAACTAATGCTGTAGAAATCGCACCTAGTAAGCTGAAAATCATCCAACCAATTCCAATGCGACGAGCAGATTTTGCTTCGCGCACAGATTTGATAGCCATGAAACGTACGATAATGTGTGGCTGTCCAAAATAACCAAGACCCCAAGCGGCTGTTGAAATAATGCCAAGTACAGTTGTACCTGCAAATAAGCTAAAGTGGTTTGGTTCTACAGCTTGAATCGCCTCTACAGTTTCGCTAAATCCACCGAGTGCAATTACACCAATAGATGGTACCAAAATCAAAGCTATAAACATCATAAGACCTTGTAAGAAGTCCGTGTAACTTACAGCTAGAAATCCACCGAACAATGTGTACGCGACTACAACAGCCGATACAATCAGAAGTCCTGTGTGGTAATCGAGACCAAATGAACTGTCGAAGAATTTCCCACCAGCTACCATTCCAGACGATACATAGAACGTAAAGAATAGTAAAATGATGATACCTGACGCAATTCGAATAAGAGAAGATTTACCTTTTAGACGGTTATCCAAGTAACTTGGGATCGTGATAGCGTTACTGGATACTTCTGTGTAGACACGCAGGCGAGGGGCTACATACACCCAGTTTAAATAAGCTCCGATTGTAAGTCCGATGGCAATCCAAGCACTTGTTAAACCAGATAGATAGATTGCTCCTGGTAGACCCATGAGCAACCAAGCGGACATATCTGCTGCCCCGGCACTTAATGCAGTTACTGCTGGACCAAGATCACGTCCACCTAACATATAGTCATTTAAGTTTGTTGTTTTGCGGTAAGCGTAGTAACCAATAGCAAGCATTGCAATCATATAAATGATAATGGCAATAATTTGATAAGTTTCTGCTGACATGATAATACCCTCCTTTTCAAATTTCATAGTAACAAGTATAGTGCATTCTGTATAGAGCATTTTGACTATTATAGTCATATAGGAAATAACCCGATAAAATCTACCTGACAGAAGGAGACATGATATGAAAATTTTACATACAGCCGATTGGCATTTAGGTAAATGGTTACAGGGAATATCATTACTTGATGATCAGCGCCACATGTTGTGGAAGTTGTTAGAAGTTATCGACGAAGAACAACCGGACGTCATTGTAATGGCGGGTGACATTTATGACCGAGCAATTCCTCCTGTAGAAGCGATTCAGCTCTTTGGAGAGTGGTTGCAGGAAGTCATTGAGGTGCGTAAAATCCCTTTCTTAGCAATTACGGGTAACCATGATAGTCCGGGGCGTGTCCATTTCGGTTCGGCATTTATGAAATCGACGGGGCTGCATCTTGCTGGAGACTGGCTGCCCGGAAATCATATCGTCCGTCTTGAAGACGAAGCAGGACCAGTAGACTTTCACCTCGTTCCGTATATGGACCCCGCGCAAGTCAAATTTCGTTTGCAGCAAGAACAATCAATGAGCCATCAACAAGCGATGGAGAATATCCTGGAGACATGTCTGCCGCTAGATAAAAATGTACGGCATGTATTTGTCGGTCATGCGTTTGTCACGCCATACGGAGAGCCGGAAGACAACACGAGTGAAGCGGAGCGACCCCTCGCAATCGGCGGGGCGGAATATGTCTCTGCTCAACTGTTCCATGACTTCAACTACACTGCTCTCGGACATCTTCATCGTGCCCATCATTGTGGGACGGATCATGTACGCTTTGCCGGAAGTCCGATGACCTATGCCATCTCAGAAGCAGGAACCGATAAAGGTGTTTTGCTCGTGGACTTAGCAGCAGATGGAAAAGTGGACGTCTCGTTTCATGCCCTCGAACCGCGTAGAAAAATGCGTCGGATTGAAGGGAACTTACAGGAGGTATTGCAACACGAAGTTAGTGAGGACTATGTCATCGTTAAATTACTCGACGACGGGCCTATCCTTTCCCCGATGGAGCAACTACGCACGGTGTACCCGAACACGCTTCATGTCGAACGCCAATTGGTGGCGATGGATGCTAAACCGTCTGTTGCACTTGCTGAACGAAAGCAGTTAAGTGAAAAAGCGTTGTTCACAGCGTTTCTTCATGAACTGGCGAGTGAAGAGCCGGATGAAGATACAATGGCTCTCTTTCAAGAGGCATGGCACCATGCAGAACAGGAGGGCGACAACTGATGCGACCACTTCATTTAAAAATGACCGCTTTTGGTCCTTACCGCGAACAAGAGACAATTGAATTTTCGGAGCTAGGCGGGCATACATTATTTGTGATTGCAGGTCCAACTGGTGCTGGGAAGACGAGCATTTTTGATGCGCTGTCTTTTGCGTTGTTTGGTACAGGAAGCGGGGAAGACCGACAAGATACGCGCATGTTACGTAGTGACTTTGCACCAGATGATTTGCATACAGCAGTTGAGCTAACGTTCGAAATCCGTGGACGCACCATTCGGATTTATCGGCAAATGGCTCATATCAAAGCTGGAAACAAGACAGCGACTGGTGAGAAATATGAACTTGTCGAAATTACAGAAGAAGGTGAAATTCCTCTTGTCGAGCGGTATACGATTCGGGAAATCAATGCAAAACTGATGGAACTTGTGGGGATGACAGCCGATCAGTTCCACCAAATCGTCATGCTCCCTCAAGGAGAGTTCCGCAAGTTCTTGACGTCGTCCACCGATCAAAAAGAAGTGATTTTACGGAAACTCTTCCGAACAGAACGTTTTCAAAAGATGACCGATTACTTGCGGGAGAAGCGACAGCATCTCGTGGACGTATCTGCACAGCACCGCGCTGTTCAAGGTACACTCGTCAGTCAAGCAGCAGGTTTGTTCCCAGAAGAACCTATATTTATGCAGCAAGAAGTGAACTTGTATCAAATCGAGACCGCTTTGCAAAAAGGAATGGATGAGACCACTGCGCAACACGCTACTTCCAGACAGCAAGAAGATAACGCATGGAACCTGTTTCAGTCGGAACAAAAAAAGCTTCAACAGCTCGAATGGTTAGCTGCTAAACAAGCGAGACTTCAGGACCTTTTAAAGAAGCACGAGACACTTACGAATCAACAACCGCTCATGAAGAAAGTACAAGTGCGTATAGAAGCAGCTGTGCGTGCCGCCGCCATTTCGCATATTCATGGGATGAAACAAAAAGCTTCTAAAGAGTTGTTGGAAAAACGTACACATGTTGAAACTCTTCGCCAGAAGCTTGCACAGACAACGGACACCTTTACAAAGCTGGAAGAAGAATTTCAGGAGTTAAAAAACCAAGAACCAGCACGTCAGGCTTTGCGCCAACAAATCGAGCGATTAAATGAACGGATAGGGCAGCTTGAAAAGCTTGAACACCTCATGAAACAAGAACAAGAACTCGCCACCACTGTTTCGGAAAAACAGGCAGAACACAAGAAGCTTCAACAGACTGTCGAGCACAAAGAGCAGCGACTACAGCATTTGCTGGATCAGTACCAAGAGCTGCACAGCGAGAGTAATGCATTACCGGAAGTGAAAGCAGCGTACCAGTCTCTCGGTGAACAGATTCGATTGGTCGACCGGTACAATGAACAAATGATGGAACGAAAAGCAGCCCAAGAAAAGGTAGAACGTGCGACCGCAGCTAAACAACAAGCCCATCACGACTGGCAAGCCTTTCAAGCAGAGCAAGCTAACCAACTTGCACTGCAGCTTGTGGGACACCTTCATGATGGAAAAGCCTGCCCAGTATGCGGATCTATAGAGCATCCGGACCCGGCTCGGCCAACCACTAATACGGGGAACGGTGATGGACGCGCCCTCGAGCAAAAGCTAGAACAAGCTAAAGCACAAGAGCTACGCTTTACTTTAGAGATGGAACGGCTTGACCAAGATCTTACCAATTTTCAAGCCAACCATTCCGAACTCGTTGATAGTCGGGAACAGGTAGTACTAGAGCAGGAACAAAAAGCGCAACAGATTCAAGTGCTTGAAAACAAGCGCCAACAAGCAGAGGCCTGCATCAAAGAAGGCAAGCCACTTCGTCAAGAAGTAAATGACTTAAAAAAGGCGCTTCCTGAAAAAGAACACCAACTGGCAACCGTCATGCAACAGTGGCAGCAGTTACAAGGCCAACTAGTGGCGCTCCAAGAGTCACAGGACGGGGCATCCCTTCAGGAGACGAAACAACTGTCTGCTTCTAAAACAGCGGAACTGAATGAACAATTGACACGTTGGCAGCAAACGGAGCGGACTTATGGGGAAGTGCGTGATGCCTATCAATCTCTGACCCAACAAGTGAGCTGGGAGACCGAGCAACTCAAGCGTGTTGAAGCGGAAGGCACGCAACTTGAAACAGACTGGGAGCAAGCCCTTGCCGAGCAACACTTCCAGACAGAGGACGACTACCGACAGGCTGTCCTGCCAACTGGAGATATTTCACGTTACCAGAAGGAGCTTCGGGACTATGAACAACAAGTGCAACAAGTCACAACCGAACGTCAACTTTTAGAGAACGAACTGGAAGGATACAAAGAAGACGGCTCTCTAGAAGTACAGAAAGGCTTGGTGAGCCAAGTCAAAACGCAGTGGGAAACGTACAAACAGGAGACGCAACAACTAGCGAACAAGCTACAAACGGCGAATCGCCTCGTTGTTCAGTTCGTTGAATTGAAAGAGAGAGTCGGGGATACAGAGAACAAACTTGCGACAACCACAGCCCTATACGATGCACTCCGGGGACAAAACGCAAAGAAGCTTTCATTTGAGCGCTATATGTTGGTTGCCTATTTGGAGCAGATTACAGAAGCTGCGAATCAACGGTTAGAGTCACTTTCCGGTGGGCAATTCCGTTTGGTCCGTAGCGAGAGACAAGAAAGTCACGGCAAGCAAAGTGGTCTGCAACTCGATGTCTATGACGGATATACGGGCCAGTTCCGTGATGTCAAAAGCTTGTCAGGTGGCGAAAAGTTCCATGCTTCCCTTAGCCTCGCACTTGGTATGGCGGACGTTATGCAAGAGATGAACGGTGGTATTCAAATCGATACGATGTTTATCGATGAAGGCTTTGGTTCACTCGATGAAGAATCGCTTCAAAAAGCAATCGATGCACTGGTACAACTGCAACGAACCGGCCGTTTGATTGGTGTCATTTCACACGTCAAAGAATTACAAGCGGCCATTCCAGCCAAACTGAAAGTCCACAAGTCTGCGAGTGGGACGAGTTCTACTCGCTTTGAAATAAGCTAGGGGGAAAATGATGCGAATTATTGTAGATGCAGACGGATGCCCCGTCGTTTCAGAAGTCATTGAAAGTGGGCAAAAACTTTCTCTACCGGTTCTCTTGATTTGTGACACAGCACACGTCATGGAACGAGAAGGAGCCGAGACGCTTACTGTTTCAAAAGGGGCGGATGCCGTCGACTTTGTACTAGTGAATCAAATGAACAAAGGAGATGTCGTCGTCACCCAGGATTACGGGCTTGCAGCGATGGTGCTAGCACGGGGTGGCTATGTCATGGATCAAAATGGGCATGAATACACGAATGACAACATCTTGGGTATGCTCGAAAGACGACATGTCGCGAAAAAGATTCGCCAAGCAGGCGGGCGAATGAAAGGGCCGAAAAAACGGTCTAAAGAAGCCAACGCACATTTTCAACAAAATTTTGAACACTTACTTTTGCGCTTACAAAATGAGGAATACATCTAGAAATTTTGATAAACCTTTGGTATACTGTTTTGATGAATAAAACTAAAGGTGGAACAAGCTAACATGAAAGAGTATCGTGTATTACTTTATTATAAATATGTCGCAATCGAAGACCCGGAAACATTTGCAGCAGAACATTTGGCTGCGTGTAAGGAAATCGGATTAAAAGGACGCATCCTCGTGTCGCATGAAGGAATCAATGGAACGTGTTCAGGAACAATTGAACAAACCGACGCCTACATGGATATGATGAACAACGATGAGCGCTTCAAAGACATCATGTGGAAGATGGATGACGCAGATGAGCATGCCTTCAAAAAAATGCATGTTCGTGCGAAAAATGAAATCGTTCACCTCGGCCTTGAAGAGGACATCAATCCAAATGAATTAACAGGCACGTATCTGTCGCCTAAAGAATTCTTCGAACAGATGCAACAAGAAGATACGATTGTATTAGATGCACGCAATGATTACGAATATGACCTTGGTCACTTCCGTGGTTCTGTGCGTCCGGACATTCGCAATTTCCGCGACTTGCCACAATGGATCAAAGACAATAAAGACAAATTAGAAGGTAAAAAGATCCTTACGTATTGCACAGGCGGAATTCGTTGTGAAAAATTCTCTGGCTGGTTGAAACGTGAAGGGTTTGAAGATGTGGGTCAATTGCACGGTGGAATTCACACATACGGGACAGATCCAGAGGTGAAAGGACAGCTTTGGGATGGTCAAATGTACGTATTTGATAACCGTATTGCTGTACCGATCAACCGCGTCGAGCATGTAATCGTCGGGAAGGACCACTTTGACGGAACGCCATGTGAACGCTACGTAAACTGTGCGAACCCAGAGTGTAATGACAAGATTTTAACTTCAGAAGAAAACGAACACAAATACATGCGTTCTTGTTCACACGAGTGCCGTACGCATCCACGCAACCGCTATGTCGTCGAGCACAACATGACACCGGAGCAAGTGGAAGAGCGTTTAGCAGCAATTGAAACAGCAGACGTAAACTAATACTGCTTAGGAAGCCCCTCTTATTTGGAGGGGTTTTTCTTATAACCTAATTTATACCGAATTGTCAGAAAAGTGGCTTATTATACACAAGTGTTTGATAAATTGCAAATGCGGATATAATAAGAGTGCTAAGCGGGAATAGACCCTCCGCAACATAAGGGTCTGGCAGGAGTGAACGCAATGGAGAAAATCGGATTTTTTATTCAAAATTTTATGGAAGTGCTAATGGATCAAGCGGCAATTGTAGACCCGGACGGCACGATACTATACACAAATCCTGAATGGGATCTTTACCACTTAAATCAAGTGGAAACAGCGCCGCTATTTACTGGAGAGAATATCTTTACATTGACAACATCACGGCAAGTGGAGGAATTATCAGTAGGGTTAGAAGGTCTGAAACAGCGCAAGATTGATGAAGTGAGGATTGACCTCGATTCTGCACACCAACTGATTGCACGACGTTGTCTACTAGACTCAGACAAGGAAGGATTTGTACTTTTCAACCGTGAACACACATCATATCCAAATTAATCGAACCTAGCTCTTTCTCATGAATTCATTCATGCTGAGGGAGCTATTTTTATTTTCTTAAAAATAGTAAATATGTTGGAAATCATCGTATAATGAGACAAAAGGAGGGGGGATTATGGATCAAGTGTTGCTCGACTCGTTTCAAGAGAACCTGGCGCTTATACACCCAGACGGCAAGATTTATGCGACAAATTTGGCATGGAAAAAATTTGCTCTAGAAAATGGTGCGGACCCTTCTTATTCTGATATTGATCGCAACTACATAGAATTATTGTCTGCTGTCCAAACGAAAGAAATAGTTCCTTACTTCCAGCCGGAAATTGATACGGTGATTAATAAAGTGGTTTTTTTAGGTACCTGTCCCACAAACTATTCTGATATTCATGACTATTCACTAAGTATGCATTGTGAACCCGCATTCCTGCGTTGATTTCTACATTTTCATAAATTGTGTTGGAATTGTGCGGGTACCAGGTACCTTTTGGAAGTTGATTCCAATTATTCACAAACGACTACTTAGCTAACAAAAAAACTCCGACACACACCAAATCGGTGTATGCCGGAGTTTCTAGAGTGGCGTTCTCCACATCTAAAATTAAGCGTGAACGCGTACTTCTTTCATTTTGTCGCCATTCGACATATTGCGTGCAACATCCACGCCAGACGTTAATTTGCCGAACACTGTGTGGACGCCATCTAAGTGTGGTTGTGACTCATGCACGATGAAGAATTGGCTTGACCCTGTATCACGGCCAGCGTGTGCCATAGAAAGGCTGCCTGGCTCATGCTTATGTGGGTTGCCTTCTGTTTCGCATTTAATTGTTTTGCCGCTGCCGCCCATACCTGTACCAGTTGGGTCGCCACCTTGTGAAACGAAACCTGGGATAACGCGGTGGAAGATGACACCATCGTAGAATCCTGAGTTTGCAAGTTGTTCAAAGTTTGCTACTGTGTTTGGTGCTTCGTTTGGAAATAGTTCGAATTCTAGCTTGTCGCCAGATTCCATTAAAAAGTAACCTGTTTTCGCCATTGAAAAGTCCTCCATTTCAAATTATCATCAGTACTAGTATAGCACGGATAGAGAGCGATACAAAAAGGGGGAGCACGATGACAAGAGTACAACAGATTTTAGAGTGGTACACACACTTTCACACACATGCTGAGGTCAGCTGGAAGGAAATCAAAACGACGAACAAGCTTGCGCAGATCATGGACGAGCTTGGTGTTCGCTATCAAACCTTCGACGATGTGACAGGACTTGTTGCAGAAATCGGCCAGGGGGAGGAGGTCATTGCTATCCGAGCGGACATCGATGCTTTGTGGCAGGAAGTGAACGGCGCCTTTCAAGCCAATCATTCCTGTGGTCACGATGCCAATATGGCGATGGTGCTGGGTGCGCTCGCAGAACTCAAAGATGAAGACTTCCAAAAAACAATCCGGTTCATTTTCCAGCCGGCAGAAGAAAAAGGGAACGGAGCGAATGCGATGATCGATCGCGGTGCTGTAGACGGCGTAACGCATCTTTTTGGTGTGCACTTGCGACCTGCAGAAGAGCTAGACTTCGGTAAGTTTTCACCAGCCATCCATCATGGGGCCGCGATGTTCTTGAAAGGAAAGATACATGGTGTGGATGCGCACGGTGCACGACCGCATCAAGGGAAAAATGCGATTGATGTCATCGTAGCGATTCATCAGATGCTGAATACGATTTACTATTCTCCATTCGAGTCGTACTCTGTAAAACTGACAAATATTCATGCCGGTGGAGAGAGTTTAAACATCATTCCAGGGCAAGCATCTTTCGCTATTGATGCGAGGGCACAAAAAAATGAGGTGCTGCATCAGATGAAAGAGCAACTCGAGCGCAAGTTACGTGCAGTCGGACAACAATTTGACGTGACGATTGACTGGGAATGGCAAGACATTACACCAGGAGCAGAGGTCGCAGATGAAGCAGCTAATCTAGCGCGCGAAGGAATACTTGACTCAGTTGGAGACGAGGCCTTAGAACCAGAAGTCCACACGTCGGGAAGCGACGATTTCCATTGCTATACGGTGCGACGCCCTGACTTGAAAGCAGCTATGATTGGTGTGGGTGCTGGTATGACACACGGCTTGCATCATCCGGACATGTCGTTTGATACATCAATTTTACCGGAAGCTTCGCGTGTACTAGCGCAAGTCCTCCGTCACGCAACAAAATAGAGTTAGAAAGGAGGTCCCTGAATTCACGAAACAGGGACCTTTTTTCTGCATATTTTCTATTGACAAAATTCTGTCACACTCGTATGATTACTCCATTACCGACATATTACCGACATAAGGGGTGTTGAAATGGAAAAACCAACAATCGAGAAAAAGGAAATGGCACTGGGATGGGCTGTTCTTCCTCTATTTCTCATGATTCTTGTGATGTTTTACACGATTGTTGTCCTCGAACAAGGACCGCATATTCCATTGATTATTGGAACATCCATAGCTGCATTAGTAGCATGGAAACATGGCTTTAAGTGGAAAGAAATCGAAGAGATGATGTATAAAGGGATTCGCTTAGCGCTCCCAGCTGTCGTCATCATTATTTTGGTAGGGCTTACAATTGGGGCTTGGATTGGTAGTGGCGTCGTTGCTACGATGATTTACTTCGGGCTGAAAATTATTTCACCGGCGTTTTTCCTTGTCACGATTACACTCATCTGTGCGGTCGTAGCGCTTGCGATCGGTAGTTCGTGGTCAACGATGGGAACGATCGGTGTAGCCGGTATGGGAATTGGTCTTAGTATGGGGATTCCTGCACCGATGATTGCAGGTGCAGTTATTTCTGGTGCTTATTTCGGAGATAAAATGTCTCCGCTTTCCGATACGACGAACTTGGCTTCTGGACTGACTGGAACTGATCTCTTTGTACATATTCGACACATGTTGTTTACAACGATTCCGGGAATTTTGATTGCTCTTGCGGTGTACTGGGTACTTGGTCAGAATTTTGCAGACGGAGCAATTGACCAACAGGCGATCAATCAAACGATTATCGAATTGAATCAGCAGTTTGATATCTCCGCTTGGTTACTCTTGATTCCTTTAGCGGTTATTGTATTGGTCGCTCTAAAAGTACCAGCTATTCCAGCGCTGATTGTTGGAATTGTGCTCGGTGTTCTCGCTCAAATTTTTGTGCAAGGTGGATCTTTAGCTGGTGCAGTTTCGGCACTGCAAGCAGGTTATGTGATTGATAGCGGGAACGAACTCGTAGATGATTTGTTCAACCGTGGTGGTCTTGATTCCATGATGTATACAGTATCCATGACGATTGTTGCGATGACGTTTGGTGGGATTCTTGAATATTCAGGAATGCTTCAATCTATCATGTCGCACATTCTTCGTCTGGCGAAATCGACCGGATCTCTTATTGCGGCTACGATTGCTGCTGCAGTCACAACGAATGCAACATGTTCTGAGCAATATATATCGATTGTTGTTCCGGCACGTATGTTTGCAGATTCATACGAAGAGAAGGGTCTCGATTCACGTAACTTGTCTCGTGCGCTTGAAGACGGTGGAACATTGACATCCGTTTTCTTCCCATGGAATACGTGTGGTGTGTTCATACTTGGAACACTAGGCGTTGGTGCATTTGAATACGCACCTTACGCAGTATTAAACTTTGTTGTTCCAGTAATTTCGATCTTGTATGCATTTACTGGATTTACAATTGTCAAAATCCAACAACAAGTCGCGGTTCAAAGCGCATAAAAAATCCGGCCCACTAGTGGGTCGGATTTTCTCTCAACTAAGGTAATCAGGTAGTGTAAACGTGTAAATTGTACGAGGTCGTCCTTGTTGGTATGTCATTTCCTCACCGCTAGCTATAATAAGGCCATGATCTACACATTTTTTGATGATTCGTTCCGTGGAGCGACGCGTGACTTGTAAATGGTTTTCGAGATCTTGCGCTGTAAATTGATTTGATGGATGAATCGCATGGAATCTGAGAAGTTTGGATAAGTTTGCAGGACTCAGTCCCATTCGTTTGGCAAGTTGCACTTGATTCGGTTCCGTGAGCTTCAACGAAATGCGTGCGGAAGAGATCGGACTGGATAAGTTCTTTTGGGCATCCATCATGAAAATTTCGCCAGGTCCACTGTAATCAAGCGCGTCTTCTGCGTGTTTTGTGGCAGAAAGAATATCGAGTCCATAGCCGATTCCGGTCTGTGCTCCAGAAGTTTCAAGGTACTCACGAAACTCGGAAAGGCCGATGACATAATCGACATGCTTACGTGTCGTAATGAATTGAGCTGTATCCGCGTCGTAGGAAAACCAAGGACTTTGGAGATACTGACGAAGCATTGTTGTAAAATGTGGATCGTTTCCGGAATGACGAGCAAGTAAGACCGCTGGCTCTGCTTTTTGGCTTTTGGCTAGTCGTGCAAGATACGCTGTTTGTGCAAGTGCTCGTGACAATGTGCGACGCAATTCATGCATGAACAGAGAAGGCATTCCTCTGCTTGAGAGTTCTTCATGCACCGCATGTATGCTCGTAACAGCGACTTTTGCGCGACCACTCGTTTGCGCGCGTGTGTGAAATTGAACGATTGCTGATAAAGGCATTTCCGGCGTGATTTGCAGCACGGGGCCAACAGGGTGCGAAGGAGAAATTTCTCCGATTATTTCATGAACTAGTTGTGGCTCCGTCACATCAATTGAAATTTCATCAGACGAAACTTGATAAGTCCAGCTCGCTTGTAACAGAGACGCCGTAATGACCGCTTCATCTTGGCGCATCACATAGACGGGAATACCTCGTTCTTCAATAATAGGTTTAGCGTGGTAGTACGGAAACGTTCCGGCAAAAAAGATAGCATCTACTTCACGCATCGTTTGGGCAATCTCTCTTGCGTCGGAGGCTTGTTTATACGTATAATAATAAAAGTGAACATCAGAAAATTCTGAAGATACCTCCTGAATTCTTGGAACAAATAACTCAGAACTGACAATGCCGATTGCAAATGCCATGAAAAGACCCCTTTCTTTTTATATAACGACTATTTAACGACAACTATAAACAACCCAACTCTTTTTGTAAAGGATGATTGTTATGAAAATTACTCAAATTGACCTCTATGCTATTCGACTGCCACTCATCAGTCCGTTTATTGTGAGTTATCACACGTATGATGATATGCCATCGATTATCGTGAAAATTACTACAGATGAAGGGATTGTGGGCTACGGAGAAGCTGTTGCGGATGATCATGTGACGGGTGAATCTTGGGAGAGCACATTCGCACTTCTTCAACACTCCTTGGCACCAGCTCTGATTGGCCACAATCCGATGCACTTTGAGACGCTTCATGACAAGATGGATGCCATCGTCTATCAAGCACCTGCTGCAAAAGCTGCACTGGATATTGCGTGTTATGACGTTGTCGGTAAAAAACTAGGTGTACCCGTTTATGATTTACTAGGCGGACGTTTCCATGAACGTTTCCCTATTACACATGTGCTAAGTATCGGTGAGCCAGAAGCAATGGCACAAGAAGCTCGTGAGCGAATGGAACAAGGGTATTCCTCATTTAAAATGAAAGTGGGGCGTGATGTGACAAGTGATGTCGCGCGCATTCGTGCTGTACGTAATGAAGTGGGACCTGATATCGCCATTCGCGTAGACGTGAATCAAGGATGGGTCAATGCGTCGTCCACATTGCAAGCTATTGAACAGATGAAAGACCTAGGCATTGATTGGTTAGAGCAACCTGTAAAAGCGGATGACCTAGACGGAATGGTAGAGATCAAGTCAAAGTCTGCTATTCCATTGATGATTGATGAAGGGCTCAAATACAAGCGGGAAATGTTGCAAGTTATTAAGCTAGGCGCAGCACACAAAGCGAACATTAAACTCATGAAGTGCGGAGGGATTTATCCAGCGATGAAACTCGCGCATATGGCGGAGATGGCAGGGATTGATTGTCAGATTGGCTCGATGGTCGAGTCTTCAGTGGGGTCAGCAGCTGGTTTCCATGTGGCCTTTGCTAAAAAGATTTTCTCTAGTGTAGAACTGACTGGCCCATTAAAATTCTCAAAAGATATTGGCAATCTCCACTATGACGTTCCGTTTATTGCACTAAATGACCAAGCAGGCCTTGGCGTCGATGTAGACGAGTCGGTGCTTGAGGAGTTAACAGTACGTCACCAAACGGTCATTGCGCCATGATATCACTAGGTGATAAAAAAGGTGTTATGAGACTCTTGGGAAATCAAGATCGAGATGCCCTGTATGAATTGCAAGAAAAAGTAGCGCAGTCCTTAGATGATCCGTCGAGACTGCAAAAGCTCACCACGGATGAAATAAATACGATTATTGAACAAAAGTTATTTGCAGGTGTGTGGGAATCTGAAAAATTAGTCGCAGCACGGGCCTTTTTAGTACCACCACCAAATGACCCGGAACACTTAGCACTCGATGCACACATTCCCAATGAGTTGTGGCCCCAAGTGATTTATTCTGAAATCTCATTAGTTGATCCAGACGTACAAGGATTTGGTCTACAGCGCCAGATGGGAGAGTGGTGGATGGAGCAACTTACCACTACTCCGTACCGCTACGTTTGTGCGACGGTTGCACCTTTTAATATTCCCAGTTTAAAAGACAAATTTTCACTCGGCATGCACATTATCGCATTGAAAGAAAAATACGGCGGGAAGATGCGCTATGTATTTTTAAAAGATTTCCAGAACAAAGTGGAGGAAGCCTTTTTCGAAGACATCCCGATGGCAGACATAAAACGCCAACAACAGCTGTTAAAACAAGGCTATGTTGGACTCGCACTTTTACAAAAAGATTCTGAATGGGTTGTACGCTATTCCCACTACCCAATTTCATAACAATCCGGTAAACTGAAGCTAAACGCAAAAAGGCGGTGGCAAACGAATGACGACCCGATTCTCGATGGTGATGTTTGGTCTTATTTTGTCTGTTGCTGCCTTTTTCTATTCTTTTTTTGGAGCGGATCTTCCTACGTATCACATCGCATTAGATGTTGCAGGGGCAGGGGCAATTGGAGTGGTGATTGGGTGGTTGGTGTCTTCCCGAAATCGCTTGTCAAAAGAGAAGGTTCTGACCTATTACGACTTGGAAGGTAAACAGGCCGAACTAGAAAAAGTTCAAACAGAACTGGATGCACTTTATTTTAATTCAAGTGCTTGGATTTGGAGCATAGATGTAGCGACCAAAAAACTAAGAGTATCTACAGGTATTGTGCAATTGTTTGGCTATTCAGAGGAAGAAATAGATGAAGATTACCAGATTTGGTATACCCATGCTGTAGAGGCTGACAAGCATATCGTGAAACGTCAATTTGATCGATTGTTGAGTGGCGAGCGCTCGGAAGCAGAGTGGCGTCTTCACAAAAAAGACGGATCAATTGCCCACGTTCGCTCTGTTGGAGAACCTATTAAAGATGATGCAGGGAAGGTCATACGAATTGTCGGCGTTAAATTTGATTTCACGAAAGAAGTTGAACTGCAAGAAACGATGCGTCGAATTGCGATGACAGATACATTGACGCAACTACCGAATCAAGTCTTTTTTAATCGCCAGTTAGAGCAGCAATTAGAACGAGCAGAAGATGGAGAGCAAATTGCACTTCTTTATTTCAATGTAGACCGATTAAAGTTTATTAATGAAATGATGGGCTTCGAGACAGGCGATGAAGTTTTACAACTTATTGCAGAACGAATCCCTATGTATTTTGGTCAAGAGACATTGATGGCACGTTATGGTGGAGATGAATTTATTATTGCTTATCCATTCTATGACCGGGAAGCAATGGGACTGAAAATCCAACAGTTTATGGAGTCCTTTCAAAGCCCGTTCCTTGTGAAGCAAGAGGAGTTATTTGTTAGTGTAAGTATGGGGGTTGCAAGCTTCCCTGAGGATGCTACAAACGTAGATAGCTTATTATCGAAAGCAAATGCAACACTTAAGAGAGCCAAGCGAAAAGGAAAAAACAATGTGCAATACTACGTACGGGAAAATGAAGAGCTACAAAAACGACGCTTGCGTATCGAACACGATTTGAAGCGGGCGCTTGATTTTCAAGAGTTTGAGCTGTACTATCAGCCGAAAGTGTCTTTAGTCTCCAATAAAATTCAAGGCGCTGAAGCACTGATCCGTTGGCACCATCCGATACTCGGAGAAATCTCACCTGCAGAGTTTATTCAGATTGCAGAAGAATCTGGCCAAATTGTAGCGATAGGAGAATGGGTATTAAAACAGGCTATTCGCCAAGTGAGCATTTGGGATAAAGCGGGAACACCACTCCGTATAGCAGTAAATGTATCGAGCGCACAGTTAGAAGTGTCGAACTTTATGGACCGATTGGAATTGATGCTGATTGAAAGTGGCATTCCCCCAAAACTGTTAGGCATCGAATTAACGGAAGGGATGGTACAAAATATTGATGCGGCAATTCCTATTTTGTTTAAACTCCGTCAACTTGGTGTGAGGATTTACATTGATGACTTTGGGACAGGGTATTCATCGCTCGGTATTTTGAATCAGTTACCGATTGATTTTATCAAGATCGATAAGTCGTTTATTAAAGAAGTACCCGCTAACAAAGGACAAGCTACCCTAGTTAAAACAATTATTGAAATGGGTAGAAATCTTGGATTTGAACTGGTCGCAGAAGGAATTGAGCGTGAAGAGCAAGCCGAATTCTTATTGCAAAACGGGTGTACAAAAGGGCAGGGCTTTTATTTTTCGCATCCACTGCCCGTTCAACAATTTGAGCAGCGCTACCTAGGCTGACCTCTCCGTCTGGGGAGGTTTTTTGGTACAATGAAAGAGATGAAGGATATAGAACGGAGGATTCACTTGACTAGTACACGTGATGCGATGCGTGTCTTAAAAGAGACGAGCCGCACATTTTACATACCGATTACCTTTTTACAACGTGATTTAAAAAAAGCAGTTGCATCCGCTTATTTATGTATGCGGGCAATTGATGAAATTGAAGACCATGAAGAGATTCCGAAAGAGCTAAAGGCAGATATCTTGATGAAAACTGCTGCCTTATTAGAAGGGCCGTTTGATGACGTGGCTTATCAACAAGTACTACAACCCATTCTACCTTTGATGCCAGAAGTGACACGCCGTCTGGGAGATTGGATCGACTACTGCCCAGCAGGAGCTCGGATGCGAATGCAACTGGCAACAGCTGAAATGGCAGAAGGTATGGCCAAATGGGCACTAAAAGAATGGAAAGTCGAAACACATGAAGATTTAGACGATTACACGTACTACGTCGCAGGTCTTGTAGGGGTCATGTTATCGGATTTATGGGAATGGGATTCCGGGATCCGTACAGACCGTGACCTTGCCATTGGTTACGGACGTGGCCTACAAGCCGTGAATATTTTGCGCAATCAAGAAGAAGATTCTGAACGTGGAGTAGGTTATTTTCCGAAAGAATGGACGCGAGCGGATATGTTTTCTTATGCAGAAGGGAACCTTGCGAAGGCGGATGCGTATATGGAGGATATCTCAAAAAGGAGTATCCGCTTGTTCTGTCAATTGCCACTGACGTTTGCGCATAAAACATTAGATGCGATGAAGTCCGGTCGCGAGAAGATGACGCGCGCTGAAGTCGAACGAACTGTGCAAGAAGTCGCAGGCGATGATTGGGAGGAGAACGCATGAAAAAAGTGAAATGGCTCGTTCCAATCATGGTGATTTCTGCATTTTTCTCTGTCTTAATCTTACGTGATCATCCGGACGTAACTTTTCAAAACAAAGTACTCATTACGATGGGTGCATCTTTAGTATCTGCAGTCATTGGCTTTATCTTATTAAAACAAGATATTGATAAAGTGGACCCAAAACCACCAAAGGAGTAGATGGAATGACAAAAAAGCTTTGGTTCCAAGTAGGCGTCGCGATTCTTTTGACGCTTCTGATTATTCGAATGGTAATAGAGGTGCAAGCGATATTCAGTCCGCTGTTTATTGTCCTTAGCACAATTTTCATACCTGCCTTATTAGGTGGCGTATTATTCTATCTGATGCGCCCGTTAGTCAAATTTTTAGAAAAGCGTAAAGTCCCTCGTTGGGGATCTATCTCGATTGTTCTGCTTTTACTTGTAGGTGCGATCTCTGCATTTGTTGCTGTAGTCGCTCCTCCACTTACAAAACAGGTGAATCAATTAGTAGAAAACACACCTGTTATTATACGGGAAGTAGAGAATATGGCGGCCTATTTGTTAGATCAACGTGATCGACTCCCTGAAAATATGCAAGACTCTATTCAAGAAGCAATTGGTCGTGTGAACGAATTTGCAGTTATGGGTGGATCCGTACTAATCAACTTCTTCCAAAGCTTGTTCCAAGGAATCTTTATGCTTGTCTTAGTTCCGTTTTTCCTAATTTATATGTTGAAAGATCATGAACGCTTTGCACCGTTTGTTGCAAAGTTCTTCAAAGGTGAGCGCAAGACATGGATTCGCAAAACGCTAGCGGACATTGATGAAACATTGAAAACATACATACAAGGTCAGTTACTTGTTAGTTTTTTAGTAGGAGTTATGCTGTACATCGGATACTTGATTATCGGATTAGAGTACTCTCTATTGCTTGCTCTATTTGGAATGCTGACGAATGTTATTCCATTCTTAGGTCCATATTTAGCTGTTATTCCAGCTATGGTGATTGCATTTATCGAAGATCCTTTTCAAGCGGTTTTAGTGGCAATTGTTATGTTGGTGGCACAACAGATTGAAAGTAACTTGATTACACCGAACGTCATGGGGAAATCTTTGGACATCCACCCATTGACAGTCATCACAATTATCTTGTCTGCAGGAAGTTTAGCGGGTCTTTGGGGAATTATTTTAGCTATCCCAACTTACGCGGTTATCAAAGCAATTTTAAGTAATATTTACGCACATCGAACGGAAATACGCGACACAGCGAACAAAGACGTTTAGACCTATAGGAGAGATGGAGGAAAGACGATGACACATGTACCGGAGTATTACATTGGTATTGGCGCATCTGCTGGTGGGTTAGAGGCACTTGAACAATTTTTTCGAAAACTTCCATCCTCAACGGGAATGGCGTATATCGTTGTGCAGCACTTGTCCCCTGACTTTAAAATTTTAATGGATGAATTACTCGCCCGCTATACAAAAATGCCGGTCTTGCTCGCAGAAGCCGGAATGAAAGTAGAAGCCGATCACGTCTACTTGATTCCGCCCAAAAAGAATTTAACGATTTTTCATGGCAAGCTCGATCATGCTGGATATGTTTCGCTAGAAAGGCGAGCTGGGGAGTAAGCAGCTTGAGCTTGGCAAATTAGTTTCAATAAAACGACTTCGGGCACAAAGTCGCTCGATCAGGGCACAAAACCTTTAGCTACCCAATCCGTTACTAGTAAGATTTTAAGAAATTAAGGGTTTGACTTGCGAATTAGTTTCCATAATATGACTTCGGTAGAAGAAATGTGGATTTGGGTAGAATAAATCTCAGTTTCGGTAGAAGAAAGTATGGTTTCGGTAGAAGAACGACCGCTCAGTTCGCAAACAAAAAACCGGCATACACCCAAATTGGTGTATGCCGGCGTTCTCCACATCTAAAACTAAAGTTGAGTGGAATGGAGGGGTTGACTCCAGTGGGATCACAGTCTGCCGTGAGATCCCGCAGGAGCCTGCGACGAGGAAGCTCACGCAGCGCCCACGGAAAGCAGCCTCGCAGTGGAACTCAACGTCTTACTTTGCACAATTTCTGGACAGTCGGCTCCACATCTAAATGGAATCGAGTTCCGAACGCCAGAAACACGCTCCGGAATCAGCCGCACCCGCAAAGGCTGAAGAGCGCCTTCACGGGCACGCCGGATTTCCTCGGAGTTTCTAGAGTGGCGTTCTCCACATCTAAACTACGCCTCATGACTAATCTGCCACTGAATCCCATACCGATCTTGAACAATACCGTAAGCTTTACTCCAAAAAGTTTCCTGGATAGGCATGAGTACGCGCCCGCCTTTAGCTAGTTGATGAAATTGCGAAGTCAATAACTCAGCATCATTGCCCACAACAGCTAAAGTAATCCCGTCTCCGTGTGTCACGGGATTCTGGGGCATAGAGTCCGAAAAGAACAAAGGTGTTCCATGGACAGTAATGCGTGCATGAAGGACGCGGCTTCCTAATTCCGGATCTGCTTCATGTCCAGGCATATCTTTGAAATACTGAATCTGGGGAGCATCCGTTTCAAAAACTTGATGGTAGAACTGAACAGCTTCTTCCGTGTTTCCATTGAAGTTTAAATACGCAATGATTGGCATACAAGTTCCTCCTTAAGGTAATGGGCAAAAGCCACAAGTAAGTTGCCCAGGAATATCTTTTGCAAGACAACAAGTAGAGCGTACCGGCATGCGGACGAGTTCACCCGGTGTGCGACCTTGAACAAACGCTTCAAATGGATTGTCCGTTACCCAGGAATCGGCATGTTGAAGCAATAACCAATCGGTCAAAGCTTTTTCACGTAAATCGGATTGCTGCATGAAAATAGAGTAGTGCCAAACGATATACCCAAAAACATTTTCCCAGTGAATGCGCTGCAATGCCTTCGAGCTTGACAGAGATTCAATACAAATCCGAGCAAACTTCCAAATCTCAGCTACCACTTCTTGCCGACTCTGATCAGAAGCAAGAGACCTCCACTCTTCCTCCTCACAAAATGCACTAATTGCAGGATAGCCATACTCTCTGACGGCAATCCAATTTAAATCTTCTGGTCTACCACTCCAATACTCATCATAAAGAGTGAGATTCCAAAATTGCATCGAAACAAACATCCCTAAACGGCGTGTCAGATAGGAGGCTGCAGCCGTGCGGTGAGGGGCCTGGATGATTTCTTGAACGACTGTAAGATGCTCTTTCCATTCTCCTGTATGAAAGAGTACCGGACCTGCTGGCTGCATATAGACACTGTATTGTCGGAGTTGTTGGCGTTGGTATGAGGTTAACATAGCTTCAGTATAAGAGATTTTTAAGAAACTTGCTTGACTTTATAATTGAAAATGATTATCATTACCATAAGGTCAACAAACCATCGTGCTTTTCTCCAAAAACACGATTCTCACACCCCCCTCAAATGTGAGAAAAGGACGCTACCCATTATCGGCTAACGTCCTTTTATTATGCTTTTTTTGTTTGCTTACGTACCCACAGAAACAGAATTGATGCCTGGAATTTTCTCAAGAGCTGGGATAACTTCTGAATCTAGAAATTCATCTAAATCTACTTCGTCTTTCCCGAATAAGGAGATATTAAAAATTGGGAAGGCCCCAAATGATAAACAGCTTACCTCAACCGCTGCTTCATCTGGAAGACCCGCTTCCGCAATCGTGTCGTAAGAAGCACTCTGTATTTCTTGAACACCTTCTAGACCTTCAAACGCCTGCTCGAGCGGTGTGATCACTTGTTCATTTACCGCATCAAGAGAAGCTCCTGGATAGACGATTTGTGCAGAGAGTTGTGGAAACTCAATGTTTGGAAGTAGATCGATTTTCAAACGACTGAATGAAAAGATTCCTAGCAAAATTAATAAGAACGAAAAGATAAAGATAGCTACAGCATTGCGTAAGCTAAATCGCGTGATCCACCCCATAGTGGCTCCTTCTTAAAGTGAAAGTTTAAAATCCGTTGATAACAATTTGATCGATTTGATTTTGAATTTCTTCTAACCTGGCTTCGTTGAAGGTAGGGTCCATAAAAATCTCATTACGAAAACTATCAAGCATTCCCGTATACAGTCTGGCCTTCATGTCTGCGTTTTCAATCCCGTGTTTCTCAAAAAATTGCTGAATAACAGCGATGTACTCTTCAATAAAGGCCATGAGAGCATCCATCGCCTCTTCATGTTTATGATTGAGTTGCAGATACATACCAGACCGGTGTCGCTGTTTCCACGTATTTTGAAGATGTGTCTTTGTAATGGCTTGAAGTGTCTCTTCAAATGAATGGTTTTGATTGATCTGGTGCTGGATGTTGGATAAAAAAAGTGAAAATGTAAATTTCATCATCTCCGTATAAAGGTCTTCCTTTGAAGGAAACATCGCATATAAAGTTGATTTTGAAATTTTTGCGAGCTTGGCGATCGTCAGCATTTTAGCCTCGAAAAACCCTTCTTTTCCGAAGGTTTCAAGAGCTGCAAAAAGAATGCGTGAACGCAGTTCTTGCTCGGTCATGAAACTCCTCCTTTCTTATCAGTACCCATGAGTACTCTGAATGTACACCCTCTGTATAACTTCTGTCAAACAAAAACCACATTTCTTTTAAGAAGAAATGTGGTGACTTGTCGACATATTAATTTTGCGCTGTTCCCAAACCGTATGAAGACTGTGTGCCACTAAACCAATGATGATAATGCCCATCCCTGCGAGTGCGATCGGAGCAGGAAGCGGGAGGCTAAGTAGGAGCATTTCACCCGCAACGACGAACAAGATTTCTGTAGACTGAGTAGCTTCAACAGAAGCAAGGCGGCTCTGGTTGTGTCGTGCTAAATCAGTTGCCATGAAAAACAAGACAGTCGCAATGACACCCGAGCTAATTCCGACTAAAAATGATTGGAAGACTTGACTGCTAGAGGGGAGGCCGACTGTAAACAGTGCATAGCCAGCCAGCACAAGCCAAGCAGGAAGCGAAGCAATCGTCATTCCTAAAACCCGTTGGTAGGAGTCCAGGCGACCGCCGACGTGTTGCATCATCTTCCGGTTCCCAAGTGGATATGCAAATGCGGCGACTAGAACCGGCAAAGCACCTAGGGCTAAAGTCGAAAGGGGAACAGATTCAGCTTGTGGAAGATGCAACAACACGATTCCGACAACAATGATTCCTGAGATGAGTAGAGCTGCTCGTGGAACTGTCTCGCGCTTTCCATTTGCTGATAGAAACAGTGGAGCCAAAAGAATACCCGCAATAATCGTGAATTGCCACATACCAGCTACTAACCATCCAGGGCCAAATGCCGCGGCATACGTAAGAGGTGCGTAAAACAGCACAAATCCAACAAAGCTCCAAAGCAACCAAGGCTTTGGAGCGGATTTCATATCGTTAGTAAGGGCAGGTAGTCCTTTTCGGAAGTAGACGATGGCAATCAGAAAGGGCACCATGAAGAAGTAGCGAAGAGAAGCGCTCCACATCCAACTTCCTCCTGACAGCTCCATTGCATGATTTAAAATGAATGTCACTGCAAAAAACAGTGCGGACAAAATTCCTAAGCTGATTGCCTTCATTGCTTCATCCCGCCCTTTAATTTGTTGGTTGTACGGCGCGTTTCACGATTTCTTGTACGACTTGTGTCGCTTTTTCCATGTTTTCAATTGAAATATATTCATATTTGCCATGATAGTTTTCGCCGCCTGTGAAAATGTTTGGCGTCGGCATGCCCATGTAAGATAGTTGTGAGCCATCCGTACCACCGCGGATTGGAATAATAAGAGGTGCAATTTCTAAATCTTCCATGATTGCTTTCACATGATCGACGATATGCATAACAGGCGTGATCTTCTCACCCATGTTGTAGTACTGGTCGTTTAGTTCAACTGTGATTGCGTCCTCTCCATACTGTGCACGGATTGCATTTGCCGCATCATGGAAACGTTGTTTTTTCTCTTCAAATTTTGCTTTATCAAAGTCTCGGATGATATAGTCCATCACAGTTTTTTCGACTTTGCCGTGAATGTCCATCAAGTGAACGAACCCATCATAGCCATCCGTCTTTTCTGGTACTTCTTGTGGAGGCATATGCGACTGGAATTTCATCGCCATCGTGATGGCATTGACCATCTTATCTTTCGCAGAACCTGGGTGAACGCTGACTCCATGTGTTGTCACGCGAGCTCCGGCTGCATTAAAGCTCTCAAATTGTAGTTCGCCAAGAGGGCCACCGTCCATCGTGTACGCATAATCTGCACCAAATGCTTCCACGTCAAACTTGTGCGGGCCTCTACCGATTTCTTCATCCGGTGTAAAACCGACACGAATCTTACCATGCGGAATATCTGGGTTTTGTAAAAAGTAATCCATCGCTGTCAAGATGATGGCGATACCTGCTTTATTATCTGCTCCTAGAAGGGTTGTTCCATCCGTCGTCATCAGTGTGTGGCCTTTGTAGTTTTTGAGTTCTGGGAAGTCGGCCACTTTCATGACCGTTGAGTCGTTTAACGGAAGATCTTCGCCATCATAGTTTTCGACGAGTTGAGGCTTCACATCTTTCCCCGTGTAATCTGTCGCAGTATCCACGTGTGCTAAGAAGCCGATTGTTGGAACGTCTTCAGTAGTTGTCGCAGGAAGAGTAGCAAACAGATAGCCGTTGTCATCAAGCGTGACCTCTGTCATTCCCATCGTTTCGAGTTCTGCCTTGAGTACATGAAGCAGATCCCATTGACCTTCAGTTGAAGGGGTGGACGTGCTTGCTGCGTCAGATTGTGTATCAATTTTCACGTAACGCGTCAGGCGTTCGATTAATGTGTGTTTCATCTAAATCCTCCTTATTTTTCAGTGAACAGACGCTGAACAGCGCGTTCAATTGTAGAGATCGTGTTGACATCTTGGAAGCTGATGCCGAGTTGAACAGCTGTTTGGGCAATCTCTGGACGAATTCCCGATAGTGTCGATTCAACACCTAGAAGGCGTAAAGCCTCAATCAATTGGAAAATCTGTTGGGCAACCATTGTATCGATGATGGCCACTCCAGAAATATCTATGAGTAAGCTGTGGACACGCTTTTGTGTACATTGAGAAAGTGCGTTTTCAAATATGTATTTCGCGCGGTTTGTATCAATATCGCCAACGAGTGGTAATAGAGCAACCCCTTTACTGAGCGAAATAACTGGCGTGCTGAGCTCATTGATCATCTCTTGTTGTGCACGTAACTTAGAAAGTGAGTAGTTATGATGCTCTTCTGTGAACCATGTCATGAGCTTGCCAAACATTTTTGTGACACTTGCAATCCACTTCTGTACAGTCTCATGCGAAAGGTCTTCAGCTTGTCGTTCATATTTAAACAATAACTCTATATATTGTTGTTGGGTATTGAAAAATTCTTGCAGGATATGGTGAAGCGGTGTGTTTAAATGTTCTGGGTCACGTGCAATCTCTAACACCCATTCTTCAAAGTGTTTTACGAATACCTCTTCGTCTTCAATAAAGAGTTTACAAAAACGCTCATGAAATCCGTGGTTTTGCTCTTTGATTGTCTGAATCACTTTAGGGTCGTTCGATGCGTAGACCCCGCTTGTCGAGTTTTTATCAAGGGCTGCATACCACGCTTCTGTTAAGTCCCATGTGTTGTTCACTAGATAGTCGTAGAGCTTTTGTTCGGGTGTCATTACACAATCTCTCCTTTAAGGTAGAATCACTTAACTCCTAGTGTAGAGGACAATCATGAAAATAGGCAAGTCCGCGCGGGACCTGCCTACTTACAAGTTAAAGTGCCTCGTCATTCACGCTGTTTAAATACGCTTCGATTTCTTCAATGACGCCTTCGATGCTGCCTTGTTCAAACGGTGATTTCAGGTTTGCCGCTTCTACTAACTTTGTGAATGGAAGAGATCCTCCAAGAGTACAAAGGTGAAGGTAGTCTTTCCAAGCGCCCTCAAAATCTTCACGTGAACGTTTCCAGAACTGGAATGCACAGATTTGCGCGAGTGTATAATCAATGTAGTAGAAAGGTGATGCATAGATGTGGCCTTGGCGCTGCCAGAATGACCCTTCTTCTAAATATGCATTCCCATCATAGTCGCGATGAGGAAGATACGTTTGTTCGATCTTTTTCCAGGCTGCTTTACGCTCAGCGGGTGTCATTTCAGGGTTTTCATAAACAACATGCTGGAATTCATCGACAGCTACCCCATAGGGTAAGAACAATAGCCCGCTCATCAAGTGCGAGTACTTATATTTTTCTGTCTGATCTTTAAAGAAGTTTTCCATCCATGGCCATGTGAAAAACTCCATACTCATCGAATGAATTTCTGCAGATTCATAAGTCGGCCAAATGTACTCAGGAATTCCAATGTTGCGGCTTGAGAATACCTGGAATGCGTGACCCGCTTCGTGTGTCAACACGTCGATGTCCCCAGATGTCCCATTAAAGTTTGAGAAGATGAACGGAGAATCGTGGTTTTCGATAAATGTACAGTATCCGCCTGCTTCTTTCCCTTTTTTCGCGACAAGGTCCATCAAATTACGGTCGAGCATGAACTGGAAAAACTCGTTTGTCTCAGGAGACAGCTCTTCGTACATCTTCTTTCCACCTTCAATGATCCATTCGGGCGAACCTTGTGGCGTTGCGTTTCCTGTTAAGAAGGTTAGTGGCTCATCGTAGTGTTTTAATTTCTCTACACCGATGCGCTTTGCTTGTTTCTCATACAGTTTAGTCGCGACAGGTACAATATAGTCGCGCACTTGGTCGCGGAACGTCTTTACCATCTCCGCATTGTAATCGATACGGTTCATACGGATATAGCCAAGTTCGACGAAGTTTTTATAGCCCATCTTGTGCGCAATCTCTGTACGTACTTTTACAAGCTCATCATAAATTGCATCGAATTTCTCTGCGTGAGATGCGAAGAAACCAAACGATGCTTCTTTTGCCTTTTTACGCGTTTCACGGTCTGTCGATTCTGCAAACGGTCCTAGTTGAGCAAGTGTCAGCGTTTCGCCGTTAAATTCAACTTGAGCAGAAGCCACAAGCTTTGAATAATCCGATGCCAATTTATTTTCTTTTTGAAGAAGTGGCATGATCTCTGGTGAGAACGATTTGATTTGGAACTCGGCTAAATCAAACAATTGTTGTCCCCAACGTTCTTCTAAATTTGAACGAAATGGTGAGTCTACAAGGGCTTTGTAATAGTCTGTCACGATCTCTTCCATCTCAGGAGAGATTTCATCAAAATAATCCCGTTCACTTTGATAAAATTCATCGTTCGTGTCAATGGATGCGCGGATGTAGACAAGGTTTGCCATTGTCGAAAAGTCTGCACGCAGTGTGTTGAGAGTTTGAATCGCTTCATTTTGCTCTTCATAAGAAGACGCGGCCTTGAATGCTTCTAATGCCTCTTTTGCGCGTGATTTGAGAGCACCCATATCGGGACGTTCGTATGTATACTCTTGGAATTGTGTTGTCATGCAAAATCCTCCTTGGATTCTTCGATAATCGAAGGTCTCACCGTCTATTCTTTCGCAATTCAGAGTGTTTGGCAAGCGATTTCTGGCTGAAAAAACAGAAAATTTCAAATGGGGTGTTGACAGATGTTTCCTTGCTGTTTTATACTTCAATGCAATAGACAGACGTATATGTACTCTTATCCAGAGTGGCGGAGGGACTAGGCCCTGCGAAGCCCGGCAACCAACAAGCAATTTTGCTTGGAAAGGTGCTAATTCCTACAGATCGATTTCGGTCTGGAAGATAAGAGGAGGACAAGCTGAGGCTCCTCTTCTTAATTGAAGAGGGGCCTTTTCATTGTCTCTTCCTCTCTGGATGTCTGCTCTACCCAACAAAAAGGAGGAAGAACAATGACAAACTTACGACCAGAAACGATTTTACTTCACGGAGGCCAACAACCAGACCCCGTCACAGGATCACGCGCGGTACCCATCCATAAGACCACTTCATTCGTTTTCCAAAACACAGAGCACGCGCAAAATTTATTCGCACTGAAAGAGGCAGGCAACATTTACACACGTATCGGCAATCCGACAGTCGATGTGTTTGAACAACGCGTCGCCCAACTTGAAGGAGGGACAGCTGCCGTTGCATTATCCTCTGGAATGTCTGCAATCGCCTTTTCTATTTTGAATATTGCAGGGGCAGGCGATGAAATTGTTGCCGCATCGAACCTGTACGGTGGAACATACAACTTATTCGCCCATACACTTCCACGCTACGGAATCACTGTGAAGTTTGTCGATTCCACAGATCCTGAGAATTTCCGTGCAGCGGTCACTTCGAACACGAAAGGTTTCTTTGCTGAAACGATTGGAAATCCAAGTTTGAACGTACTGGATATCGAAGCAGTCGCGCAGGTTGCGAACGAAGTGGGTGTACCTCTCTTGATCGATAACACATTTGCTACACCGTACGGAACACAGCCGATTCGCCACGGTGCCCACGTTGTCATCCATTCCGCTACAAAATGGATTGGTGGGCACGGGACTACAATTGGAGGTGTAGTGGTCGATGGCGGAAATTTTGACTGGAACTCAGATAAATTCCCGGGATATACAGAGCCAGACGTGACCTACCACGGTCTGCGTTACGGAATTGACGTACCACAAGTAGCATTTGCTATCCGACTTCGCGTGCAATTGCTGCGTGATTTTGGACCCGCTCTAAGCCCGGAATCGGCTTTTTCTTTCCTGCAAGGTCTGGAGACACTTCACTTACGCGTCCCAAGACACAATGAGAACGCACAAGTTGTGGCAAACTATTTGAAGCAACATGAAGAAGTAGAGTGGGTGAACTATCCGGGACTTGAAGAGCATCCTTCTCATGAGCTGGCGAAAAAGTATTTAGGACAAGGTGCCGGCTCGATTCTAACGTTCGGAGTAAAAGGTGGGAAACAGGCAGGGCAATTATTAATTGATTCCATTCCATTGTTCTCGCATGTAGCAAATGTAGGAGATGCCAAATCACTGATCATCCACCCGGCCTCCACGACACACCAGCAATTAGGTGAAGGTGAAGAACTTGCGCGAACAGGTGTGACGCCAGAACTTGTTCGTTTGTCGATTGGATTGGAGCATATTGACGATATTTTAGAAGCACTAGATGCAGGATTACAAGCTGTTAAAAAAGCCGCTCTTCCCGTCTGATTTGTCCGTACAAGAAAAACAAATGTATCCTCAGGAAAGATTTTTCTTGTTTTCTTTAAAATCTTCCTCTAAAATAGGAAAAATACTACGGTGAATGGACTTGGAGGAATGAAGATGGCAAAACTACGAGCAGCAATTTTAGGATACGGGACAGTGGGACAAGGGATTTACCGCATCTTGCAAGATAAACGAGAAGAGTTGCAACGCTCTCTTGGCCTCGACATTGAAGTTGGCGCAATTCTTGTGAATGATTTGGAAAAACCTCGTCCTGCAACCCCGGGCGTTCTCATCACAGATAAGTACGACGACATCTTGGCCATTCCTGGATTGCAGGTCGTATTTGAAGCGATTGTAGGAGAAGACCCAGCCTATGGGTATTTATGTCAGGCAATTGACAAAGGGTGCCATGTCATCACAGCAAATAAAGTCATGTTCTCGCGCTATCATATCGATCTTCATGAACGAGCGAAATCAAAGGGTGTCTATATCGGCTACGAAGCCACTACAGCAGGGGGCGTACCGGTCATCAAGACACTCAAGAACCTGTTGCAAGTCAACACGGTCCATCGCATTCAAGGGATTTTGAACGGGACGTCGAATTATATCCTGACTTCAATGCGCACAGACAATAGTGCCTTCGACGCTGCACTTCGTGATGCGCAAGCACTTGGCTATGCAGAAGCAGATCCTTACAACGATGTATCCGGAATGGATGCGTTTCATAAGCTGATGATTTTGAGTGCGCTCGCATTTGATAAGCAACCAGAACGAAGCGAGGTGGATGTAAGAGGAATCGATACAATTACATTAGACGATGTTCAGCGTGCGCAATTTGAAGGGTTACGCTACCGCCATGTCGCTGAAATCGTTCAGCACCCCGATGGACGTTTAGAAGCTTCTGTAGGCCCACAACTAGTAGGACCAGACCACCCACTGTATGCTATCGAAGGAGTGAACAATGCAGTGGCAGTTGATACAAACTACATTGGCACATTGACACTTGTTGGCCCTGGAGCAGGGATGTACCCGACGGCGAGTGTGATGGTAGAAGATTACGCGGAGATTATTGGGAAGCGGGCTGGGTTTATGATTTCTATTTAGTTTTAGATGTGGAGCCGACTGTTCAGAAATTGTGCAAGAAGACAGCGGAGCCCGTGAAGCGCTCTTTGCTTCATGGGATGCGATGGCTTCTTGCGGGATTTCTAGGAGGCGCAACTCGATTCCGTTCGAAGTCGAAACCACAACCAGCCTTTGCGGGCGCGGCTGATTCCGGAGCGTGTTTCTGGCGTTCGCAACTCGATTCCATTCTGATGTGGAGCCGACTGTTCAGAAATTGTGCAAAGTAAGACGTTGAGTTCCACTGCGAGGCTGCTTTCCGTGGGCGCTGCGTGAGCTTCCTCGTCGCAGGCTCCTGCGGGATCTCACGGCAGACTGTAATCCCACTGGAGTCAACCCCTCCATTCCACTCAACTTTAGATTTAGATGTGGAGAACGCCGGCATACACCAATTTGGGTGTATGCCGGTTTTTTGTTTGCGAACTGAGCGGTCGTTCTTCTACCGAAACCATACTTTCTTCTACCGAAACTGAGATTTATTCTACCCAAATCCACATTTCTTCTACCGAAGTCATATTATGGAAACTAATTCGCAGGCCAAACCCTTATTTTCTTAAAATCTTACTAGTAAGGGCTTAGGTAGCTAAAGGTTTTGTGCCCTGATCGAGCGACTTTGTGCCAGAAGTCATATTATGGAAACTAATTCAGATCCCAAACGTCCACTATCCCAAAATTTTTCCTAGCAAGGGCATCAATCTAACGAAAAAAAAGTATCCTCTCTTTCGAGAAGATACTGATTTTTTTAGTTCTCTATAATTTGTTCAGCAAAGTTGAATGCCTCGTCAATCGTTTGGTTAACTGCTAGATAGTACGTAATCATATAACCAGCGCCGTCTTTATCAAACCCAAGGACAGCAGTGTCCCGTACAGGGCCAGGAATCACTTTATAGGCCACTTCTTTGCCTGCAATTTCCTGCGTTTCCGCGTCAGCTAGTTCTCCAAAAGTTTCTGGAAAGATATCAAGTTCTGCTAATGGTGCGTCTTTAAATAAGTCACCGTGTAATACTTCATACTCATTTTGCTCACTCCACGTATCTACGTTGAATCCATCTGCTGGCTTCGTCGTTGTTTGATAAATCAAGTGAGCCGACGTAGACTCAGCCGCCGAGTCCAGATACGCAAGACCGATATCATGATTTTGCATAGTAGGGATTGAAACGTCTGTCCCCAATGCTTCTTCAATTTTTGTTTCAACTTCTCCAGCAGGACCTGTCGCTTCTGAGGATGGTGTCTCTACTGTTTCATCTTGACACCCAACTAAAAATGCGAGGGCTGCCATAGGTAAAAGCCATTTCTTCATAATCTGATAATTCCTCCTCTTCTCTTCGTTACTTTATCACTGATTGAAAAATCTGAAAAGAGGGCGAGAGAACTAAAAAACCGACTCTCAAAAGAGAGCCGGCTAGTAATTATTCAGGCATGTAAATGCCAGAACCAGGACCTAAGTCGATCCCAAACGCCATCCACACAAACAACATGATCGTCCAAACGACGAAGAATGCAATAGAATATGGAAGCATTGTAGCGATCAGCGTACCAATCCCAACTTTTTTATCATACTTCTGAGCAAACGCAATCACGATTGCGAAATACGGCATCAATGGTGAAATGATATTTGTAGATGAATCGGCAATACGGTAAACAACTTGCGTCAATTCTGGTGAATAGCCAAGTTCCATCATGATCGGCACGAATACCGGCGCCATGATTGCCCATTTCGCCGATGCGCTTCCGATGAAGAGGTTAATGAAACCAGTAATTAATAGGAAGGCTAAGATTAACGGGAAGCCTGTAAATCCTGTACTATCTAAGAATTCAGCCCCGTTTACTGCGAGCACAAGGCCGAGATTCGACGTTGTAAAGTAAGCAACGAATTGAGCAGCAACGAAGGCAAGAACGATGTATGAACCCATTGTTTCCATCGTTTCAGATAACTGATTCGCTACATCTTTGTCGTTGCGGATTGCTTTTGTGATGACACCATATACAAACCCAGGGACAATGAAGAGAATCAAGATAACCGGAACAAGTACTTGGAAGAATGGCGCGTTGACGATTTCTTCAGCACCTGCACGAAGTGGCCCCCAAGAAGGAACAACTAGTAGAGCGATTCCGATTGAAACGACGATGATGGAAGCAAGAGCTCCCCAAAGTCCTTTTTTCTCAAGAGAAGAAAGTGTATTGACTTCTTCTGTAACCGTTCCTTTGTATGCACCTAAACGTGGCTCAACAATTTTCTCAGTTACAAGTGTACCTACGATTGTGATCATGAATACAGATGCAATCATGAAGTAGTAGTTCATTGCGTAGTTAATGGACTCTGCGTATTCAGGATTCAAAATTGCAGCTGCATCTTGCGTGATTCCACCTAACAATGGATCAAGAGATGTTAGCAACAAGTTTGCACTGAATCCACCAGATACCCCAGCGAACGCAGCAGCTAGACCTGCAAGTGGGTGACGACCCATCCCAGCGAAAAGAACGGCTCCAAGTGGAGTTAGAACAACATACCCAGCATCTGCAGCCATGGATGACATAACACCACCAAATACTAATGCAGCTGTAAGAAGTTGTTTTGGCACAGACGTGACTAGTCCACGAAGAGCGGCACTGATCAAACCTGAACGTTCAGCAAGACCAATTCCGAGCATTGTGACAAGAACAGTTCCAAGGGGTGCGAATCCTGTGAAGTTTGTGACCATGCTCTGGAACAGGTACAAGATTCCTTCTGAATTAAGTAAGTTTCTAACCGTTAACGTTTCTCCTGGATTCATCGGATCTTCTACACTTACGCCGAGTGTTGAGAAGATAGCGGAAAGCACTAAGATGAGAACAGAGAAAATCGCAAATAACGTAACCGGGTGCGGCAATTTATTTCCTGTACGCTCGATACCATCGAGGGAACGAAGAATGAAGCCACGGTTTTTCGTGTTTTCCATTTCAAAACCTCCAAATCATATCACTATTCTGACAATTACCTGTATAGGCATTTGTTTATTATAAGAAGAAATGCTCCGAATAGAAAGTCATCTGCAAATATCCGGAATTGCAAAAGGATTGTGAATAGGGGGAACAGTAAAAATCCCAATCGCATCAGGATTGGGATTAGTCTTCATCTTTTATGTCCGGATCTTCCGGGATTGGCGTATTTCGCCACTCCTCAATTAAAGCTTTGACATGTTCCAGCTGTTCAAAGTGACGTGTGAATTGTTCGTCATTAATCAGAAATTGTTCCCCGTCATGTACAGCTTTGATGCGTCTTTCGAGAATATAGCGCCGAACTTGTTCTTCTGGCATACCGAGGTAAGCGGCTGTTTCTTCAAGAGTCCTATACATTTTTAGGTGACCTCCTTGTATACTGAATAGATAGAGTGATTACTAGCTGCAAGGAGCGATTTCATTGTCTAGTTTACCATACATACTTGTTTTACTTGGCGCAATCTTATGGGGAACGACGGGAACTGCGCAAACATTTTTACCTGAAGATGCGCATCCATTTGTTGTTGCGGCAGCACGTTCTGCAATTGGGGGATTTGCTTTGTTGATTCCGCTCGTCGTGATGCGGAAAATTGATTTTCGGAATTGGTCGTGGAAAGAAACAATTCTCGCAGCGCTTTGTATCGGTCTCTTTCAAATGCTGTTCTTTAGCAGTGTTAAACTCACTGGTGTTGCGATTGCGAGTGTAGTTGCAATCGGGAGTGCGCCCGTGTTCTCGGGTCTTGTCGAGTGGTTCATCTTTAAACAAAGACCGACTCGTATCTGGATGGTGTCGACATTGTTTGCACTTGTCGGATGCGGTTTTTTGTTCTTAAATTCTGGTGCAGTCACCGTAAATCCAGTGGGCGTGATGCTCTCTCTTGGAGCCGGAATCGTGTTTGCAATCTACACGATGTCGAGCAAAGTACTTGTTGCGAAACAAGATGCCATGTCAGCAGTCGCCATGACATTTAGCGTCGCGGCTATTTTGTTGAGTCCATTCTACGTAGTGAATGGAGCAGCGTGGACCGTTGAACCTACAAATGCAGGGATTCTTCTGTATCTTGGGATTGGCACGACGACTATTGCCTATGTGTTTTACACGACAGGTCTGAAAAAGATTCCGTCGAGTTCCGCACTTACATTGTCCCTTGCTGAACCGACGACTGCCGCTGTGCTAGGAGTGTTAGTTGTTGGAGAAATCTTTACATGGAATTCATGGGTGGGGATTGTTCTTCTTCTCGGAAGTATTGTTGTTCTAACTATAGGTGCGAGGTACCAACGTCCACTAAAAAACCCTGAGGCTGTTTAAGTGCTCAGGGCTTTTTTTGTCTTATAGCGTTTGTTCGGCAATTGTGTCGGGAGATTCGCAGTCTAATGCTTGCCGTTCACCAATTGTGTCGGGAGATTCGCAGTCTAATGCTCGCCGTTCACCAATTGTGTCGGGAGATTCGCAGTCTAATGCTCGCCGTTCACCAATTGTGTCGGGAGATTCGCAGGAAGGTGATGTTATGGAAACTATTACATCCCTAAAATCCGCTTCACGTCCGCTAAATACGACTGGCCCACGGGCAACTCGCTGCCATCTTCAAGTACCATGATGAGATTCGAGGCGAGGTCCCGCGTGATTCGATCGACCGCTACTAGATTTACAATAAACGACCGGTGGATCCGGACAAAATCTTCTGGCAGTCGTCGCTCGAGCTCCTTCAGCGGATGTGTGACAGAATAGGCTTCCCCGTCTGCGTACACCCACGTCTTCTTATGTAAACTCTCCACGTGTGTTATAGAAGAAAGGCGCAAAGGCTTCCAATCCTCCTCTTGTCGAACCGTTAAAAAGCGAGTTGCAGTGAGCTGTTCCATTGTGTTCCTCCTTTGATTTTCAAGTTTATCGCGAAAAAAAGTGGGTTTATCCAAAAATTTCAGCGGTTTATCAAAAAGCCGTGTCATTTTGAATTATCTGTTATATATTAATTTACAAGAACTATAACTGTTATGCAACAGAAACTTACGCGAAGGGTGAGATACAGGATGATGACACGACAAGAGCAGGTTGAACAACTACGTAAAGAATGGAACGAAAATGAACGTTGGCAAGGAATTGAACGTCCATATTCTCCGGAAGAGGTTGTAAAGCTACGCGGTTCGGTTGTAGTAGAGCAGACGCTGGCACGACGTGGAGCAGATCGACTTTGGAACTCACTTCATACAGAAGATTTTATTAACGCGCTGGGTGCACTTACTGGGAACCAAGCCGTTCAACAAGTGAAAGCAGGCTTGCAAGCTATCTATTTAAGCGGATGGCAGGTAGCAGCAGATGCAAACCTTTCCGGTCAAATGTATCCAGACCAGAGCTTGTACCCGGCAAACTCAGTCCCAGCAGTGGTGAAGCGGATCAACCAAGCACTACAGCGCGCGGATCAAATTGATCATGCAGAAGGACGCGAAGATGGATTTGACTGGTTTGCACCAATCGTTGCAGATGCAGAAGCAGGATTTGGCGGACCACTGAACGTATTCGAATTGATTAAAGGGATGATTGAAGCCGGAGCAGCAGGCGTCCATTTAGAAGATCAACTCGCTTCAGAGAAAAAATGTGGACACTTGGGCGGGAAAGTTCTTCTCCCAACACAGAATGCTATCCGCAACTTAGTGGCAGCTCGACTAGCAGCAGACGTACTAGACGTTCCAACCCTGATTGTAGCACGCACAGATGCAGATGCAGCGGACATGGTGACAAGTGATATCGATGAGCGCGATCACGCATTCATTACAGGCGAGCGTACACCAGAAGGATTCTTCAAAACAAACCCTGGTATCGAACAAGCCATTGCACGTGGACTTGCGTACGCTCCGTATGCAGACCTTGTCTGGTGTGAAACGTCTCACCCGAGTTTAGAAGAAGCGAAACAATTCGCAGATGCAATTCACGCGCAGTTCCCAGGAAAGATGCTCGCGTATAACTGTTCACCATCCTTTAACTGGGAAGCAAACCTAGACCAGGAGACAATTGCGAAATACCAAGTCGAACTTGGCAAGATGGGCTACAAGTTCCAGTTCGTGACACTTGCAGGTTTCCATAGCTTGAACCACGGTATGTTCGAACTAGCGCATGCTTACAAAACAGAAGGAATGGCTGCTTACTCTCGCTTGCAACAAGCTGAATTTGATTCAGAAGTAAAAGGATACACAGCGACGAAGCACCAACGCGAAGTTGGAACTGGATACTTTGATGAAGTATCACAAATCGTTTCAGGTGGTATGTCGTCGACAACCGCAATGAAAGGCTCAACAGAAGTCGCGCAATTTGCGTGATTCGGGAAGGAGGGAAACTGATGACGCAACTGACTACTTCGATTGAAATCAAAGCGCCTCAGGATGAAGCCGTCCGCCAGGTGCTGACACCGGAAGCCCTGCAGTTTCTAGAAGGACTCCACCGGACATTCAATGCACGTCGAAAAGAGCTTTTAGAGGCACGTGAAGTGCGTCAAAAAGAACTAGACTCGGGCAGCAAGCTCGACTTTTTACCAGAGACGAAAGAGATTCGGGAAGGCGACTGGACGGTCGCCGAACTCCCGAAAGATTTACAAGACCGCCGTGTGGAAATCACGGGACCTGTTGACCGGAAGATGGTTATCAATGCCTTGAACTCAGGGGCAAAACTATTCATGGCTTGTTTCGAAGATGCGACAGCACCGACGTGGCATAACATGATCCATGGTCAGATTAATATGTACGATGCGATTCGGAAGACAATTTCCTACACGCAGCCTGGGACTGGCAAGACCTACGCATTAAACGATGAGGTCGCAGTACTACAAATTCGCCCACGTGGGTGGCATTTGCTAGAGAAGCATGTGGAAGTAGACGGAGAACCGATGTCAGGGGGACTATTCGATTTCGGACTCTACTTCTTTCACAACGCCGAAGAATTGTTGGCCCGAGGAAGTGGTCCGTATTTCTATCTACCGAAGCTCGAGCATCATTTAGAAGCGCGTTTATGGAATGACGTGTTTAGATATGCACAAGATACACTTGGGGTTCCCCAAGGCTCGATTCGTGCAACGGTGCTGATCGAGACGATATCTGCAGCTTTCCAAATGGACGAGATCTTGTACGAATTACGTGACCATTCAGCTGGTTTGAACTGTGGGCGTTGGGATTACATTTTTAGCTATATCAAACGTTTGCGGAATCAACCGGACGTCATCTTGCCAGATCGTGGTCAAGTCACGATGACCTCACCATTCATGCGCGCGTATACATTACTTGCCATTAAGACGTGCCATAAACGTAATGCGCCGGCGATGGGTGGGATGGCTGCTCAAATCCCGATTAAAGGAGACGAAGCAGCAAACGCGGCGGCATTTGATAAAGTACGAGAAGACAAACGCCGTGAAGTGACGGATGGGCACGACGGCACATGGGTTGCACACCCAGCGCTAGTTGCCGTGGCACTCGATGAGTTCAACGAGCATATGCCAGAGCCGAACCAGATTTCGCGAAAGCGAAACGATGTAACTGTAACGGCTGAAGACTTAGTGGAAGTATTGAAGGGCACTATCACAGAAAATGGTTTACGTGTGAACTGCTCAGTAGGTGTCCAGTACATCGCTTCATGGTTACGAGGGAACGGCGCAGCACCTATCAATCACTTGATGGAAGACGCTGCAACAGCCGAAATCTCTCGCACCCAAGTCTGGCAATGGATTCGCCATCCGGAAGGGAAGTTAGAGGATGGTCGTAAAATTACAGCTGACCTTGTAGACCAGGTCCTCGAGGAAGAGTTGCACAAGCTACAAGAGCAATTTGGAAACGATGTATATGCCAACGGACGATTTGAAGAGGCTGCTAGTCTCTTTAGACGATTAGTTCTAAACGATGAGTTTATCGAGTTTCTCACAGTACCTGGCTATGACCAGTTGGAGGAGGTGACTGACCATGAATCAACCGAATCGTGAAGCGAACCCAAAAGTATGCCGCGAGTGTGGCACTGTCATTCGTGAGCAAGTCGAGTCTCAACTATTTGAATGTGAGCGTTGCTTGAACAACCAACCGGAATAACTTAGAGTGCCCCTTCTGCTTCGGCAGAAGGGGTTTTTTCTAAGGAGGGCCGAATTTAGTTTCCATAAAATCATTTGGGGCGTTAAAGGAGGGAGTACGGTCTTTAATTAGGGAAGTACGGGCGTTAATTGCTACATTTGGGGCGTTAATCAAGGAAGTACGGGCGTTAATTCAAGCTTACAGTCTAACGCCTACTACTTCCGCTCATACTATCCACAAGAGGTGATCCCCATGTGGACCGAAGACATCAACGCACTTGAAATGATCCTGCGTACCACCGTAACGTTTATAGCTCTACTTCTACTCACCCGCTTTCTAGGAAAAGAACAACTTAGCCAGCTCACTATGTTCAACTATATTACCGGCATCACCATCGGATCCATTGCTGCCGATTTGGCCGGGCAAGCAGAGACACCATTCATCGACGGTATGATTTCACTCATCATCTGGACGTTGCTCACACTTCTCGTTAGTTGGATCTCTTTAAAATCCATGCGTGCAAAAACCTTGCTAGATGATGAACCATCCGTTGTCATTCGAAAAGGAAAAATTCTGCAGCGTGAACTGAAAGCCAGTCGTCTTCCGGTAGAAGATTTGAAGATGCTGCTCCGCCTTCAAGGAATCAGAAGTCGAGCACGCTATCCTCGAAACCAATGGAGAACTGAGTGTCTACAAAAAATCGGCGAACCAACCCGCCACCAAAAAGGATATGCAGTTGCCGACGAAACCGACATATTATATTCCCACTCAACTCATCACGGACGGGGTGATCATTGAACGTAATTTAGTGGAACTTGGTCTTTCGAAAGGCTGGCTTTTGAAAGAACTCAAAAAAGCGGGGTACCAAGAACCCGATCAACTATTCTATGCGGAACTTCAAGAGAACGGTAAACTCTATATCGACAGTGGCAATGACGAGTAATCTCTTCGCAAACGCGAGGGGATTTTTTCATTTATTAAGAATTTCTTCAGAAATCTCCCCCTTACTTGTTAAGAATTGAGAGGTACAATAGAAATAGATGGAAGGAGGCGGTCGAACATGACACCATTTACAGTACTCGTCACAGATGATGACCAAGAAATTCGAGATGGGATTGAAATCTATTTAAAAAATGAAGGGTACCAGGTGCTAAAGGCCGCTAACGGACTAGAAGCACTTGCACTATTAGAACAGCAGGAAGTTCACTTGATGATTATGGATATTATGATGCCTCAGATGGACGGAATCCAAGCGACATTTAAAGCGCGGGAAACACAAAACATCCCCATCATCATGCTCTCTGCAAAATCAGAGGATACCGATAAGATTCACGGCTTATCCGTTGGTGCAGACGATTACGTAACAAAGCCATTCCACCCGATGGAGCTCGTTGCTCGCGTGAAATCACAGCTACGTCGGTACACAAAGCTGGGGACCTATGAAGGTTTGCAGTCGGTAATTGAGAAAGATGGTTTAGTGTTAAACCAAGAGTCGAAAGAAGTCACGCTCGAGGGAGAACCCCTAAAGTTGACACCAACGGAGTTCAAAATCACGGAGCTGTTCATGCGTAACCAAGGGCGTGTGTTCTCGATTCCGGAAATCTATGAACGTGTGTGGCAAGAGCCTGCGTACAATGCAGAGAACATTGTGGCGGTACATATTCGAAAGATACGTGAAAAAATGGAAGCGGATCCGAAAAATCCGCGCTATATAAAGGTGGTGTGGGGCGTTGGCTACAAGATGGACAAGTAAATGGGAGACGATTCTTTCGGTAGTTGTCATGTTAATCGGCCTCGCCACCATTGGCTATTGTGCGTACTGCTTCACTCAAGCGGCGGAGACATCGAGCTGGCTTGCTCAGTTGAAGCGTTTTATTGATCGAGGGGGATTAGGATGAAAAAAGAACGACATTTGGGGAAATGGATCACGGTGGGAGTGCTCATCACACTGATTGTGACGACCCTACTCACTTGGACAGGAAACCGTCATGAGTTTTTGAACGACTTTCAAGATACAGATAGTTTTCACGGCACTATTGATTATGAAATCTTGGAACGGTTGGGAGCTCTTTTAGTAGAACCATTGACAGAAGAAGAGTTGTTAGAGATGTATTCTGTTTCTTCTGAAGACATCGAAGAATATCGATTTCGCTATGGAAATCTAAATACACAAATTCAAAGTATCATGGACCAATATGAGCCTGTGGAAGGACAAGAACTTGGTCCAGAGTTACAAGAAGAGCGCGACGCGAAAATTGCGGATATTCGTAAAAACTTCAGTGATGATGACTATGTGAGCGATAAGTTGGAGGCAGAGTGGGAGCGAGATGTAGCAACGTATCTGGCAAACCTTAAAGTTGCACAGCGCAACTATTTATCGAACTATCCTGGCATTGGTTACTCTTTGATAAACAATGAGACAGGTGAGACCTTTGATCGAGAAGGTTCAGCTGGCGTTAAGTTTACGTATGGTAGTGATGGTAGATGGCTACAAATGTCTCGCTTTGATAATTACGGGGAAAACACAGTATCTCTCAATGAAAAAGTGGATACAATCTATGCAAATTATAGCGGAACAGTTACGATTCCAAATGCATTTGTTGGCCAACCATTACAGCAGTACAAGGTTCGCCAAACATTGTTTTGGGTTCTCACTGTTCTGGGGTTACTTTCCTTATTAGGGGGAGTGATTGCCTGGAGAAAATGGAAGCAAGATCTACTAGCAAGTTCATTGGTGTCAGATTTAAATTCGAAACCGCAAGAAGTCCGAGCATTATTCGCAGGAGCTACAATGTGGTTAGGCTACTCTATTACAGAAATGATTGCTAGAGGTTTAGCTTATTCTAGTTCGTATCAAACCATCCCGATTCTTGAATTTGGGTTTGCTGTACTCTTTTTTACTGTATTTATGATTTTGTTAATCAGTATTACGCAAACAATAGACGACTATTCATATGAAACTTCACTGCTGAAAAGATGGGTTGAGGGCTTAAAAGGTTTATTCCTAAACCGAAGTCTTGCTTGGCAAGCCATCATTATCTTGGTCATTGTCTTCTTCTGGGGATTTGGAACAGTATTGTCTGGTATAGTCGGCGGAATGATTCTCGTATGGATTCCTGCTACGGTATTCATCGGGATTCCAGCTCTTTACTTCCTGTTTAGTCGGATTGCGTACTTGAATCGGACAATGGCGCAGACGGCCCGATTAAGCGATGGTGTGGTGAATGAGCCATTTGAAATCAAAGGGCGTTCCCGATTAACAGAGCATGCAAAAGTGCTGAATGGCTTGCGCGACCAACTAGTGACGTCACAGTCGTCTCAAGTGAAGAGCGAACGATTAAAGTCCGAGCTGATTACAAACGTGAGTCATGATTTACGTACACCATTGACTTCTATCATTACGTATACAGATTTACTGAAGAATCCAGAGTTAACTGCTGAACAGCGTGAGCAGTATGTAGGTGTTCTGGAACGGAAATCCGCGCGTTTGAAAACATTAATTGAAGATCTATTCGATGTGTCGAAAATGGCTTCCGGCAATATCGAATTGCACAAAACAAAAGTCGATGTCGCTTCCTTACTGCAGCAAGCCATTGCGGAGCAGCAGGAAGCACTGGATAAACAGAATTTAGATGTACGTGTCAGCATCGCCTCTCAGCCGGTACATGCATATATGGATGGACAGAAAGTATGGCGCGTGTTTGATAATTTACTTCTAAACATCAGTAAATATTCAATGCCTGGAACGCGCGTATATGTAGCGCTACAAGAAACACCAACGCACGCCGTCGTCACTTTCAAAAACGTTTCGCAATATGAGTTAGGGGACGATACGGCAGAACTAACGGAACGGTTTAAACGAGGGGATCAAGCGCGTCACACAGAAGGATCTGGTTTAGGTCTTGCTATTGCGCAATCGATTGTGACTTTGCATAACGGAGAGTTTGATTTGAGCTTAGATGGAGATTTGTTCAAAGTGACGATTCTGCTGCCTAAAGGGGCGATGTAAGTTATGAAGAGAGTCCTGATAGTACTAATTTCAGTAGTACTGCTAGCTGGATGTGCCAATCAAAGTACTGGGGAAACGAAGGTGGAACTCTTTGATTATGAGGGCTCCTACGTAGGATCTCCAATGTCGACAACGAATATTTTAAAGCTTCTACCGGACTATGGCCTTGAGTGGAAACAAATGGCCCTAGAAACAAAGAAAGAACCGTATGGCATTGAGCTTTATTACGAGAAAGCAGAACCGGAAATTGCGAGGGAAGCGGCTCGAACTTATAGCCTGCACTTGCTACGATTGATCACGAATGCTGACTTCGTAACACTACATGCAGGCACTACTTCCTATACGTATACACGTGAACAATGGGAATCGTGGCTAGGGCTTCCTCTTGAACGCTACACATCAGAAGAGGAACTGAAGCAAGCGGTTCAAATGAAAGTGGAGCAAGATCCGGGCAGAGAAGGTCTCAACGAAACCTCATAATGTGGTACGATGGGGAAAAGGAGGCGGTTCGGATGAAAAAAGAATTGCATGAACTGACACGTCTACCAGCAGATACGCGGTACGAGGTCTTTTTAAACACAATAGTAGAGAACAAAGAAGTATGGGGACTTTTCCAAGAAGGCTGGGCAACAGCTGAAGATACAAAAGGCGCTCAACGTATTTTCTTCTGGCCTTCAGAAGAATTTGCTAAGCATCAAGCGGCAAAAGAGTGGCCCGGGTTCATACCTAAACCAATTGCGCTAGATGAGTTTATAGAAGCGTGGCTACCAGGTCTTGAAAAGGATGAGATTCAAATTTCAGTGTTCTCAACTGCAAAAGATGAAATTTTGGTTGAGGCAGAGACGTTGCTTGAGGATTTGGAAGATCTAGAAAGCGAGGCGTAATCAGATGCTGAACAATAACGAAGCTCTCCATGCGTTCTTTCTATCTTTACCAGGAACTACTCATGATTACAAAGAAGAGTGGACCGCTGACCGCTATATGATTGGTGACAAGATGTACGCGATGCTTGGCGGAGACAAAGAGGGAACAGCTATATTGACGTTAAAAGCAGAACCTTCGTATGCAGAAGAACTTCGTACAGAGTATGAAGCGATTGTCCCTGGCTACTACATGAACAAAACACACTGGAACTCAATCTATCGTGACGCAGGATTACCAGATGAATTGATTGGAAAGTTAATCCGACATTCGTATGAACAGGTTTTGGAAAAGCTTCCGAAGCGCACAAAACGTGAAATTTTAGGCGATTATTAAACTCAACCCCCTTTCTCTTTTCGAGAAGGGGATTTATTTTATGGAATTTTTGTTGCATTTGCAATAAAATGCATTTACAGTGAAGAGAACGACTAGTAAATAGGGGTGGCAAGGTGGCAGAGATTTTAAGAGAGATTGGAATGATTGCGAGGGCCCTCGATTCCATCAGTAATAGCGAGTTTAAAGAGTTTGAATTAGCAAAAGGCCATTATTTGTACTTAGTCCGAATCTGCGAACAGCCAGGAATTATTCAAGAGAAGGTGGCCGAACAAATCAAAGTGGATCGCACTACGGCAGCAAGAGCTATTCAGAAGTTGGAACAAAATGGACTGATTGAAAAACGACTTGAACCGTCGAATCGTAAAAATAAATATTTATATCCGACTGCAAAAGGTTTACAGATATATCCTCAGATTTTAAAAGAACATAGACACTCAGAGAATGTTGCGCTAAATGAATTAACTGAACGTGAAGCCGAGCTATTAGAACAATTGTTGGTTCGAGTAAGGCAGAATATTGAGAAAGACTGGGAAGCCGTAAAAAAAGGACAGAAACGAATCTATTGAGAAGGGTTGAAGGAAAAGATGACAGTGACACTACGAAAATGCAGTATAGAAGACATTGAAACGATTCAACAGATAGGCCGCCAAACCTACTTTGAAACATTTGTTGCTTACAACACGGAAGAAAATATGAATGATTATTTGCAAAAGGCATTTGCAGATTCAAAACTTCATAAAGAACTAAAGAACCCTGACTCAGAATTTTATGTGGCAGAAAAAGACGGGAAAGTCGCCGCTTATTTAAAAATCAACCAGTCGGGCGCACAAACTGAACCTATGGATTCTGATCATCTTGAAATTGAACGAATCTATGTATTGAAGGAATTCCAGAAGCTCGGATTAGGAAAATTACTTTATGATAAAGCGCTTGAAAGAGCGAAGGAACTTGCGAAATCTAAAATCTGGCTGGGTGTCTGGGAAAATAATCACAATGCGCTCGCCTTTTATTCAAAGATTGGATTTGAGCGAATTGGACAGCACTCCTTCTTCATGGGAGACGATGAACAAATTGACTACATCTTGCTCAAAGTAGTAAAAGAAGAGGTGTATTGATGTATATCCCTAAACGATTCAACGTAAAAGATCCCAAAGAAATCTTTTCTTTCTTGAAGGCGCACAGTTTTGCCACACTCATCACAACTAAGGACGGACGACCCGTTGCAACCCATATTCCTGTAATCGTGCGTCAAGAAGGTGAGAACTTGCTGATCAGTGGGCACGTCGCTTATGGAAATTCCCAATGGCGAACATGGAAAGAGGTAGAAGAAGCATTGCTTATCTTCCAAGGACCACACTCCTATATTTCTTCCTCTTGGTATGCTGAAGAACAAGTCCCAACCTGGAACTATCAAGCAGTACATATCTACGGAGCCATTCGTGAACAGACAGATGAAGAGTTGCGAGCAGATTTGAAACAATTGATGTTTACATATGAACAACAGCGAGAAAACCCTGTCTTGTGGGAGACCGTAACACCGGAACTTCTTGAGCGTGAAATCAAAGGAATCGTAGGGTTTGTAATGGAAGCAAGCGAAGTACAAGCTGCCTACAAGATGAGCCAAAATCGAAAAGATCACGACTACGCGAACATCATCGAGCAATTAAAGGAAGAACCCGATGCTGGGTCTCACCAAGTTGCTAGTGAGATGGAGCGACTGCGAGAAAAAGATTAACAGTATTAGAAGGTGAATGCTGCTTTTGGCATTTAGAGGGAGTTCCCGGGCTTGGTACTGGGTTTCGATAGATTCTGTGCGACTTTTTTACGTTACACTTTTGAGTTTCTGGAAAGATAAGAGAAATAGAGGTCCGTTCGTCGCTAGAATTGCGGTTTGCGTCGCTGAAATCGGCGCATTCGTCGCTCAAAGTAGGATTTGCGTCGCTGGAAACACTATACGGGGTCCGTTCGTCGCTAGAATTGCGGTTTGCGTCGCTGGATTTTCATGACTCGTCGCTGGATTCGTAACTTTCGTCGCTCACGGGGACTAGGTTCGCTCGTGCATCGCTGGAATTGAGGTTTGCGTCGCTGGATTTTCATGATTCGTCGCTGGATTCGTAACTTTCGTCGCTGGAAACACGATGGCGATTCTGAACAGGTGATGCCTGTAGCCTGTTTAAAATGAATTACAAAACCCCCAAATCTATGCAAGATTCGGGGATTCATTTCTATACATTTACTTAAAAATCAATTTCGTCTGGATCTGGACCTAGACGGACATCTGTTGCAATGGCATCAATTGCTGCCATGTCGTCTGCAGAAAGCTCGAAGTCAAATACAGCCAAGTTCTCGTGGATACGAGCAGGTGTCACAGATTTCGGTAAAGCGATGTGACCGTGCTGCAAGTGCCAGCGAAGAACCACTTGAGAAGGGGCTTTGCCGTGTTTTTCTGCAAGCTCTTCAAATAGTGGAAAGTCTAAAAACTTCCCTTGCATCAATGGACTCCATGCTTCCACATGAATTCCTGCCTCTTGTAGAGACGTCACAAACGCACGCTGTGGGTTTTGTGGATGCAGTTCGATTTGATTGACCATAGGTTTCATCAGTCCAGCTTCTTCTAATTGATCCAAGTGATGTTGCTTGAAGTTTGAAACACCAATCGACTTGATTTTGCCTTCTTCATAGAGGTCAACAAGTGCAGCCCATGCTTCAACGATGCCATCTACTGGCCAGTGCAATAAGCAAAGGTCCATATAGTCCGTCTGCAGACGCTCAAGGGATTCAGCGAATGCTTCTTTTGTGCGACGTGCACGGATATCGTCGTTCCAAATCTTACTCGTCAAGAAGATTTCTTCACGGGCAACGCCAGATGCAGCGATTCCTTTTGCAACGCCTTCTTCATTTTTATAGACAGCTGCTGTATCAATATGACGGTAGCCTGCACGCAACGCTTCTTCTACAGCTGCAGGTGCTTCTGTGTCGTTGTCGACACGCCAAACGCCAAACCCGATTTGGGGAATCTTCGTGCCATTGCTTAATGTGACAAAATCCATGAAAACCTCTCCTTTCGATTCGGTCTTCATTTTACCACTAGTATTTCGATTCTCAAAACATTAAAGCGTGAGGTTGCGACGTTTAAACGTAAACAATGAAAGACTAAAAAATATACCTGCAACTAACACTAATAAGCCACTGTGCCATATCCAATCGGGTTGGTCTTTAAGAATGCCGTTTGCATCAAACAATGTAAATAAAGAGAGAGTCTTCAACCATTCCAAGTCGCTACTCAAGCCACTCATAATGACGGAGATGACCATGAACCCGAATACACCAGCCCCGAGCATATACGATTTTCCGCTTTCATTGAACAATGTTGCGAAGAACAGGGCAATCGCTCCGAGTGCTAAAAATAAAGTAAAACTATTGATGAGAAGCGCGAGTACATAGGAGTAGTTCAGATCTAAATTCCAAAGAAGATCTGCTAGAAATAAGAATGCCCCGTTTAAACCTGCTATTAGTAACGATGCACCAAATAAAATGCTACCTGTTGCTACTACGTACGTGTTTCGAGATATAGGGGCACTCAAATACAACATGAGTTCACCGGAGTCAATTGGACGCGCTAAAAGACGAGAGGCCATCGTTAGTGCAAAGAGTAACGCAACAATTTGAAAAATAAGCCCGTAGTAGTTACCGGATAAAATGTTCAGGACACTATCCATCATCGTGGCAGGATCATATTGAAAGATATCGAGCAACTCTTTCGGGAGTGAATCAATCTTAGCGTCAATCAAGCCAGTTTCCGCGATAGAAGGATAAATCGCTGCAATCATAAAAATGTAAAGGCTTGTCCCAATACTATAGCCTAGAATCCAACCAAGGTTGTCTTTCACAAGTGCGCGAATCATACGGACTCCTCCTCTGCATAATAATGGATGAAGACAGTTTCAAGGTCCGCTGGTGCTGAACGGAACGAGATGACTCGGTAAGTAGCAAGAGATTGAAGTAAGGTGTTCAATTCATCTGTCGTAGAAACCGAAACGTCGACTCGAGTTCCCATAGATTTTCCGTGCATCGCCTCAGAGAACTGTTGGGCAGACTGAGTATTCTCAAACTCAATGTGAAACAGTTTTCTGCTAGAAGCAATTAGGCCATCGATTGAATCCGACACGACAATCCGCCCATTGCGAATCAAAGCGGCATGATCACATGTCTTTTCCATCTCAGGAAAGTGGTGAGAACTCATCAAAATCGCTTTGCCGGCCTCTTTCTCGCGGAGTACAAGTTCTAAAAATCGTTCTTGCATGAGTGGGTCGAGTCCACTGGTCGGTTCATCCAACAAGTAAACAGGTGCATCTTTCATAAAGCAGCGAATGATTGCGAGCTTTTGCTTCATACCTTTAGACATCTTACGTACTTTAACTTTTGTATCAAGCGGAAAAAGTGCGAGTAATTCGTTTTCACGTTCCGGAGATGTACGATCCATTCGGCGTGTAAGCGTCAAGATGTCGTCACCCGTCAAATCAGCAGGAAAGCTGATTTCACCCGGAAGGTAGCCGACGAGTTTTTTCACGTTCGGGGAAGAAGACCAACAATCGTAGCCACCAATCGTTGCTTTTCCAGAATCGGGTTGCAGAAGACCCATGAGATGGCGAATAGCTGTCGATTTTCCAGCACCATTTGGTCCGATAAAGCCAAATACGGTTCCAGGTTCAACAGTAAACGACACATCAAACAATCCCTTGTTTTGTGCAAATTTCTTGGTAAGGTTCTTGAGTTGTATCATGTTCATCACTTCTTTCTCTTGACGTCGTTGTTTATATACTTCTACAAAACAAAAAAAGAATCCTCCAGCTTGTGAAAGGATTCAGAATTGACTGCGTCGATAGCGACGGTATTTTTTCTTAATAGTAGTAGCAATAGTTGTCACGATTAATAGGAATGAGAGAGCGATTCCCGAGAGTGCAACTACTAGTGCGACCCACTCGAAGAAGGAATACCCAGGTGCTTTGCCCCAATCCATAAATCCTTTCCAATCTTCAATGACGAGATTCATTCCGTAAATCCCAGAGACTACAGTAAACGTTGTGAGCATAAATAGTAAAAAGTTTTGTTGTTTGTCTGCTTGGTTTTCTTGCGTTCGGTAAAGCTCTTGTAATGTATCCCGTACTTCTTGGAATGTTTCGTCAAGGTGAAAGACGTCGACAAATGTCTTTGCGTGTTCCTTCCCAGTAGTACGGACGGATACTTCTCCAAAATAGTAGCGAGCGGAAAATTTAGAAATCATCTCAATCAACTCTTCCACATACGCCTCGTCCTTCTTCCAGCTGACGTTACTATGTTCGAAAGAAAGACGAAGTAACATGATACGGTAGAAGTAATGTAAGAGCAAATTGTAATAATGTGTACTCATAAACTGACGTAATTCATCCTGCATATCAGATGGATCACATACGGTGACTGTCGAGTGCGTGTACTCGGAAGTGACCGTATAGGTAAAGGGCGCAGATCGGTCATTTGCATGGCGCTTTAGGTAACGTTCTACATAATTAGGGGATGTGCTAGAAATGGAAGGCTCGCCTTTTAGGTTAATGCCGTCTAATTGCCCTAAACGATAGATCTGATCATTCGTTAGTTGTTGTCCAGATTTCGCAAAGATGAAGGCCGAACTATACATTCGTTCATCTTCAAAATATGGCAGTGTGCCAAAATAGCCTGGTAAGCGGTGTTCTCGTAAAATAAACGGATGCAAACAAGGAATCATATGTTGAAAAATATAGTCATTTGTCGAATTGAATGTGCGTTCTGCAGCACGTATAATAGCCCCTTTTTCTTCATCAAGTTTTGCTTCAACTACACGGAAATGATGAATAAAATTTAGCATATGATGCAAAGCCATCTCATTGTTTACTTCTAATCGAATTGTTAAAAGACCGATACCAAATGGGCACAGGGTAATGTCTAAACTATGTAATTGGAAAGGTGTAGTAGACCCATCAACCAAGAGTTCTCCGTGCTCTTCAAAAGAGCGGGAAAAGCGACTAAAGCTATTGTCGTGTGGAGAGGAAGGGAACAACTTGTCTTCGACGAATGGAAAAAAGAATTGTTCGAGCTCTGCATGGCGAACCGCGATATCAGGTCCATAGAAGGCATCTTCCAATTCCGTTTTATTCAAGCAAAAGAATGTATAGTCCTCTCGCTCCAATTCATCAATCAACTCTTGGCGTTTTTTCTCATGAAACGCAAAAGGGAATAGAAAATTCACATACCCATGTTCAATGTCTAATGGTGTAATTTCCACAGGTTTCATAAGACTACCTCCAATTCGTCAAGTCTTTCCTCACTTTTCCACTCTTCCGTCAAACGTAAACGTCTAACTACGAGAAATGAGCTGATGTTCATAGGCATAAATAACAGCTTGTGTCCGGTCTTGTACATCGAGTTTTGATAAAATGTTGCTCACATGTGTCTTGGCTGTTTTGAGTGTGATATAGGCTTGATCGGCGATTTCTTGATTGCTTAAGCCTTTTGCCATGAACAGTAAGATCTCCATTTCACGCTCGGTTAGGGAGTCGTGTAACGCATGTTGAGGAGAGCGCATACGTTGCATCATTTTTGTCGTCACTTCTGGTTCTAACACCGCTTGACCTATATAAGTCTTTCGAATGGCTTCTGCGATATGAGAAGCTTTTGAGGTTTTTAAAAGATAACTGACAGCACCCGCTTCAAGAGCAGCGTACACTTTGTCGTCATCAATGAAACTGGTCACCATCATGATGCGAGCTTCCGGCCAAGCTTTCACAATTTCAGCAGTCGCTTCTGCACCCGTTAGAATGGGCATCACCATATCCATCAAAATCACATCAGGTTTATGTTCAAGAGCCAAAGACACGGCTTCTTGACCATTAGAGGCTTCTGCTACAACATCCATATCGGGTTGCGCTTGAAGATACGCAGCGACACCGATACGGACCATTTCATGATCGTCTGCGAGCAATATTCGAATCATTGGATTTCCTCCTGACGTTTTGGTACTTGAACTTCAACAAATGTTCCTTGGTTTGGGACAGAGACGACTTTTGCTGTAGCACCCATCTCTACTGCACGTTCATACACATTTCCTAATCCATATGCACCTGGTTTTAGCTGCGTGGAATTAAATCCTACTCCATTGTCTTGTACCCGGAAAATCACGAGTTGGGGTTGATCCATCAAGCGAATCTCCATCTCTGTTGCTTGCGCGTGACGCAGTGTGTTAGACAAAGTCTCTTGCGCGATACGAAATAAATGGTCTTCAGAAGCTTTGGTTAACTTCACAGGGTCTAACTTCCATTTCAGTTGAAGCTGTACTTTTTGTTGGAGTTCTTCTAAAAGTTCCTCCAGGCCTTCTGCTAGCGTCCGGTCATGCAATCCTGCCGGGCGTAAGTGAAGCAAAAGGGCACGCATTTCGAGTTGCGCTTGGTGGATAGCCCGCTCCAATTGTTCCATACTGCGCTTCGGCGGATTTTCGAGTTCCACCATACTAGAAGCGAGCATCGATGCACCAAACAGCTGTTGAGAAACCGAGTCATGTAATTCACGAGCTAAGCGTTGGCGCTCTTCTACCACTCGCTCTTGAATGAGCTTCGCTTGCGAATCTGCTTTTTGCTCGGAAATTCGTGTGAGTGTCTTTCGTTGTGTGGCCAGAAGATGAGAGGTTTTTTCAAACGCCTCGTTTAGACGTTTACTAAAGTTTGGTTGTAAACGTTTCGGGAATCCATCTCCTTCATAAAGAGAAACAAGTCCTGTTTGAACAGATCGATCCAAACTCCGCGTGCTTTGGCGAGCGAATAAATAGGATAAAAAGCTGAATGCAAAAATTGAAAAACTCAGCCAAAACGCGAGTGGCAGGTCTGCAAATGTGATGTCATAGAGTGGAGCCCATGTTTCAAAAGTAGGCGTTCCCCACAGAACGACAAATAAACTGACGAGGAGAAGGTGCCAAAGCAGTGCAAAGCCAAGGAACAGCGTTGTAAACTGTCTCATTTGCGCAGCACCTCCAAATCCCCAAGCCAGATAGCTACAGTAATTATCAGTTCAGGTGAATCCGCGTCTGTCGAACTGCGGTCTTCTTTATAAAAACTCTGATTCCAAAGTCGTGTTACGGGTTCATCGAATACACAGACTTCCCCAATGATAGTTGAGTAGTAAACTCGAACGTTCACGCCATATGGGACAAGGATAGTCGTCTTGCCGACTACTTTTCGAATCGATATAAAACAAGTATCTTTTGGCAAGATTGTGTTCGTAAGATCTAAATCATATTCTCCAAACACGCTTTGGATATGCACATCTTTCCATGCGTATGGTTCGGAAGAGGTGACTTGAGTTGAAAACATACGTTGTTGTAAAACAGGTGAATCCGCTGTCGTATCTGAAAAGTGAAGTTGTTCCCAAGTCGGAATTGGTTCCTTTTTCCAGACTTTATAAAGGATATAGAGAACAATTCCAAAGAGTAGTAAGCGCGTGGTGACCATCGAGAATACCGAGATAAACAATAACACGAGACCGATCCAAAACAATACGCGATTGTCTCTGCGTAATCCCATGTAAATCAGCACACACCCAATGATGACGACCACGATTGAGCCGTTTTCAAACAGCAATGTCTCGGCTGCAAGTAATGTGAGGAAGCCGATTAGAATAAGCGAGTACTGGTTGGTCTGGTTGTCTTTCGTCATTTGTGTTCCCCCTCTCGTTGGAAAAAACAGAGGGGAGTTCCCTCTGCTTTCTATTCTACACGTGATTGTTCATTTGTCTCTTGCTTTTTTGATAGGTTCTCCAGGCGTTCTTCTAAAGTCGAAGCTGGTGTTGTCTCCTCAGCAGGTTCTTGCGCTTTCGGTGATTCAAAATAACGCTCCATTTCTTCGTGAGAAGCAAGTGGGCGAGCGTGCAATGATTCCTCAATCACTTGATCCATGTCCCGGTGTGCTTTTGCAACATTTTCCGTGCTCATCAGTTGTAGTTGACGCACTTTCATATCTTTCACTTTATGCTTCATTTCCTCATGCTTGCGTTCTAGAATAATTAATTCATCCGTCGCGCGTTGAATGCTAGATGTTAGCACGTGGATACGGTTTTCATACGTGTCTACTTCCATTTTCGCAAAGTCAATCAAGTCCTGCTCATTTGTAAGAAGAGCCAGTTCATATTGTTTTTGGCGTTTCGTCAACAAGTCTTGTGCCTGCTTTTGTTCTTCTTCCAGTTTTGCTTTTAAGTGAGCTTGTCGGTCGACCCATCGTTTGGTCTGTTCTGTACGTTTTTCTGCCTCTCGTACGTAGACGTTTAAGGCCTGAATAGGGTTATCACGTCGCTCCTGCTCAGTTTTCGGTCTGTCGAAAAGTTGGCGTACATCGTGTTCAAAGGTTTCAGCTAGTCGAGTAAAAATGTTTGTCATGGAAGTTCCTCCTTAGTTTTTGTTGATTGTTTTCCATTCACGTTCAAAGTTTTCAAATGGATCGTTTGAGCTGCGTGTAAGTGGTGCGTCACTGCATTTGCGGATTGCATACCAGACAAGTGCTAGTGCTGCGATGCCGATGAAAGCTGGGATGTTTGAAACAGCTGTCAGTAATCCGACGATTCCAACAGTTGCCCAAAAGACCTTACCAAGCGTGGATTGACTTTGAAGGAAGTAGTGAAGTCCTCCGATAACGAGTAGTGCGGAAAAGGCAAGTCCGATCAGCGAGCCTAAGTTGGCCAGCACGACGATTGCGCCAGTGATGCCGAGTAAAACGTATAAAAATTTTTTCATCATGTTTCCCTCCTTGTTTGTATAGTCTAAGTATAGAAGGGTTTTTCGTTTGACCAAACGGGCGCTAAGCCGATTTTCCTATCGGTCTTAAGATGTAGAGGCACTACACCTTGTCATCTGCTATACTATTTCGGGGAACCTTTATATATAGGAGACGTTTCATGTATTGTGAATTCGGGAACAGACTCGAAGGTCAAGTACAAAGCAAAGGCGGCTTATTATGGAGCAATGGATTACCGATTGGCTCAGTGAGTTTGGTTACTGGGGCGTTTTTCTCTTAATCATGATTGAAAATGTATTTCCACCGATTCCTTCCGAGATCATTTTGACGCTTGGTGGGTTCATGACAACGACGACATCAATGACAATTGTCGGTGTGATTACAGTGGCTACGCTTGGTTCTGTAGCGGGTGCTGTAATTTTATACTTCATCGGACTGCAGTTAGATGCCGAGCGACTTGAGAAAATCGTTGAAAAACATGGTCGTTGGTTACGTGTCACGAAAGAAGATATTCACCGGGCAGAAGCCTGGTTTGACCGCATTGGCCCGTGGGCTGTATTTTTTGGTCGTTTGGTTCCACTTGTGCGCAGTTTAATTTCGATTCCTGCGGGGATGTCGAATATGCGATTTAGTGTGTTTTTACTTTTCACAACGCTGGGGACTGTGATTTGGAATACGATTCTCGTGTCCGTAGGTGCGGCACTCGGGGAAAATTGGCATACGCTCGTCGGCTATTTTGATATTTATTCGAATGTTATCTACGTAGTCCTAGTTTTGGTAGCCATTGCTTGGTTTATTTGGTTTATAAATAAGAAAAAGAAACATTCATAAGGAGATCTCATGGAAATTATTGAATTATTAAAAGCATTATTACTTGGTTTTGTGGAAGGGATGACGGAGTTTGCACCGGTATCTTCTACGGGTCACATGATTATCGTGGATGATTTGTGGCTGCAGACGAAAGAGTTTTTAGGGCAGAGTTCAGCGAATACATTTAAAGTCGTCATTCAGCTCGGCTCGATTTTAGCGGTTGTGTTTATTTTCTGGAAGCGTCTTTTAAGTCTTGTGGGTCTACATAAGATGGAAGGCACAGCTCCAGGGCATCGCTTCAACATTGCGCACGTGTTGGTGGGGATTTTACCAGCAGGTGTCTTAGGGTTGTTGTTCGAAGATATTATCGATTCGTATTTATTCACGATTGAATGGGTAATCGTCAGCTTATTTGTCGGAGCCATCTTCATGATTATTGCGGACAAGTTCGGACCGAAAAACCCAAGTATTACAACTTTGGATGACATGACATACGGCAAAGCATTGAAAGTCGGTTTGATTCAGTGTTTATCGTTGTGGCCAGGATTCTCGCGCTCAGGCGCAACGATTTCAGGGGGAGTTTTACTTGGTCTTGACCACAAGACGGCAGCGGACTTTACATTCATCATGGCGGTACCGATCATGTTCGGTGCTAGTGCGGTATCGTTGATTTCGAACATGGAAGAAATCAATATGAGCCACATGGGCTTTTATGCGGTTGGATTTGTCAGTGCATTTGTGTTCGCATTAATTTCTATCAAGTTTTTCTTGAAGTTAATCGCGCGCGTGAAACTGACACCGTTTGCGATTTATCGTATGGTACTTGCAACGGTTCTAGCCTTCATCGTATTTTTATAAGATCTGATTGGCCCGCTCCTATTTGAAGGAGCGGGTTTTTGTTTGGGGTGGGGTTAGTCGTGGAATTAGTTTCCATAATATCAGCATCTGGTGAACGGAAGGAATTAGACGTCGAAAATCGGCAAATAACCATCGAATCTTCCGACACAATTGCCAAAACGCCCGACACAATTGCCGAACTCCCATCCAAATCCCGAATCTCATACTTCTGACCTTATTTCCCAAATGTCAAGACTTCCTTTCTCCAAATATCTATGGTTTAATAAACACAAGTACACAACATTTAGTGATGAAGCGAGTTACAGGTACCATATCTATGGTTTAATAGGGAATCCAGTGAAAAACTGGAGCTGTCCCCGCAACTGTAAGTGCGGACGACTGCCAACACAAGCCACTGCGTGAGAACGTGGGAAGGCACGGCAGAAGGAAGATGCACAAGCCAGTAGACCTGCCTGTTCTCGCATGAGCTTTACCTTCTTCGGGGATTGAGAAGGGAACGCGAGACGCCTTTAGGCATACGCGTTTTTTTGTCGTTTATAGCGACGGTTTCCCTGAAAAGGAGAGCCGTCGCTTTTTTGTGTCAAAAAGGAGGAATTCCGATGACGACGCATACCCTCTTCCGCAGTGAAGAACGACTCAAGCAGCTGTTTACTGCTGAACAATTAGACGAATTTTGGCGTCTCTCAAAACGCTGGAAAATTCGTCACCCGCAAGGCGCGGAGGACGCCTGGCTACACGCTATGAGTCTAGAAGCATTAAATTTACTTGATGAACAACACCCGTACTACACATTTGTCGCCGCTACACTCTATGAAGAACAACTCTATACGCAAGTTGCTACTAAACGAAATGTAGCTGTAGAAGACGTTCATACCGTGTTTGGCAAAGAAGCAAACCGACTTGCTGCACGCGGACTCTATCAAGCAGAAGTGATTACGAGTTACAGTCAACAAGAACTGACCGAGATGAGTAGCTGGCTCGACCGATCGCGTAATCAGTTATTCACCTATATTGGATTGAAAACACTCGTTGACCGCTACGTGACTCGAGACTTTAACCGGGAAATCGTAGAACTTCCACAAGAGCGATGGCTTATGATTGCGATGACACTTCATAGGCAGGAAAAAACCAATCGGTTACAAAAAGTGAAAGACGCCTATTGGGCACTTAGCAATCTCTACATGACAGTGGCAACTCCTACATTAGCTAACGCCGGGAAACCGAATGGTCAACTCTCTAGTTGTTTCATAGATACAGTCGACGATAGTCTGCAAGGGATTTATGACAGTAACACCGACGTTGCGACTCTTTCCAAATATGGTGGAGGTATAGGTGTATACATGGGGAAAGTTCGGAGTCGAGGGTCAAGCATCCGCGGATTCAAAAATGCTTCAAGCGGTGTCGTTCCTTGGATCAAACAACTGAACAACACAGCAGTCAGTGTGGATCAACTTGGGCAGCGGCAAGGTGCAATTGCTGTTTACCTCGACATTTGGCACAAAGATATTCTGGCATTTCTGGATTTACGTCTAAACAATGGGGATGAACGGCTGCGTGCGCATGACATTTTTACAGGTATTTGCTTGCCAGACTTATTCATGGAGAAAGTAGAGGCGCGTGAGGAATGGTACTTGTTCGACCCACATGAAGTACGCACACTTATGGGCTTCTCTTTAGAAGACTGCTATGACGAGCAGGAAGGACGCGGAACATTCCGTACGCGATACCAGCAATGTGTGGAAAATGAAGCACTTTCGAAAGATACGATTCCAGCCATTGATATTATGAAGCGTATCATGAAAAGTCAGTTAGAGACCGGCGTGCCATTTCATTTTTACCGAGACGAGGTCAATCGACAAAACCCGAATGCGCATGAAGGCATGATTTACTCCAGTAATTTATGCACGGAAATTATGCAGAACATGTCAGCGACGACGTTTGAGTCGACAAAAATTGAAGAAGACGTCATTGTCACAAAGCGTCGCCCCGGGGACTTTGTCGTTTGTAACTTGTCCTCTATTCATTTAGCTCGCGCGGTGGAAGACGATGTACTCGAACGGTTAATTCCTATACAAGTTCGTATGTTAGATAACGTCATCGAGCTCAATGATCTCCCGATTCCACAAGCCAAGCGTACAAACCTTCGTTACAGGGGAATCGGACTTGGTACGTTCGGATGGCATCATCTCCTTGCGAAAAAAGCGATTCGTTGGGAGTCGAAAGAAGCGATAGAACTGGCGGATGAACTTTATGAAGAAATTGCCTTCCTGACAATTCAAGCGTCAGCCGACCTTGCAAAAGAAAGAGGGAGCTATCCGCTCTTTACAGGCTCTGATTGGGAACAGGGGGCGTACTTTACAAAGCGTGGCTACACGTCCGGGCGTTGGAGACAATTGAAAAAGCAGGTTGGAGAGACGGGCATTCGAAATGGATACTTGATGGCTGTAGCTCCGAATTCATCAACTGCAATCATTGCGGGAACGACAGCAAGTATTGATCCGATTTTCCAGAAGCGCTACTCAGAAGAAAAGAAAGACTACAAGATTCCCGTAACAGCGCCAGAGCTCAATGAAGAAACGACATGGTATTACAAGTCGGCGTACTATATCGATCAACACTGGACGATTCGACAAAATGCAGCACGACAGAAACATATCGATCAGAGTATATCTTTAAACTTCTATGTACAAAACACGATACAGGCAAAAGAGTTACTCGCACTCCACTTAGAAGCCTGGAAACAAAAAATGAAATCTACGTACTATGTTCGATCAACATCCATAGAATTGATTGACTGCGATTCGTGTTCAAGTTAAGGGGGAGACAAAGTTGGAACTAAAACAACGTATACTATTAGACGAACAAGCACCTAACCGCTCGACTGGAATCGTGAACGGAGAATCCTCGAACATACTAAACTGGGATGACGTCCGTTTTCGCTGGGCGTATCCAAAATATAAGAAAATGCTCGGGAACTTTTGGACGCCTTTCGAAATCAATATGAGCCAAGACATCCGACAGTTTCCAGAGTTGTCTGCAGATGAACGAGAATCCTTTTTAAAAATCATCGGGCTTTTAGCACTTCTCGATAGTGTCCAAACAGACTTCGCCGGGAAAGTGGCTGATTACCTCACAGATTCAAGTTTGTCCGCACTGATGATCATCTTGGCGCAACAGGAAGTAATTCATAATCATTCCTATTCATATGTACTCTCAAGTCTCGTCAGCGAGTCGGAGCAAAAGCGTGTATTTGACTACTGGCGAACAGAAGACAGTTTGAAGGAACGCAATCGATTCGTAGTTGAAGGCTATAAATCGTTTGCGGAAAGTCCAACTGTGGAGGGTCTTTTAGATGCTGTCATTTATGATGTAATCCTAGAAGGGTTGTTCTTCTATTCGGGCTTTGCGTATTTCTATCACTTGGCACGTCATCAAAAGATGGTCGCAACAAGTACGATGATCAATTACATCAACCGTGATGAACAGCTTCACGTCGACTTGTTCGTTAAAATCTATCAGTCGTTATTGGAAGAACACCCACATCTCGATACACCAGAACAGCGAGCCAAAGTCACGGCAACATTCAAACAAGCAGCAGAACTTGAAATTGACTGGGCGTATGAAGTGATCGGGAATAAGATTGAAGGTTTAGAAGTAGACGATGTGGAAGAGTACATTCGTTTTATGGCCAATATCCGATGTAACCAACTAGGTGCTGAGAAGCCATATCCGGAAGTACGTCAAAATCCGATTCGATGGATCAAAGCGTACGAGGAAGTCGATCAAGGAAAGACAGATTTCTTTGAGCAGAAGTCGAGACAATATGTAAAAGTAAATGTTGTTGATAATGGATTTGATGAATTATAAGAAAGAGCCTTTGTTCAGTAGTGAACAAGGGCTCTCTTTATTCGGTCTCGCGCATATCTTCCATCTGAAATGAAGATATCATAGCCTGTAAGCGAGGCGCAAAGTTTTCTTCAGCACCTTTTGGGTATCGAAGTGTTAGTAGAAAAGTGACATCTTGCATTGGATTCATCAAAAGATAGACATCGAGTTCTTCTGTCTCTGAAGAACCTTCTAAATGAAGTGCGCCGAGTGGGTCAGTGACTTCTACAGGAGCTTTCACACTGAAGTCTTGGCGATATTGTTCGGCTCTAGTTCGTGCCACTTGTTGCGGTGTCTGGTCAGGCACGTTTTCAATCGTCAGCGTGATTAGTGGACTTTCTTTGGCTGTGATTGTTTGAGAGAGACCATCTTCTACTGTGAAGAGAGATTCGTCTACATATATAACGTACGTATTCAGTTCATCTGAAAAACGTGTCATCTCGACAGTTTGTTGCACACCCTCAATTTCTAATGCGATTTCTTTTGTTTCTGGATGATTGGATACCTCAGGAGGTGTAGCAAGTGGCTGTTCTGTCGGTTCAAGGTTTTCATCGATTTGTTGCTCATCGGCTAAGTCACCTTCTTTACCAAGGAAGAGGTCAGAAGCAAGAAAATAAATGAGCGCAATCATAGCGATTCCGAGAATGGCTGCATATCCTATTGATTTTCGCATAATCCGACGCCTCCTTTTCCACTTTTTATTCCCTGAATCAAAAAATTTACACTCAATCGAGCACTTGCAATGTTTTTAGCATAGAAAAGAAACGGGCACCGTGGCCTTCTTGTGCTTCTAAAAATACAGTTTGAGTTACTACAATAGTAGATTCATCATGTTGTTGGTCGAGTACATAGATAGTAGTGACTTCACTAGAAGGGGAGTCGCCTTCACGCGCATGAAGCTTATAACCCACTACTGGTTCTGTTACAAGTTCGGAGTCAATTGTGGCGCCTGGATACTTTTCTTCTAAAAGAGCCGCTTTCTCAGAAGCTAATTCTGTAGGCTTTTTTCCAGGAATTGTATCAATTTGTAGCTTCACCTCCGGATAAGCAGTGCCTAATGAATTACGCGCCACAATAGAAGTTGAAGATTCATCTGTAGTGTTGGAGTCGAAACGAGAATCAAAGGAAATCTCATAAAGCTCTTCATCTGCGTATAGAACATAAGCAAAATTCCCAGGCACGACGCGGCTCATAGCAATCATTTCTTCTGTGCCTTCAATTTGAAGCGGGACCTCTTTCGTTTCTGGGAAACGCGCATCTATCTTGGTTAATTCCTGTTCCACATATCCAGGCTCACCTCTTGTCAGCTGATCATCTCCAGCAGTAGTAGTCGAATCTGAATTAGACGTACTGGGTATCTCTGAAGTCATTTCTGGTGATTGATTGTTTATAGAAAAATAAATGAGAGTCCCAAGTACTACTACCATTGTAGCTACAGCACCTATCCAGGAACGCTGCATCATCAATCGCCTCTTTTCTTTTCGTAAATCTCGATCCATTTCCCCATTAATTCGCTCCCAAACATCTTCAATATCTTTCTGTTCTGTAGAAATTTTCTTTAATTCGTTCTCCCATTTCTCCATTTAAACACCTTCCCCGTAACTCTCACGCATTAGCTCACGAGCTTTTGCGAGTCGAGATTTTAATGTATTGACATTCACGGATAAAAAGTCAGCAATTTCGTATTCTTTCCAACCATCCATATATTTGAGAAGTAAGGGTACACGATAGGTTTCTGGTAATTTTGAAACAGCATCCATCACATCACTAAACGGTTCTCTAGAAGGAGTGGATTGTTCGATTTCAAGTCCGTTTGAAGGGAAACTTCGTGCTTCTTTTTTCTGTAGACGTCGACATTCATTGATAAGTATTCGATACAACCAAGGCTTCATAGGTTGGTTGGAATCGTATGTGCTCGAAAATCGGTAAACGCGAAGAAACGTTTCCTGCAAAGCATCTTTTGCTAGTTCACGGCGTCCCGTAATAGCAAGAGCCATCCGATAAAGATCAGGCGCAAAATCTGTATACAGCTGTTGGAATTGTGACCGGTCCATACAAGTCCTCCTTTGTGTTACACCTATACTACCCGAGACAATTGAAAAAAGTTGATAAGAAATGAAAAAAACCACCGCAAAGGGTGGTTTTAAGAGCGATTGACTGCATAAATTCCGAACGCGACGAACACGAGGGCCAACAAAATTGGCAATGTGAATGTCTCACCAGGGAGCAATAGAACAGACAAACCGACCCCACTTACAGGAACAAAGAACTTATAGATCCCGACGTGACTTGCTTTATGATACTGCAAAATTGCAAACCATAGAGCGAATGCAATGGCGGACAAAGCTACCATGTAGAGAAGTAAACCTATAGCTAAAGGTGTCCATGTAAGCGAGGCTGTATCGGCAAAGGGAAAAGCGGTTATGAGAAGTAAAATCGCACCAAGTGTAAGTTGCCAGCCGGATAACGTGAACGGATGAATGCCTTTCCCCATTTCTTTCGCCATAATCGTTCCTACCGCACTCGTAAATGCAGAGAGAAGTAAAAAGCCTTCCCCCAGAAATTCAAAGCTTCCATCAAACGATTGGCCCCAGTTGGCGAAAAAGATTCCTGTAAATCCGGCAGCAAGACCTAACCATTTCTGCCACCCTAGTCGATCATTGGCATAAATAAAATGAGCAAGCAAAATTGTGAAGAACGTATTGCTCGAGATGATAATAGACGCCTGAACCCCAGATGTATTCGAAACTCCAACGTAAAAAAACAAATACTGAAGCGTCGTCTGAACGATTCCGAAAATCAGCAAGATGCCGTATTGTCTACGCGTCAGTTTTAATGCACTTCGCTTGATTAGTAGTAAACCACCAAGGACTAGTAGACCTGCAAATAAAAAACGGAGTCCAGCAAGCCACATCTGTTCCGCGATTCCAGTACTTGGGATGCCGAGTTCACTATACGATAATTTTAATGCAGGGAACGCGCTTCCCCATAATAAGGCACAAAAAATCGCAATGACGACCATGACCCATTTCTTTTGTAAATTCATATGTACCCGACCTTTCCTGTACGAATTGTAGCAGGCAGGTCAGGGGAAATCAAAGAGTTGCGCCTACAACTAAACAACTTGTGAAAATCACAATCAGGACCACAGAAAAATAGAGATCAAACCGCTCTAAGCGCACTTCATGGAAGTACGTTCGGTCACGTGTGCCTGTAAATCCTCTGGCTTCCATTGCAAACGCCGTTTTCTCCGCTTTTCGAACAGCTCCAGCGAGTAAAGGGATTGCCACACTTGGAAGTGCGCGTAGCTTTGCAAGAGTTGACTTCTGAACTTGTGGCTTGCGAAGTTGCTGCACTTGACGAATCTGGATGAACTCATCTTTTAGAACCGGAAGAAACTGATAACCCACTAGAAGGCTATAGGCAAGCTTTGGAGAAAGCTTCAATTGTTGCATCACACTCATGATGAATTGCATCGGAGACGTCGTCAGAACAAACAAGAGAGATAACGACGAAAAGGCAAACACGCGAAAGCTCAGCGATAATGCCGTTTCCAGTCGATCATCAGATGTACCGAAAACGTACGTCGTCCAAAAGTACCCGACCGCTCCAAGTGAGAACGGCAACATGAGTAGCGCCCAACGTTTCCAGTTGATACGGGAGAACAGTAACTGAACTACTAGCACGGCAATAAATACAAAAAGCGGTGTCCATGGGTCAAAATAAAAAGCGAGTGCAAATATAAACACAAATGTCACAAGCATTTTAATGGACGGATTCAAGCGATGAAGCCACGTCGACATCGCGAGCACCTCCTGTCGGTTGGACTAAACGATACGTCCTGAGTAAGCTAGGGTCTGAGAAGACGTTTGCTGGATGGAACGGGCCACTAAGTACACCATCTTTCAATAAGAGCATCGAATCTGCAATACGCTCTGCAAAATTCATATCGTGTGTAACCACAACAACGGCGGTACCTTCTGCTGCAACTTGAAATAAAGCGTCTTCAAGTTCATGCAGTGCAAACGCATCCTGACCCGCAGTCGGTTCATCAAGAAGCAAAACGGGTCGCCCATCGTTCAGCATCGCCGCAATTGCTGTCCTACGCTTTTGTCCCTGACTGACGGCGAAGGGATTAGAATTTGCTACACCTTCTAATAGAAGTTTAGTTAAAAACTCTTCTGTACGAAGACCTCCGCCAAAACTAACTTCCTGTCGAACGGAAGGTGTGATAAATAAAAACTCAGGTGACTGGGGGACATATCCAATCGTTTCGTCACTTTGTTCTCTATCTGCTTTTGGAATCAGTCCGGCCAGTGCCTTCAAGAGAGTCGACTTTCCAGCTCCGTTTGGTCCGGCAAGCACTGTAATACTTCCACCAGTGACTTCGAGCTTTGCCTCATGCAAAATGCCAGGGACGCGCACTTCTGCACGGAAGTCTTGTTGACTTTTCACTTCTTTAGCATAAGCACTTTTTGCTTTCAAAGGAGGCATACTCGTTTCTTCCAACACAAGTGTGTAATCGAAGAAGGATTCCCAAATCGCATCTTGATGGTCGATCACAAGAACTGTCCATCCATTTTTCACTTGTAAGTCAGAAAACCAGGCAACATATTCTCTTGCAGTTAATGGGTCTAGATGTGCGAGTGGTTCATCGAGTAATACAATTTTCGGGTTCATCAATAATGCACAGGCAGTAGCGACGCGCTGTTTTTCACCACCAGACAATGTCTGAATAACACGTGTTCGAAACTGAGTGAGACCTGTCTCTTCTAAAATTCGAGTAATCTGCAGATCCATCTCCTCACGTGGCATAGACCGGTTCTCTAAAGTGAACGCGAGTTCTTCTTCGACTGTCGACATACAAAATTGGCTGTCGGGATCTTGGAAGACGGTGGCAATCGACTGACTGATTTCACCAGGTCGGTACTCATCGTAGGGCTTCCCGAATAGTAGACGCGTCCCATCGACTTCTCCATCACAAGCTTCCGGATACAGCCCGTTCAATAAGAAAAAGAGTGTCGACTTCCCGCAACCACTTGGTCCTTTAATGAGCCATTTTTCTCCTTCAGAAAGTGTTAATGACATATCAGAGAGAACGGGTGTGTCTTCATCAGGATAATGAAATGTTACGTTGTGAAACTCAATCCATTTAGACACGTACATCACGCTTTTGACGTGCAATCGCATAGCCACGGAGTGAACCTGTTGCATACAGTCCGTTTACGATTAAACTTCCACCGTATCCAGCAATCACAGCACCACTTAAGATGCGAATTCCGAGCATCAGTGCTACGTACCATGGAGATAAGGCAGAGAATCCACCAAGAAGATATCCATACGCAAAACTGAAGAGAGAGGCTCCAACACCTGCCATAATCAATACGGGTAAATCAAAACGACGATAACGCGTCGCTGCAAAAGCTGCCTCTGCACCGAGACCTTGCACAAGACCAGCTAAAATCAGACGAGGACCTACAGCATTCCCGAGCATGACCTCGATTGCAGCAGCCATTACTTCCGGAACAACAGCAGCCCCTGGTTTGCGAATGATAGCCATTGCGACGATTGAGACTAAGAACCAAACACCGAAAATCCATTCATAGGCAATCGGCCCAATCAGACTCGACCAAATATTCCCGATGTGTAAAAACACTAAATAGATAATCCCGAAAACGACTGCAAGCAGGGACATCAGTACGACTTCTTTCAATTTCCAATTAGCGAGCATTGTCAGGACCTCCGTGAGAAGGACTGTGAATACTCATGTTGATTGTCATGACGACGTGGGGGTGCTCCCCAATTTGCGCCTCTGTGAACGTCTCTTCATAAAACGCAAAAACGTTTTTCAATGAACCGTGGATACCCGTCGCATAATGCATGGACTCGTTATAAACACCACGCTCTTTGGCACGGTCAATCTCTCTATAAATCGTCTCCATATAATCACTTTGGTTGAGCGGATAAAGCGAGAACTGGCTAGAAACGTAGGGGCCTTCAGGAATTTCATTCTTCACTGGATCTTCAATCCCCATATACGAATCCCCCGACGTATCTCCAGGGCACCCTACAGAAAACGTTGCATTCATGGCTATATGTTTGCCGTGCGAAGCCGCTTTCTCTGTAAGGGCAGCTAACGCATTAAAGACATGCGGACCTTCTCCTCGAATGACCGTCGATACGTCGTCTGTATGGCGCCATACCGTCGATAGGTCGACTTCTGATAAAGCACCTTTGATAATTGAAATAAACTCTGAATCCATCGGGTGTAGAGAAAAACGACATCCAATGATTTTACTTGTTCCACAGTGCATGGGAACGCCTCCTTAGATTTTATGAGAAAAAGAAAAAAGCTACATCCGCGAAAGATGTAGCCACTACTTCCCATAAAAATTCAAGAAAGAGTCACTACACTTCCTCACGCAGGTATTATCCTGATCGAGTCATAAGGGATCGGAGCTCAAGCTCTCATCTCAGCCAATTTGGGCACCCCTAGTGCAGGTTGTCGGTATGTAGTTCTTTTTCGCCCTCATCATAGCAGACATAAAAATTCTGTGCAAGTGCAGTAGGAAAAAAAGAAGGATAGTAAAGGGTGAGAAGCGAAGTACTTAGTAATGAAATCGATTGTGGAGTGTATAGGGAAGCATTTACACAAAAATGAACCAATTGCAGTATTAGATTTCTCAAAGGAAGGGTAAAGAAGTGGAGTAGCAGTAGAAAAGAGGTGACCTATGGAACTTGCGATTGTGATTCCTTCGTATAAACCAGATGACAAGTGCCGTGCGGTCATCGATGAACTGATTGCTTCGCAGTTCTCTCGCATTATCGTGGTTGATGATGGGGGAGAAGAGGAGTATGCATCCTTCTTCACAAAATTGAAAACTTTTAAAGAAGTGACGGTCTTGCATCATGCGAAAAATCAAGGCAAAGGACGAGCTTTAAAGACGGCTTTTCATTACATATTGAATGAAGATATTCCAGTAGACGGTGTCATTACAATTGATGCGGACGGTCAACATCTACTATCAGATATGCAAAAAGTCGCTGAACAAATGCGCGAAACACCTGATGCAGTAATACTTGGTGCACGAGACTTCACTCAAAAGGATGTGCCGTTTCGAAGTCGGTTTGGCAATCGATTTACACGTTTGTTGTTTCGATTATCTACAGGGACAGTCTTAACGGATACACAAACGGGGCTTCGTGGGTTGCCGATTCAACATTTACCTTTGATGCTTGAAATCAAAGGAGAGCGATTCGAATACGAGATGAACGTCCTCGGATCTTTGAAGCGAAATGAGATCCCTATTGAGGAAGTGGAGATTGAAACAGTATATTTAGATGAAAATAAATCGTCTCATTTTCATCCATTGCGTGATTCATTTCATATTTATAAAATCTTCTTGTTTTATGGAATGTCAGGTGGAGCTTCATTTGCGCTCGACCTCGGTTTTTATTCATTATTTATCTATTTGTGGAAAGAAGACTCTCCTCAGATGTTCATCATCTTTGCGACAATCGCTGCACGCATTTTATCCAGCCTCTTTAATTATTTTGTGAATCGACATAAAGTATTCGGTCAAGGATCAAGTAAGTCATTCGTTCGCTATTACTTGCTCGCAGCATTTATTATGGCTGCCTCAGCTGGGTCCGTGCACTTACTTTATACGGAATGGCTAGGGCGAGGAGAAGTAGTGTTGAAAGTACTAGTAGACAGCGTGCTCTTCATCTTTGGATTTATCGTCCAACGTGCGTGGGTATTTCGTAAAGACTAAACGCCTGAGCGCTAGCTCAGGCGTTTTGTAATAGTTAGGATTCTTTTAGTGCTTGAATAACATCAATCTGTGTGGCATTACGTGCTGGACGCCAGCCGGACAATACGGCAACACCAATACTGATGAGTGCAGCAACCACTACGAGCTGCCAAGGAATATAAGAAACCGTGATGGTCATGTCGGTTGGCGCTTCTTCTCCAACAGAACTAAATACAATCATCGGAACAATTATGTTCACTAGTAAACTCATGCCATATGAGACAGCGACTGCTATACATGTACCAATCAAACCAATTGCAGTGCTTTCCATGAGGAAGAGGCGCTGGATGAGCCTTGGTTGTGCACCGATAGCTTTCATAATCCCAATTTCACGTGTGCGTTCTGTAACGGCCATTGTCATGGTATTAAAGATTCCGATAGAGGCAATGAGTACAGCAACTGTGCCCACAATAACTAAACCAATCTGAATTACTGTAAACAGCATATTCATTTGACCCAGTTCCTCTGTAACAGAGTAGACGAGGAACCCTTCCCCTTTTAACGATTCTGTTAAGTCCGCTACATGTTGAAAGTCTGTGGCATGAACCGTGATTGATTTATCTGGGGATTCGATACCAAACGCAGTGAGTACTTCCGCGCTTTTTGAGGTATCTGCATAGATTTTGTCATCATACGCCCAATCTTTTCCTGGCTTTTTGGCAATACCAGTAATCGTATAGGTCTGTGTGGAAACGACTTCTTCCGTCTCATAATCTGTGATGTCGATTGAAATCGTCTTACCAATTAGTTCATCTCGAATCGGTTTCGCAAGCTCTTCTTGTTTTTCAAGATAATTTTCAGCATTTTCAAGTTCTTCATGTTGTTCATCTGTTAAAAAGTTACCCGCAAAGTGATAGCCGACCACAACTTCTGTGGAGTCATTCGGCATCTCCCCATCAAACAAGGCTAGGTTGGCTGCTTGTTCAGATTCTAAATCTGTATAAACAAGTTGTCCATAGCCCTCTTTCCCATCTAAATTGACAACAGGTGAACCTGGAACATTAATGCGCTCTACAACTGTTTTGACATTCTCCATCTTCTGAATCGCCGCAAGTTCTTCTGGAGTAACGGTGCCTCCATTTTCTTTGCCAAATAGTTCTACTTCTGTGACGATGCGACTCGACAACACTTCGTCTTGAATTGTTTTATGTAATCCGAAGCCGACAGACGCAATGATAATCAAAAATGCACAACCCATTGCCGCTGCTAAAATCGTCATGAAGACGCGAAGTTTGTTTCGTTTCATATGTTGCGAGATAAACTCGCGTTGATCTTTAGCTAACATAGGTCAATTCCTCCTGGATTGCGCCGTCATGCATACGGTACTGGCGATGTGCAGAGCGAGCTACTTCTTCATCGTGTGTAATGATGACAAATGTGATGCCATAGTGGGCATTCAGCAATTGGATAAGCTGTAGAATTTCTTGTTCAGTTTCAGAATCCAAGCTCCCTGTCGGTTCATCGGCCAGTAAGATAGACGGACGACCAATTAGTGCACGGGCGATACTGACGCGTTGTTGCTGACCTCCAGAAAGTTCGTTCGGATAATGGTCACTGACTTCTGTCAATCCAACTTGCTGCAGCAGTTCTTTCACCCGTATTAATCGCTGTGGCTTTGCCACGCCCTGAAGTTTTAGAGGAAGTTCGATATTTTCGAATGCCGTGAGTCCAGGCATCAATTGAAAGCTTTGAAAAATGAACCCATAATTTTGCAAGCGGAACTTCGCTTTTTCAGCTTCTGTTTTACCGACCAGTTCTTCACCGGTCACTTGAATAGAACCTGACTCTGGGTTCATAAAACCAGCAACCAGATTGAGTAAAGTAGACTTTCCAGAGCCGCTCTTGCCTAGAATAGCTACAATCTCACCTTTTTTTATTTCTAAATTGACATCTCGAAGAACTGGAACGCTTTTTTCTTGGCCTTTTTTCCCGATTTTGAATGTATGATTCAAGTCTTGAATCGTAATCATGTAGACACGTCCTTTCTGATATAGTTTCAGTATACGAAGCATTTCTTAGGAAAAAGGTACTGACTTTCTGAAGAAATTCTTAAGATTGGAGGAACTTGGGAGAGTGCACGAAAAAGACCTGCAAAGGGAATAAATTTACTCTGCAGGTCTTTCTTCAACCCTATTTAAGATTTCAACTAATAAATGACATTCTGATATTTCTATTGTATAATTACTGTATAAAGTTTGTAAAACGTTAACTGGAAGCGAGGGATTGACATGTCTACAACGGTTGTATGGTTTCGTACCGATCTGCGCACATCAGATCATGAACCTTTGCTGAAAGCAGTGTCCACAAGACAACCAGTTCGTGCAGTGTACTGTCATGAACCACGCTTTCAACAAAAAAATGAGTATGGATTTCCAAAACAGCGCTCGTTTCGCGCGGAGTTTATTCGTGAAAGTCTAGATGATTTAAAGAGTCAATTGCAGGAAGCTGGAATTCCTTTGGACAAACTTCATGGTGAAAGTGGAGTAGAGTTGAAGAACTATGCAAAACTTCATCATGTCAATAAGTTGTATTTCCATGACAGCGTAGGTACAGAGGAACGAGAGTCCGAACAACAAGTTCGCGCAGCACTTCCTGACGTTGAAATCGAATCGTTCATTGGTGACCATTTAATCCATCCAGATGACTTACCGTTTGCACTAGAAGAGTTACCAAAAACCTTTACTCCATTTCGAAAGATGGTCGAGAATCAGCTACAGGTGCATCCGGCATATCCACCGATTGCACATTTCACAAAGCCCGATCACCATTCTAAAGAAAATTGGGTACAGCCTCCTCCAGATGGCTTTAAGGGTGGAACCAAAGCAGGACTCGCTAGACTCTATGACTTTACGTTTGGAACACGAGCGATTGATACGTACAAAGAAACACGCAACGGGTTGATGGCATGGAACGACTCTACAAAGCTATCACCTTATTTAGCACTTGGATGCTTATCACCTCGAATGATTTACTGGCATATCAAGAGGTATGAACGAGAATATAGCGCTAACCAAAGTACGTACTGGGTCGTGTTTGAATTGCTTTGGCGAGACTACTTCAAACTTGTCCACCGAAAGTTCAAGGAGAAAATCTTCAGTAGCCGAGGATTGAACGGACGTCGAATCTCTACGCGGCGTGATCCTCTTGACTTTGCGAAATGGGCAGAAGGAAGAACCGGAGCTCCATTAGTGGATGCTGCTATGCGCGAACTGAAGGCTACAGGTTTTATGTCCAACCGCTGTCGTCAGAACGCAGCGAGTTATTTTGTCCATGATCTAAATTTAGATTGGCGTTTAGGCGCTGCTTGGTTTGAATCTTGGCTCATTGATTACGATACTGCTAGTAATTATGGCAATTGGATGTATGTCGCAGGTGTTGGAAACGACCCGCGCGTCGGTCGTAAATTCAATGTGACGAAACAGGGGCTTGATTACGATGGAAAAGGGGACTATGCTCGTTTGTGGATTCCGGAGCTTGCGGACAAGGCTGGCGACGAGATTTACAATGGAGCACTTTACTCCTGATAGGAACTCACGAACTTCACCGTTCGTGAGTTTTTTGTTTTCCATACGTTTCACTTTTAAATTTCAACAACATATGATATAAATATTCATAGTATTCAACTAGGAATAATTATATTTAGGGTGGGGAGCACGAACATGGGGAAAGAATTTTTACACATTTTTGATGAATGGGCTGACCAATACGATGCAAGTGTGAGTGGACAAGATCCACAGTATGCGGATGTATTTTTCCGATATGAAGAAATTTTAGAAGCTGTTGCACAGCGTGTACACGGCACTGTAATTGAATTTGGACCTGGGACAGGCAATTTAACAAAAAGGGTTTTAGAGAAGGGTGTCGAAGTACTACCAGTAGAACCTCATGATAAGATGCGCGCACTCTTTCAAAATCGTTTTCCACAACTTGAAGCGCAAGAGGGAGACCTTTTAGAATTTGTGACTCCCGAAGGCCAAGTAGACGGCTTCATCAGCAGTTACGTGTTTCATCACTTAACGGATGCTGAAAAAGGCGAAGCACTTAAACGCTATGCTGAACTGCTGCCAGTCGGTGGAAAAGTGGTCTTTGCAGACACGGTGTTTTCTTCGGAAGACGCAAAACAAGCGCAGATTTTAAAAGAGAAGGCACGAGGCTATGTAGCGGTTGCTGAAGACTTGGAGCGTGAGTATTACACAACGATTCCAGTGCTCACGAGCTTATTTGAACAAGCGGGCTTTGGCGTGACGTTCACGCAGATGAACGATTACGTTTGGCTCATGGATGCCACTAAAGGAGGAACTACACAATGAAACAAATGAATGTAGAAAGCTTTAATTTAGATCACACGAAAGTCGATGCGCCTTACGTGCGTCTTGCGGGGACAAAGTCAGGTCAAGCAGGCGATACAGTTCTGAAATACGATATTCGTTTCAAACAGCCGAATGAAGAATTCATGGAAATGAAGGGTCTTCACTCTTTAGAGCACTTGATGGCTGAAAATATCCGCAATCATACAGACAAAGTGGTCGACTTAAGTCCGATGGGATGTCAAACAGGATTTTACCTATCTGTAATTAACCATGATAACTATGATGAAGTATTGACGATTCTTGAGAACACACTGGAAGATGTGTTGAAAGCAACGGAAGTACCTGCATGCAACGTCGTTCAGTGCGGCTGGGCAGCGAATCATTCATTAGAAGGCGCGCAAGAGATTGCACGGGACATGTTAGCGAAAAAAGATACATGGCACATCGTTTTTAAGGATGGCGAAGAGGCATGATTTACACACACGTGCACCAATTGATTGGGAATACACCGCTCTTTGAGATTTCACAAATTGCCGTTCCCAACAACTGTCGCATCGTGGCAAAGCTGGAATATATGAATCCGGGAGGCAGTGTCAAGGACCGTCTTGGCATTGCCTTATTGCGTGATGCGGAACAACGTGGAAAGTTAACACCTGGTGGAACGGTTATCGAACCGACAGCAGGAAACACAGGGATTGGGTTGGCACTTGCGGCAATCGGAAGAGGATTTCGTGTCATCTGTGTCGTTCCTGAAAAATTCAGCATTGAAAAGCAAAAATTGATGAAGGCACTTGGAGCCGAACTTGTAAACACACCGACTTCAGAAGGAATGAAAGGCGCTATTGCCAAAGCACATGCGCTGGCGTCAGAAATTCCAGGGAGTTTTGTCCCAGGACAGTTCGAAAATCCAGCAAACCCAGCAGCGTATATCGATACAATGGGGCCAGAAATTTATGAGGCGCTTGATGGTAAAATCAACGCGTTCGTAGCTGGTGGTGGGTCAGGTGGAACGTTTATGGGCGTTGCAACTTACTTGAAGCAGCAAGATTCGACGATTCGCACGGTGATTGTAGAGCCAGAGGGTTCCATACTGAACGGCGGAGAAAGTGGTCCCCATGACACAGAAGGTATTGGCATGGAATTTTTGCCACCTTTCATGAAAGAAGAGTATATGGAAGGCATTCATACCATCACGGACAAGGAAGCATTCTACTGGATGCGTGAACTGGCAAAGCAAGAAGGATTGCTTGTGGGATCTTCAGCAGGAGCTGCGTTTGCTGCCGCTTTGAAAGAAGCTGAAACACTTCCCGAAGGCAGTGTGATTGCGACCGTGTTTGCCGATTCGAGTGAGAGGTATTTAAGTAAAGATGTATATGAAGTATGGAAAGAGGAGGATTCACATGCGTGAAAAAACGAAGTTGATCCATGCAGGAATCGTAGGAGACGCTACGACTGGAGCGGTTTCCACACCAATTTATCAAGTGAGCACGTATAAGCAAGAAGCAGTTGGCAAGTTCAATGGCTATGAGTATTCACGAACAGGCAACCCGACGCGCCATGCTTTAGAAGAGTTAATCAAAGATTTAGAGAGCGGACACGCAGGATTTGCATTTGGTTCAGGGATGGCAGCCATCACATCGGTGATGATGTTGTTCTCCTCAGGTGACCATATCGTGGCAACGGATGATGTGTACGGTGGGACTTACCGCGTGTTGACGAAAGTGTTGAACCGTTTTGGTTTAGATGTAACCTTTGTGGATACATCTTCTTTGGAAGACGTGGAAGCAGCCATCAAGCCGAATACAAAAGCTTTATTCATCGAGACACCGACGAATCCGTTATTGAAAGTTTCTGATGTGCGTGCGTTGACAGAACTTGCGAAATCAAAAGATTTAGTGACGATTGTCGACAATACATTTATGACACCTTACTTGCAGAAGCCGCTCGAACTTGGAGCAGACATTGTATTGCATAGCGCGACAAAGTATCTCGGCGGTCACAGTGATGTCGTCGCAGGATTAGTCGTTGTAAATACACCAGAGCTTGCACAAGATATGCATTTCGTACAAAACTCGGTTGGTGCTATTTTGGGGCCACAAGATTCTTGGTTATTGATTCGCGGAATCAAGACACTAGGTCTACGTATGGAAGAACACATCACGAGCGCTCAAAAAATCGCAGAGTACCTTGATGCGCACGAAAAAGTAGGCAAAGTCTATTATCCTGGCTTAGCAGCTCATCCGGGCCGCGAGACGATGGCCGGACAATCACGTGGTTTTGGCGGCATGATTTCGTTTGATGTCGGCTCTGCTGAAAAAGCAGATGAAGTGTTAGCAAAACTCCGCTATTTCACGTTAGCAGAGAGCCTTGGCGCAGTAGAGAGTTTGATTTCTGTTCCAGCTCGCATGACCCACGCGTCGATTCCAGCAGAACGTCGCGCGGAACTTGGAATTGTCGACGGACTGGTTCGTATCAGTGTCGGAATTGAAGACGTTGAGGACCTTTTAGAAGATTTAGAGCAAGCTTTACAAGCATAAAAGACGAATTGGGCCGCTTTTGCGGCTCTTTTTTTGTGGGTGGGGGGTTACGCAGACATTGACGACTCCCCGCCAACCACTCGGTGTGCTACACTTAGGAAAACGAAATAAAAAGGAGTCTACACATCATGACAACGCAACTTCCTGCCTGTCCCCAGTGCCAATCACCCTATACATACGAAGATGGGGATTTACTTGTCTGCCCAGAATGTGCGCATGAATGGCCAGCTACTCAAACGACTGAGAATACTGAAACATCCATCATCGCAAAAGACGCGAACGGAAATTTGTTGACAGATGGAGACGCTGTGACGGTCATCAAAGATCTGAAAGTAAAAGGAAGCTCGTCCACTTTAAAGCAAGGGACCAAGGTTAAATCCATTCGATTAGTGGAAGGGGATCACAACATCGACTGTAAAATTGATGGCTTTGGAGCAATGAAATTAAAATCTGAATTCGTGAAGAAACTTTAGGAAGGGGAACGATTCTCTATGACAAAGCAACTAAAGATTGGCGTCATCGGAACAGGGATGATGGCAGAGCGTATGATGAACAGTTTTATGAATCATCCTCGTTTACAAATAAACGGTATATGTGATGTAAATAAAGAACGCGTTCAATTTTTAGCAGAAAACTTCCAAACAACAGCCTATACTTCGCATCAAGAGCTGTTAGACACTGAAGAACTCGATATCGTGTATGTGGCAGTTCCTCCAAAGTGGCATCATGAAATAGCAACTGCTGTACTTCAAAAAGGACTACATATTTTATGTGAAAAGCCGCTTGCCAATTCTGTAGAGGAAGCAGCGAACCTATTGAAACTCGCGCAACAAAAAGGCGTCGTGAGTGCGATGAACTTCCCACTGAATTTTGAAGAGGGGACACGTCAATTTGAAAAATTGATGCATGAAAACTACGTAGGGAAATTACGCCGCGTAGAGCTTCGCATGGAATTTCCGAATTGGCCGCGTCCTCGTCAGCAAAATAGTTGGATCAGCACACGTGAGCAAGGTGGATTTGTCTTTGAAGTTGCAGGTCACCTCGTTCAACAGATTTTGCGTACATTTGGACCTATCACAGAGGTTACTTCCGATTTAGAACTTCCCGAAGATCCCACTCTATCGGAAACAGGGATTGTCGCGACGATGCAACTGGCTTCTGGAGCAAAAATCTACTTTAACGGGATTGCGGGAACAGCCGGTACATATAGTCAAGACATCGAGTTATCTGCGTACGGCACAGAAGGGACTGTAAAACTCTCGAACTATTCCAATCTCACAGTGGGTAAAATCGGTGAAGACATGACATCGTATCCACTTGAAGACAACGTTCGTGTAGATGAACTTCTAGATGCATTTGTAGCAGCGGTAGACGGTCAACCAGCCGAGCTCTACGATTTCCAAGTAGGGTACGATGTGCAAGTGGTATTAGAGAAATTACGTAAAGTAAAGAACTAAACAAAAGGTCGCTCACTACTCCACAGTGGGCGACTTTTTTATAGAATAGTGACGCATTTTGTCACATTTCCTTCTTATATATATAAAACGTAAATTTGGGACTTGATAATTTCATATAATAAGAGCATTATGATAGGGAATCAATCACTATTCAAATAAGTGTTGACTAATATAAGTATATGATTATATAATTTCTTTAGATGGAGGTTTTACCTATGCAAACAATTCACCATCAGTTATCGATTGACCATATGTCCCAACTTCTAAAACTGATCAGCGATCCAACTCGCCTTACGATGTTAAAGGTTATGCAAACAGCACAATGTTGTGTGTGTGAGTTCGTGGAAATGTTCGACATCAGCCAACCGGCCATTAGTCAACATTTGAAAAAGTTAAAAGATGGAGGGCTCGTTCACGAGAAGCGAAACGGCCACTGGATTTTCTATTCTCTTAATCCAGACTATCCTCATGCAGAGATGCTTGAAACTGTATTAGACGCAGTATCTAGCCAATCCGCTCGCCTCGATGAACTAACGAAAAAAGGGTTACGCGTTAGCTGTAATTAGAGAGGAGCCTATCCGTGTTTTTAGCCATTGCTGCAGCGCTCATCTTCTTGGTGACGCTGCTTTTTGTTATTTGGCAACCAAAAGGGTTGTCCATCGGGTGGTCCGCAACTGTTGGAGCCATCCTTGCTTTACTTGTTGGAGTCGTTGATTTTGGCGATGTCCAAGATGTAACTTCTATTGTATGGAATGCAACACTTACCTTTGTTGCATTAATTTTGATTTCGCTCATTCTAGATGAAATCGGATTCTTTGAATGGGCAGCGTTACATATGGCCCGCATAGCAGGCGGAAATGGTCTGCGTATGTTCATTTATGTAATTCTTCTTGGTGCCGTTGTTGCAGCGTTATTTGCGAATGATGGGGCAGCGCTTATTTTGACTCCAATTGTTCTTGCGATGGTCCGAAATTTGAAATTTGAAGAAAAGATGATTTTTCCATTTATTATGGCAAGTGGATTTATTGCAGATACGACATCACTACCACTCGTCATCAGTAACTTGGTAAACATTGTATCAGCAGATTTCTTTGGCATTGGTTTTATTGAATACGCAAGCCGCATGATTGTTCCGAACTTTTTCTCATTGGGTGCGAGTATTCTCGTACTGTACTTGTTCTTCCGAAAAGATTTGCCAAAGAACTACAATATGTCAGATCTCAAACAACCAGTTGAGGCTATCAAAGATCACCGCATGTTTCGCATCTCATGGGTAGTGCTTGCCGTATTACTTGTTGGATACTTTGCTAGTGAGCCATTACACATTCCTGTTTCGTTTGTAGCAGGAACTATAGCTATAGTTTTCTTGATCCTGGCGCGCCGCAGTCCAGCAGTTCATACAAAAGCTGTTATTAAAGGTGCACCATGGGCTATCGTATTCTTCTCGATCGGAATGTATGTAGTTGTCTATGGTCTACGTAATGCAGGATTAACGGCTGTTTTGACGGATGTGATTCAGTGGACAGCTGACCAAGGACTATTTGCTGCGACAATCGGAATGGGCTTCATCGCTGCGATTTTATCGTCTGTTATGAACAACATGCCAACTGTAATGATTGATGCACTCGCGATCGCAGACACGAACACAACTGGAATTGTGCGCGAAGCATTGATCTACGCAAATGTGATTGGTTCGGATTTAGGACCAAAAATCACACCAATCGGTTCTCTTGCGACATTATTGTGGTTGCACGTGTTGAGCTTGAAAGGTGTCAAAATCTCTTGGGGTACTTACTTTAAAGTCGGAATCATTCTAACGATTCCAACGCTATTCATAACACTAGTTGGACTTTATATTTGGTTACTAATCATCTACTAAGAGGAGTGTTCAAGATGGAAAAGAAAATCATCTACTTTTTATGTACAGGAAATTCATGCCGCAGCCAGATGGCCGACGGTTGGGCAAAGAAGTATTTAGATAGCAGTGAATGGGAAGTATACAGCGCAGGAATAGAAGCACATGGTGTGAATCCTAAGGCAATCAAAGCAATGGAAGAGGTGGGCGTCGATATTTCGACACACACTTCTGATATCATTGACCCAGATTTGTTGAACCGTGCAACAATTGCTGTTACACTATGCGGGGACGCAGCAGATAAGTGCCCGATGACTCCACCATCTGTTCGCCGTGAGCACTGGGGATTCCCAGATCCTGCGAAAGCGACAGGGACGGACGAAGAAGTATGGGCCGTTTTCCAAGATGTGCGTGACGCGATTGGCGAGCGCATTGAAGAATTTGCGAAAACAGGAAACTAAACAGTAGCCGAGAGAGTTCTCTCGGCTTTCCATTTGTTGTTAATATAAGTTTTTACTTATTCTTAGGAGGCGACAATGAGTACGCAAGAAGTGATTTTTTATTTTCTAGGTGGTTTGGGGATTTTTCTTTTTGGAATTAAGTTTCTAGGAGACAATCTACAAAAGATAGCTGGTGATGGTCTTCGCAATATGTTGGACCGGTTTACTACAAACCCGATAAAAGGTATGCTCGCTGGTATTTTTGTGACGATTTTACTTCAAACAAGTACAGGGACGACTGTCTTGACGATTGGACTTGTTAACGCCGGATTTATGACGCTCCGTCAAGCGATTGGTGTCATCATTGGAGCGAACATTGGGACGACGGCAACAGCATTTATTATCGGAATCAATATCTCAGAATATGCTCTTCCAATTGTAGCGCTCGGAAGCTTTATGATCTTCTTCTTGAAGTCTGAAAAGATTCGAAATGTAGGCCGTGCTATTTTAGGATTTGGTGCCTTATTCTTAGGATTGAACTTCATGAGTGATGGCTTGTATCCACTTCGCGATGCACAGATTTTCCAAGACCTAACGATATCTATGAGTGACAATCCATTATTAGGTGTGTTAATTGGGACTATCTTTACAATGACGATTCAAAGTTCGTCAGCAGCTATTGGATTACTCCAGACGTTGTTTGCACAAGGAGCAATGACGCTCGATGCAGCACTACCCGTCTTGTTTGGAGATAATATCGGGACGACGATTACAGCAGTATTAGCAGCACTTGGCGCATCGATTACAGCAAAACGTGCCGCTCTTGTCCATGTTATCTTTAACGTCATCGGAACGGTCATTGTATTGATCTTATTGAGTCCATTCACAGCACTTGTGCAGTTCTTGCAAGGTCGATTAGATCTAAACCCTGAAATGACAATTGCCTTTGCACACGGTATATTCAACATCTCAAACGCTTTGATTCAACTTCCGTTTGTAGCGGTACTTGCTTGGATAGTTGTCAAAGCAATACCAGGTGAACAGAAAGTGGTCAGTCATAAAGTAGAGCATTTGGATGAAAAATTCATTTCTCAATCTCCGTCGATTGCAGTTGGTCAAGCGCAGAAGGAAGTATTGCGCATGGCAGAGCTTGCAGAGCAGGGACTTGAGGAGACGATTGCATACTTTAAAACGAAGAAAACGTCTCATCGGGATTACATCGTTCAATATGAATTAGCGATTAACAACTTGGATCAAACTATCTCAGATTATTTGATCAAACTCTCGTCTCAGCCGCTTTCAAAGCAGGATTCGGAGCTTCATCAGGTGCTACTTAATACGATTCGAGATATCGAACGAATCGGAGATCATATGGAAAATATCATGGAATTAACAGACTATAAAAAGTCGAAAAAACTCGACTTTACAGAGACAGCAGATGCTGAAATCGAAGAGATGTTTGAATTGGTGCGTACAACATTCCGCCAGTCAATCCGCTCGATTGAGATTCATAGTAAAGAAGAGGCCCGTGGTGTCGTTGAGAAAGAGAATGAAATCGACCGTATGGAACGTGTCCTTCGTAAGAATCACATCGTGCGTGTGAACGAAGGTGCTTGCACGGGTGCAGCAGGAATTGTATTTACCGATATCGTCAGCAATTTGGAGCGAATCGGAGATCACTCTGTCAATATCGCTGAAACTGTTTTAGAAGGATAAGGAAAAGAGAGGCCGCGGCCTCTCTTTTTTTAATAGTCTTCATTCAAATAACGGTACAGTGTAGATTTACTGATGTTGGTCATTTCTTTGATTTGCTTAAGTGTGTACTCACCACTTGTGTAAAGTTCAATTGCTCGGTTCACATTGGCGTCTTTTTTTCGAGGCCGACCCGTGGCAACACCTCGCTCTTTTGCTTCTTCCATTGCGGCCTTTGTCATGAGGCTAGTCGATTCTGTTTGGAAGAGAGCAAGTAAGTGAACGATTTCACTGAATGAGTGGGTAAGTGATCGGTCGATTTGGATACTTTCCGTTACAAAGTGAAGAGACACTTTTTTCTTTGTAAACGTTTCAAGTAATGCACGTAATTGGTTTAGAGATTGTGCGAATGTTGTCAACGAGCTTGTATAGACCTGATCTCCTTCTTCTAACAGGTCAATCATCTCGGCAAGTTGATCGTTGAGACGATACGATTCCTCTGTGAAGAGCTGGTCAATTTGGATAGTTGAAAGTAGAGCTAATTGTTGAGAAATGTCTTCTTCACCGGGAAGTGAACGAATATAGCCGTATTTCATATGAGTCATCCTTTCAGAAGTGAATCTTTGTGTTTCAAAAGGGTTCCTTTTTGGAACTACAAATGCTACACTGATTCAAGCATTTGAAACATGAAGAGGTGTAGAACGTGATTACAAAATTAAAACAAGAATGGTTCGGAAACGTCCGAGCCGATATTTTAGCTGGAATTGTCGTGGCACTTGCCTTAATTCCAGAGGCTATTGCATTTTCAATTATTGCAGGTGTAGACCCTATGGTGGGGCTTTACGCATCTTTTAGTATAGCAGTGATTATCGCATTTGTCGGGGGCAGACCGGGAATGATTTCAGCTGCGACTGGTGCAATGGCGCTATTGATGGTACCACTAGTTCGCGACTATGGATTAGATTATTTATTAGCAGCGACGATTTTAACAGGTATCATACAGATTCTATTTGGTGTCTTTAAAGTGGCGAAGGTGATGCGTTTTGTCCCACGTGCGGTGATGATTGGATTTGTGAATGCATTAGCCATCTTAATATTTATGGCACAAGTGCCACACTTTTTAGGGATTAGCACAATGACATACGTATTTGTGGCTATTACTTTAGCAATCGTATACATCTTGCCGCGCTTCTTTACAGCGATTCCCGCATCGCTGATTGCTATTGTGGCTTTGACTGCACTGGTGATTTTCTCTAGTATCGAGCTTCGAACAGTTGGGGATCTCGGGAACATTTCTCAAACACTTCCGAGCTTCTTTATTCCAGACGTTCCATATACATTTGAGACACTTCAAATCATTTTTCCGTATGCACTCGCACTTTCAATAGTTGGATTGTTAGAGTCTCTATTAACAGCTCAAATTGTTGATGATATGACAGATACGGGAAGCGATAAAAATAAAGAGTCCCGTGGACAAGGAATTGCCAACTTCGTGACAGGTTTCTTTGGGGGTATGGCGGGCTGTGCGATGATCGGCCAATCCGTTATAAACGTAAAAAGTGGAGGGCGCGGCCGGCTTTCGACATTTGTTGCTGGAGCACTTTTGATGTTCTTGATTATCGTAGTAGGAGATCTTGTCGTGCAGATTCCTATGCCAGTGCTTGTTGGAATAATGATTATGGTATCGATTGGTACATTTGATTGGGGTTCCTTCACATATCTGAAAAAAGCACCACGTACAGATGCGATTGTTATGGTTGCGACAGTAGGGATTGTCGTGATTACACATGATTTATCAAAAGGTGTTTTCGCAGGGGTACTCTTAAGTGCCATCTTTTTCGTGGCGAAGATCTCGAAGTTACAAGTTGAGAAAGCATTATCAGGAGAAGACATTCACTATTCAGTTCGAGGTCAGTTATTTTTTGCATCTGTTGAAGATTTTGTAGCAGGGATTGATTTGACGGAACGCGAAAGAACTATCTACATCGATTTCACGGAATCCCATGTATGGGACGATTCAGCAGTTGGTGCAATCGATAAAGTAGTGATGAAGCTTCGTCAGAATCAAAATGAAGTTGTGTTAAAAGGATTAAATGCTTCAAGTCGGAAGATAGTAGAGAAACTTGCGATTTATGACCAAGCGAGTGCTAAGTTGTCGACACATTAATCAAAGGAGATGTCGCATATGTATAAACATATTGTTTTAGCAGCTGATGGCTCGGAGAATTCTGTTCGTGCTGCGCAACATGCATTACTGATGGCTAGGCAAGGGGCAGAATTAATCGAAGTGGTAGTGGTAGCTGACTTTGCAAAAGCGAAGCAAGATGTTTTGCACGCAGAAAGTCGAGAGTCCCTTGATTATGAGAGACGCCAAAAGGTGCGTGTGATTGAAGAATTATTGCAGCGTGAAAAGATAGTGTATGAGGTGAAAGTCTTACATGGTGATCCTGGTCCAACACTTGTCGACTATGCAAATAGCCAAAATGTTGATTTGGTCATAATCGGTAGTAGAGGCCTAAACTCCCTAGAAGAAATGGTATTAGGTAGTGTGAGTCATAAAGTTGTGAAACGTGTAAAGGCGCCAGTTTTGGTTGTGAAGTAATGAGCGAGAGTCCACAAATTATTTGTGGGCTTTTTTCTATTTACAAAAAAAGGTTGCCTCATTATGTCGCGTCGTGATATAGTCGAGATACGACATAGTGAAGGTAGGCAATAAAATGGATAAACGGGTGAAACGATACTTACCTATGACAGAGTCAGCATTTTATATTTTGCTTGCTTTGACAGAACCTCGGCATGGTTACGGGATCATCAAACAAGTAGAAGAGATGACTTCTGGGCGCCTCAAGCTCGGGTCCGGAACGATTTACGGGACGCTGACAAAGATGCAGGATGACGACATGATTACAGTATATGCGGATGAAAAACGCAAGACGATTTATGAAGTGACGGATATCGGCAAGCAGATTTTGCAATTGGAGTTCGACAGATTGGATGAACTCCATGCCAACAAAGAGCGGTATAAGGGGGAGTTTGAATGAAGACATTTCGACCACTGTGGAGTTATCGAATCGAACAAACAGAAAGCTGGCTCGCAGAAAAAGCGTCAGATGGGAAACGGCTCGTAGCCATGAATCGCTGGACACGCATGTTTACATTTGAACAACAACAACCTGCCCAACGCGTATATCGCCTCAATCGAAATAAAAAAACCACTTTAGGCCTTTCGCGCTTAGAGGAAAAAGGATGGGCTGCGGATGTCCAGGAGAAGGAATGGACGATTTTGTCGGCTGAAAATCCTACGTTGTATCCGGTGCGTGACGAGTTGCTCCAACGTACACAGCGCCATTTATATGTATGGATATTTTTAGTTTGGATGCATTTAGTAACGACGTCTCCGATTTTCATAGCGGGCATGGTAGTGGGAGAGAGCATGTTCAATTGGCTGCCTTTTACCATCTTATTTACAGATACGGCTCTATTAATCGGATGTTTCTACTTGATCAGAAAACACCTTAACTTCCAAAAGCGAGAGATGGGAATGGGAGCAGATGCGATTCGTGGCCAGAAGAAGCATTACCGAATTTATCTAGGCTGGTTTTATGATCTTCCGCAGTTAGAGAAGCGGCTTGAACGAAAGGCGTGCGAAGGTCTCATTCTTTCAAAGGTCTATTCTGTTATTTTTGTTTTTGTAGAACAAGAACCTGAACTTCGCTCCTATCAATGTACGTTTGAATATAAAGTGAAATCGTCCTATTTCTCTACGTTTAAAGAAATGGGCTGGCACTTGCATTTTAGTACGAAAGTCAGTTTCATGCATTACGCGATTTGGTCGATGGCCTATGACCATGAAGAGGAGAAGCCTTTGATCTCGTATGTAAATGAAGAGAGATTGCGTAATTTAAAAAGAGCCTATCGCTTTCATCTGGGAATCAGTGTCTACTTGATTTTACTCATGGTACTTAATTTGACTTTGAATCGTGCGATTGATGTGCCTTGGTTCGAACTTTCATTTATGAGCATTCTACAAGTACTTTTATTCCTATTCTTAATTTTATGGACTTGGCAGACATGGAAGATTACAAAAGGCTATTTTGTTCAAAAAAATCAATTACTAGCAGACTGAGGAGCAGGGGGATTTCGCATGAAAGACGATTTTGTTGTTCGGACTATCACCAGATATTTTTACACTTCCAAGTGATAGAGATGAGTCGCTCACGTTTTCACATGTAGTGCTTCAGATATTGACTGCCTTTTGGGTGCTGCTTCTCTTTAAAGTTGTAAGAAGTTACTTTCATTATCGCAAAACATTGAAGGAGGAATTCGAGTGATCAAGTATCCGAATTTAGTCGATCACGCCACAATCGGTGTGACTTCGCCATCATCTGGTGTTGAAAAAGAACTTCATCACCTGATCCATTCCGCAAAAGAACGCTTTGAGAAAGAAGGGCATGTCCTTATTACCGGCGATACGGCTTGGACACAAGATAAAGCAAAGTCTGCACCTGCTATAGAGCGTGCTGCGGAGTTCACGTCAATGATGCAAAATCCTGAAATTGATATGATTTTACCGCCATGGGGAGGGGAGCTGCTCATTGAAATTCTCGAGCATATTGATATAGATGTCCTGCCTGCAAAATGGGTTCTTGGATATTCGGACACGAGTCTCTTGTTGTTTACGATAACTTTGAAAACAGGCATTGCGACTGCACATGGAGTGAATCTTGTTGATTTGCGAGGCGAGTATTCAGATCAAACGACCGCGATGTGGAAACAAGTGTTGATGACAAGGCATGGAGAGTCGGTTGCGCAACATTCATCTGAGAAGTATCAGTTAAAGTGGGATCATGCCAATCCGACGCCTTGTGTTTATGACTTAACTGAGCCAACTGAGTGGAAGACAACTTCAGACGAAGCCGTTCACATGGAAGGTCGTTTATTAGGAGGCTGCATCGATATTATCCGTAATAGTGTTGGGACTCCATTTGGTGACGTTGCAAATTTCCAAAATAGATTTTTGAACGATGAGCCAATCCTTTGGTATTTTGAGAATTGTGATATGGAAACGACGGATCTTCGGCGTGCATTGGTACAAATGAAGCTTGCAGGTTGGTTTGATAATACATCGGGAGTTTTATTTGGAAGAAGTCCTGCAAATGGACCTGTTGAGAACTATACTGTGGAAGATGTATATCAGGAATTAGCTCAAGAATTGCAAGTGCCAGTGGTTTACGATATCGATTGTGGGCATGTTCCTCCTCAGATGACGTTGATCAACGGGGCCCATGCAGTAGTGCACGTGGCTGATGGTAAAGGAACTGTGGTGCAGACGTTTAAGTAAATGATTCAGTTAGACCGAGTGAAAGAGTAGAGTGCCATGAGCGAAATCGCTCATGGTTTTTTGTTCGTTGGGCAGTTCATGGTACTTAATGATCAACTTTTACTGTTTAGTGATGCACTTTTCCAAAATGGTGATGTACTTTTGTGATTTGCTGCTGGGATGAGAAGGTTCTGCTGTACTTTGAACGTATTGTGATGCACTTTTCCAAAATGGTGATGTACTTTTGTAATTTGCTGCTGGGATGAGGAGGTTCTGCTGTACTTTGAACGTATTATGATGCACTTTCCTGAAATGGTGCTGTACTT
>NZ_JBGOBM010000009.1:0-107968 GCF_041475995.1 Chryseomicrobium imtechense | reverse complement strand
GCGCCGATGGTAGTTGGGGGTCTCCCCCTGTGAGAGTAGGACGTCGCTGGGCAACAGAGAAGAAGGTCATCCCGTCAAGGGGTGGCCTTTTTTGTGTGCAAAAAAGTAGACATAATCTTTTCCCGCGCCGACCCTCTCCAGTACGACCCATCCGTCCAAGACAAGACCTTCTTGCAGGAATGACTGCATCCAACTAACTCTCCATCTAAAATAGTTTCCATGAAACGACTTCGGGTGTAGAAATCGATTTACTTGCTGCAGAAAAAGGGTCACTTGTTGCAGAAATCAAGTTACTTGCCTTAGAAAACACATTATTTGCTCCAGAACGCCCGCTCAGTCACAAAACCCTTGCTAGTAAGACCTGAAATGTCAAAGACCTCTTTCTAGCAAATGCTTGATTACAAAATGCGTTTCTAGGAAGACCTTAGATCTCCAAGTGCATTTCTGATAAGATCTGGTCTGTCAGTGATCGAATGCCCGCTGTCCTACACAGTGCTTCTTGTGAAAATGACTAGAGCCTCGCGTTAGCGCAGCGAGTCTCGACTCTGAAGTGGTGCGCACTAATTCTAGTAAAAGACAGACTAGAGGCGGAGCCGACTCGAAGAAGATGCAGGGCACACCTTTCCTGCAAGAAAGCACTTGAACCAGCCAGGTCCAACTGGAGATGATTGTGGGAGGTTAAACTAAGAAGAACCGCGCAGGGGCCGCTCGAATTGAGCGGCCCCTGTCCTCTTCCTTTTTAATTTGATCTTTAGAACAAGCATCGTAAGATGGATCTGGCTCTTTAAAGAACCCTCCCCCGTACCGATGCCATCTTCCTTTGATCTTGAAAAGCAAGCATCATAAGATGGATCTGGTTCTTTCAAGAACCCTCCCCCGTACCGATGCCATCTTCCTTTGATCTTGAAAAGCAAGCATCATAAGATGGATCTGGCTCTCTCAAAAACCATCCACCATACCGATGCCATCTTCCTTTGATCTTTAGAGCAAGCATCGTAAGGTGGATCTGGGCTTTTTCAAAAATATTCAGTGTCACACAAAAAAACCTCTTCCCACCAAAGTGGAAAGAGGTTCTTCAAGTAATTAGATTACTCGTTGATTGTAACGTTACGTAATTGGTAGATACCATCAGTACCGATATCGAAACCTTGTACGTTATCAGAAACACCAGTCAAATACTCAGTGTGAAGTAAGAATGCCATTGGAGCGTCATCAGTTAAGAGCTGAGCCACTTCAGCATAGATCGCTTCACGAGCTGCTGGATCTGGTTCTTGGCGACCTTGGTCAAGTAACGCATCTACTTCAGCGTTCTCGTAGAATGAACGGTTACCTGGGTTACCTTTTTGTGAAGAGTGGAACAATGCATACATACCGTAGTCAGCGTCACCAGTTGGGTTAGACCAACCTAGGATGAACATATCGTGTTGACCAGCAGCAGTTTGCTCTAGGTACGTACCGAATTCCATAACTTCAATTTCAACTGTGATATTCAATTCAGCTAGAGCTTCTTGAACAAGTACAGCGATTGCTTGACGTTGTGGGTTATCGTTCGTCCAGATTGTTGTAGAGAAGCCATCAGCCATGCCTGCTTCTTCTAGAAGAGCACGTGCTTCATCCATGTTGTACTCAACAGCATCGATGTCTTCAGTGAAACCAAAGATTCCAGGAGCTAGAGGCCCGATAGCTGGAATTCCGTAGTTATCATAGATACCGCTGATGATTGCTTCGCGGTCGATTGCTTTAGAGATTGCTTGACGAACTAATGGATCATTGAATGGTTCTTTTTCTGTATTGAATCCAAGGTAAGCTAAGCTTGAAGAAGCTTTTTGATTTACAGTTGCAACGCCAGAGTTGTTGATACGCTCAACTTCGTTTGGTTGAACTGGATCGATAATGTGTACGTTTCCAGTTTCAAGGTCAGCTGCACGTACTTGAGAATCTGGAACAACGCGGAATGTTACAGAATCTACTTTCGCGCCATCTTCACCCCAATAGTTTTCATTCTTCACAAGTTTGATTTCTGAGCCAGGAGTCCAAGAATCAAATTGGAAGAATCCAGTTCCAACTGGGTTTTCTGAAATAACAGAACCTGGGTCAGAACCACCATTTAATGCTTCATAATCTGCTTCAATAGAAGCTGGAGATACCATACCGCCACCGTTGTGTGAAAGGTGAGCTAATAATGGTGCGAATGGATACTCAGTAGTAATGTTTACTTCGTAGTCACTCACAACTTCAACATTTGAAATCATTTCGAATAAGAAAAGACGTGGAGAAGCTACAGCTGGATCAAGGATACGATCCAAGTTTGCTTTTACAACTTCAGCGTTGAACTCTTCACCATCGTGGAAAGTAACGCCTTCACGTAATTTGAATGACCAAGTAGTTTCATCTACTTGCTCCCAAGACTCAGCAAGACCTGGTACGATTTCGTTGTTCTCATCACGGTTAACTAGTGTTTCATAGATGTTTGCCTGAACGACTGAAGATGGAACATCATTTGAACCAGCAGGATCAAGTGAAGAAGCATCTGATAATACAGCAAGGATTAAGTCGCCGCCTTCTGCTCCAGCATTTTCAGTACCTTCTGTGCCTTCTGTTTCTTCTGCTGGATCTTCAGTAGTGTTTTCGTTATTACTACCACCTGCGCAAGCTGCAAGAACTAGTGCAAGCATAAGCGTCAGCAGAAGGAACAAAAGTGACTTTTTGTTAATAGCCATACGTGAATTGCCCCCTATACATTAAATGTTTTGAATATTAAAGTGAACATAATATTCAAAAAATAATATACCATACTCTGAATTGTGGTACAAGGTAGTTTATTCCAATTTGACAATCAAAAGGGTAGATTTATAGCTCTAGTTAAATGAAAAAAATAATGTTTTTATGATTTCCTTGCCAATATCATACATATATATTGCGATTAAATTATATTAAAATAGTTAGAAAAACGAATGTACGCGCTTTCTTTTTAGAATAAGCTTTCCCTAATATAATAAATTTTTGTTCTGTATATTCTGATAATAGAGATTTGTACATTTTTTTCAATAAATCTAAACTAGTCATATAAGCGTGAATCTTGTAAAATAAGCTAGTCTACGTTTTTGACAGAATTGTTAAATAAGAAAGGGTGTAAACTTCATGAGTGAGGAAACAGTGAATCATCCTGTGACAGCCAAAAAAGTGAATCCGCAACTTGAGAGCTTCAAGCAATTTTGGCGTCGACTTGCCAAAAACAGAGCTGCTCTAATTGGGGGCATTATGATTCTATTTTTTATTGTCATGGCATTTGTCGGTCCGTGGATCATTTCAACCTTCACGGATATGCAACCTAACAAAACAAGTGTTGCCAACAAACTTCAAGGCCCATCTGCTGAACACTGGTTTGGCACGGATAGTTATGGACGAGATATTTTCACACGAATCGTATTTGGTATGAAACTTACATTATATGTAGGATTCTTATCAGTATTTGTTGGGGGAGTAATTGGAGTCGTTTTAGGAATTGTTTCAGGGTATTACGGAGGGAAAGTTGATACGATCATCATGCGTTTGATGGATGTCCTTCTTGCATTCCCTGGTATCCTACTAGCTTTAGCAATCGTAGCTGTACTAGGTGGAAGTTTAACAAATGTAATTATCGCAGTAGGTATTTTCTCAGTTCCAGCCTTTGCGCGTATCGTTCGTGGATCTACTTTGTCTGTGAAAAAATTAGAATACATTGATGCTGTGCGAGCATTAGGGGCATCCGATTTGCGGATTATCTTTAAGCATATTTTGCCGAACGTTATGTCGCCAATTATTGTTCAAGCATCCCTGCGTATTGCAACTGCAATTTTAACAGGTGCAGGACTTGCCTTCTTAGGACTTGGTGCACAGCCTCCAGCTCCAGAGTGGGGAGCTATGCTAAACGAAGGTCGCCAATACATGTATGAAGCGGGCCACGTGGCATTATTCCCAGGACTTATGATTGTACTTGTAGTACTAGCGTTCAATATCTTTGGTGATGGAGTTCGTGACGCATTAGATCCAAAAATGAAAAAATAGGGGTGACTAACGTTGACTAAGTATATTATCCGAAGACTTCTTCAGACCATTCCAGTACTGCTCGGGGTAACGATATTAGTATTCTCGTTAATGCACCTCGTACCTGGTGATCCAGCAAAAATCATTGCTGGTGAGGGAGCGTCTGAACAAACTGTTGATAACATCCGTGAACGTCTTGGCTTAAATGATCCAATTCCTGTTCAATACGGAACATTTTTAGGAAATGCATTACAAGGAGACCTTGGTTCATCTATTCGTTCAGGACGACCTGTTATGGATGAAATCTCCGCGCGGTTCTGGGTGACCTTCGAGCTCGCCTTTTATTCGACTATACTCGCAGTATTCTTGGGGCTAATTGCGGGAATCATTTCTGCAGTTCGCCATTACACGCTAACCGATGTTACGGTTATGATTATTGCGTTATTCGGTCTTTCAATGCCAAACTTCTGGTTCGGGTTACTTCTGATTCAGTGGTTCGCTATCGGAAACTGGATGCCGGAGTCTTTAGAGTTCTTGAAAATGCGGCCATCTGGTTGGGGAGACGACTGGAGACAGATTGTCTTACCAGTAGTGACTCTTGGAACCGGTGGAGCTGCCATCATTGCCCGAATGACACGTTCGTCTATGCTTGAGGTAATTGGTCAAGACTATATCCGTACAGCCCGTGCGAAAGGTTTAACAGAACGTATCGTAGTTTACCGTCATGCATTAAAGAATGCGCTTATCCCGGTAGTAACCGTTGTCGGACTTGAATTTGGTGGTTTCCTAGGTGGAGCTGTACTGACGGAGACAATTTTTGCGATTAACGGAATGGGACGTTTGACGATTGATGCGATTCGTACACGTGACTTCCCGATCGTTCAAGGAACTGTACTTGTCATTTCAGTCTTGTTCGTACTTGTAAACTTACTTGTTGATATTTCATATCGCTACTTAAATAAACGTATTGATCTAAACTAGGAAGGAGTGTCTCAACTTGATTTCAAAAGATAATGTTCTTGAAGTGAGAAACCTGCAGACGTCCTTCTCTACGGATAAAGGTGAAGTACGCGCAGTAGATGGCGTAAGCTTTGATGTTCCTAAAGGAAAGACAATTGGAATCGTTGGAGAGTCAGGTTCAGGGAAGAGTATCACGTCTCTATCGATTCTACGACTGCTTGCTGAGAACGGTAAAATTAAAGGTGGAGAAATCCGCTACAAAGGTGAAGATTTAACAAAGGTAACGGAGAAGCGCATGCGTGAATTGCGTGGGAATGATATCTCCATGATCTTCCAAGAGCCAATGACATCGTTAAACCCTGTCTACACAGTGGGGCAGCAAATTAGTGAGAGTTTAATAGCGCACAAAGGGATGAACAAAAAGCAAGCGATGGTTCGCTCAGTCGAACTTTTAAAACTTGTTGGAATCCCGTCGCCTGAAAAACGCGTGAAAGCCTATCCATTTGAGCTTTCGGGTGGTATGCGTCAGCGTGTCATGATTGCCATGTCACTAGCGTGTGATCCAGAAATTTTGATTGCTGATGAGCCAACTACCGCACTTGACGTAACAATTCAAGCACAAATCCTAGAGTTGATTAAAGACTTGCAAGACCGCCTGGGTATGTCTGTTATTTTCATTACACACGACCTTGGTGTTGTGGCAGAGACATGTGATTACGTTGCAGTTATGTATGCAGGACAAGTAGTAGAGTATTCGAATATTCGAACACTGTTTAAGCAACCGAAACATCCGTATTCCATCGGTCTTTTAAACTCGCTACCGCGTCATGATATTGACCAGGAGAAGTTAGTTCCTATTAAAGGAAATGTACCAAGTCCACATGAAATGCCAACAGGATGTCGTTTTGCACCACGTTGCCCAGCTGCTACTGATCTTTGTCGTGCGAAGTTGCCGGAGCTTATGGAAGACGAAGCAGGAAATCAAATCCGTTGTTGGATCTATTCGGACGAATGGCCAGGCGAGAAGGAGGTAACTGTTTATGGCGAAAAAAGAATTGCTAAAGGTTGAAGGCCTCAAACAATACTTCCCGATTAAAGGTGGATTTTTAGGGCGTACAGTCAACCACGTAAAAGCTGTTGATGATATCAGTTTCACAATCTATGAAGGTGAAACAGTCAGTATCGTAGGGGAATCGGGTTGTGGGAAATCCACAACAGGTCGTTCTATTCTTCGACTTGAAGAGCCAACGGAAGGGAAAGTTGAATTCCAAGGCGTCAACCTTGCTGATATTAGTAAACGTCAGATGCGTGATTACCGCAAAGATTTGCAGATCATTTTCCAAGATCCGTATGCGTCGATCAATCCTCGTCAAACGGTCGCATCTGTTTTAAATGAAGCGATGGAAATTCAAAAGGTCTTACCTGCAAACAAGCGTCGTGCACGAATCGAAGAACTTCTTGAAACAGTTGGGCTTCTTCCTTATCAAGCCGATCGTTTCCCGCACGAGTTCTCAGGTGGTCAGCGTCAGCGTATCGGGATTGCCCGTGCGTTGTCAGTGGATCCGAAACTGATTATCTGTGATGAAGCAGTATCGGCACTTGATGTATCGATTCAAGCGCAGGTTCTGAATTTGCTTGAAGATCTGCAAGAAGAGTTCAACTTGACGTATCTCTTCATTTCCCATGACCTAGGTGTCGTTCGTCACATCTCGGACCGGATTATTGTTATGTATCTTGGGAAGATTGTAGAGATTGCTGACAAGATAAGCCTGTTTGAAAATCCTCAACATCCGTATACGAAAGCCTTATTGTCTGCGATTCCGGTTCCGGACCCAGACAAGAAGAAAGAGCGTATCGTGTTAAAAGGTGATGTGCCGTCACCGATCGACCCACCAGAAGGATGCCGTTTCCATACGCGTTGTCCGTTTGCAACAGACAAGTGTCGCACGGAAGAGCCAAAGCTGCGTACTTCTGATTTGATGAAGGACGAGCACGAAGCTGCGTGTCACTACATGGAAGAAATCACTGCAGGCACAATGCAACCGAATTACTAAGTGTCTGAACCCCACCAATGCTGGTGGGGTTTTTTGTTTGAGATGGGGAGAAGGTCGAGCCGCTTGGGTGAGCGAACGTTCTTCTACTGAAATCGGATTTTATTCTACCGAAATCGGATTTTATTCTACCCAAATCGAAATTTATTCTACCGAAGTCATGTTATGGAAACTAATTGCAGAGAGTATAAGTAGCTCTAGAGCACAAGGTGATTCTGCACCCACACATACCACCCAATTTTGGTATACTCGACAAGTGAGGTGGTTGAATGAAAAAACAGTGGGTCGCAATTGACGAAAATGAAACCGTAGCAAGCGCGTATGATCGCTTGCAGCAGCAAGGCTATCAAATCATTGGGAGACGTGAAGTACCCATATTCGAAGAAAAAGACGGACAACCCGTACCCATACGACAGCAAATTGAATTTTGTGTCACCCCTCTAAAAGACGAACGATGAATTGTCAGAAAAATTTAATGTTCGGTTATTGGGTTGACGTTGCCTTGATAGCCTGCTAAACTAGCGATAGATTGATGAATAGATTTCCCCATATATGCTTAAGGATTGGCTTAAGTGTTTCTACCATGTCACCGTAAATGACAGGACTATGCGGGAAAGCGGCTTTTGATGTTTCGGCAGGAAAGGTGTGTTTACGAATGGGTAAATGCGTGGCTCCTCATGAATTCCTCAAATAGTCTGCTTTCGTGCGTATGTCCGAAGCAGATTATTTGGGGAATTTTTGTTTTATAAACGGATAAAGGCGGGATTTCACTATGACAGCAAAAGTTGGCGTCATCATGGGCAGCACAAGTGATTGGGAAACGATGCAACATGCCTGTGAGGTCTTAGAGGAACTTGAGATAGCTTATGAAAAGAAAGTCGTATCAGCACACCGAACACCAGATGCTATGTTTACTTATGCGGAGCAAGCACGTGGCCGCGGCATCCAAGTGATCATCGCAGGTGCTGGAGGGGCTGCGCACCTCCCGGGAATGGTAGCAGCGAAAACGACGCTTCCAGTAATCGGTGTCCCTGTGCAATCAAAAGCACTGAACGGTTTAGATTCGCTACTTTCTATCGTACAGATGCCAGGCGGTGTTCCGGTAGCAACTGTTGCAATCGGAAAAGCTGGCGCAACGAATGCTGGTTTACTAGCAGCGCAAATGCTCGGTATGACAGATGCTGCAGTTGCAGAACGTTTAGAAGCGAGACGCGAAAAGACACGCCAGGCTGTTGAAGAAAGTTCAGGTGACCTTGTATGACGAAAGTGATTTATCCGGGTCAAACGATTGGGATTATTGGCGGCGGGCAATTAGGACGAATGATGGCTCTTGCTGCTAAAGAAGCAGGCTTTCGCGTCGCTGTACTTGATCCTGCTATGGATTCGCCATGCGGGCAGGTGGCAGATATACGGATCGTCGCTGCTTATGATGACGAACAGGCGCTTGCAGAGCTTGCAGAAGCAAGTGACGTCATCACGTATGAGTTTGAAAACATTGATTACGAAGGCCTGAAAAAAGTGATGGATTATGCATACGTTCCTCAAGGGGCAGAGCTGATTCGCATCACGCAAGACCGTCGCATAGAGAAGATGGAACTTGAAAAAGCAGGCGTGCCAGTTGCACCGTTTGTCATTATCGAGTCTGTAGAGGACTTGGAAGAGCAGGTCGGGAAAATCGGCTACCCTTCCATTCTGAAAACTGCACGCGGAGGATATGACGGCAAAGGTCAAGTAAAGCTCACATCACCTGAAGATCTTTCTGAAGCGGCCGAACTGATTCGCAACACACCATGTGTACTTGAAAAAGTGATCCCATTCACGAAAGAAATTTCAACCATCATTCACCGAAATGCAGCAGGAGAGTGTCACATCCTGCCAATCGCTGAAAATATTCATGTCAATCATATTTTGCATCAAAGTATCGTTCCAGCACGTGTCACACATACGATTGAAAAAAAAGCAGAGCAAGCTGCAAAGCAAATTGCAGAGCACCTTTCTCTTGTCGGAACACTCGCTGTCGAGATGTTCGTCATCGAAGACGACTTGATTATCAACGAATTGGCACCACGGCCGCATAACTCAGGTCACTATTCTATTGAAGCCTGCAACGTCTCCCAGTTTCAACAACACATTCGCGCTGTTTGTGGATGGCCATTACGAAAGCCGATTCTGTGGGAGTCTTCTATCATGGTGAACTTACTAGGTCAACATGTTGCACCTGCTGCCAACCAATTGACGAAGCACCCGGAATGGTCACTTCACTTATACGGAAAAAAAGAGGCAAAGCATGACCGCAAAATGGGGCATATCACAGTGATGACCGATGACTTGGAACGAACATTGTTTGAATTAGAAGAGACCGGCATTTGGTCATAGGAGGAACTAACAATGATTGAACGTTATACACGTCCCGAAATGGGCGCTATCTGGACAGAACAAAACAAATACGAAGCATGGTTGGAAGTCGAAATCTTAGCGTGTGAAGCATGGGCTGAGCTTGGCGAGATTCCAAAAGAAGACGTGAAAGTATTACGTGAAAACGCAACGTTTTCTGTTGACCGTATTTTAGAAATTGAAGAAGAGACACGTCATGACGTGGTGGCATTCACACGTGCTGTCTCCGAAACACTTGGTGAAGAGAAGAAGTGGGTGCATTACGGCCTGACGTCTACGGATGTTGTCGATACGGCGCTTTCGTATTTAATCAAACAAGCAAACGTTATTTTACGCCGTGACATTGAAAACTTCATTGAAATCTTAGGTGTCAAAGCGAAAGAACACAAATACACGGTCATGATGGGACGCACACACGGAGTGCACGCAGAACCGACAACGTTTGGTCTTAAGCTAGCACTATGGCGCGAGGAAATGAAACGAAACCTTGAGCGTTTTGAAGCAGCTGCGAAAGTGATTGAGACTGGTAAGCTTTCGGGTGCCGTTGGAACATACGCAAATATCGATCCGTTTGTTGAAAAGTATGTATGTGACAATCTTGGTCTTGCGGCAGCGCCAATCTCTACACAAACACTGCAACGTGACCGTCACGCTCAGTACATCAGCACAATTGCTTTGATAGGTGCTTCGATTGAAAAGTTTGCTACTGAAATTCGTGGTCTTCAAAAATCAGAGACACGTGAAGTGGAAGAGTTCTTTGCAAAAGGCCAAAAAGGATCTTCTGCAATGCCACACAAGCGCAATCCAATTGGTTCTGAGAACATGACAGGTCTTGCACGATTACTTCGTGGACATATGGTGACGGCAATGGAAAACGTTGCACTGTGGCACGAACGTGATATCTCGCACTCGTCAGCAGAGCGTGTGATCTTGCCGGATGCGACAATCACATTGAACTACATGTTGAACCGTTTCGGCAACATCGTGAAAAACTTGACGGTATTCCCAGAAAACATGAAGCGCAACATGGACTCGACATTAGGTCTTATTTATTCACAACGTGTACTACTTGCGTTGATCGACAAAGGCATGTCTCGTGAAGCGGCCTATGACACAGTACAACCACTTGCCATGAACGCTTGGGAGACACAGTCTCACTTCAAGCCACTTGTAGAAGCAGACAAGACGGTTTCAGAGAAGCTTTCAGCAGCGGAAATTGAAGAATGTTTCGATTACAACTACCACATCCAGCAAGTAGATGCGATCTTTGATCGCGTTGGCTTAAACAACTAGGAGGCGTTTTACGTGCAAAAAGGTGCTCTTGTGTATGAAGGGAAAGCGAAACAACTGTTTACAACGGACAAACCGGACGTGTTGTATGTGCAGTATAAAAACAGCGCAACGGCTTTCAATGGAGAGAAGAAGGAAGAAATCGACGGCAAAGCGCGTTTAAACAATCAGATCACCGCCGTCCTTTTTGAAAAACTTCATGCGAAAGGCATTCCCTCTCACTTTATCGAACAGCTCTCGGAAACGGAGCAACTTGTGAAAAAAGTCGACATCATTCCACTAGAAGTTGTCGTTCGCAACATCGCAGCTGGGAGCTTGGCAAAACGCCTTGGCTTTGAAGAAGGAACTCCACTAAAGCGGCCGCTTGTAGAATTCTACTACAAAGACGATGCGCTAGGTGATCCACTTCTGACAGATGCACATATTGCGTTACTTGAGCTTGTGACAGACAGTGAAAAACAAACACTCGAGCACCTTGGACGTGAAATCAATACAGCGCTTCTTTCCATTTTCGATGAAATCGGCGTAACACTAGTTGATTTCAAGGTTGAATTTGGACGCACAGCAGACGGTGAAATTTTGTTGGCAGATGAGATTTCACCTGATACGTGCCGTCTCTGGGACAAAGAGACAAAGCAAAAACTAGATAAAGATGTATTCAGACGCAACTTAGGAAATCTTACAGATGGCTATTCCATTATTCTTTCTCGCTTAGGAGGCAAATCTCAATGAAAAAAGTAAATGTCTATGTCACGTTACGTGAAAGTGTTTTAGATCCACAAGGTTCTGCAGTCAAAGGTGCGCTTCATGCTATGGATTATAAAGAAGTGCAAGATGTCCGTATCGGGAAATTTCTCGAACTTCAAATCGAAGAAGGGACACGTGATTTAGACACGGTCATTAAAGAGATGTGTGAACGTCTTTTGACAAATACAGTCATTGAAGATTACCGCTACGAGATTGAGGAGGCGGTCTCGCAATGAAATTCGCAGTGATCCAGTTTCCTGGCTCGAACTGTGATTTGGATATGTTTCATGCCATTCAAGATGAACTCGGACAAGATGTCGAGTACGTCTGGCATGACAAAGCCGATCTCAGTGGCTACGACGCCATTTTATTGCCAGGTGGCTTCTCATACGGAGATTACCTTCGTTGCGGCGCTATCGCTCAGTTCTCCAACATCATGAGTGAAGTGAAAAAAGCAGCAGAACAAGGTAAACCAATTTTAGGCGTTTGTAATGGATTCCAAGTACTAACAGAAGCGCGTTTGCTTCCTGGGGCACTCCTCCGCAACAAAAACTTGAAATTCATTTGCCGCACAGTGGCATTAGAAGTCGTCAATGCGGACACGCTATTCACAGGTGAATACGAACAAGGCCAAACGATTCAAATTCCAATCGCACACGGCGAAGGAAATTACTTCTGCGACGAAGAGACAGCAAAACAACTCGAAGCCAACAATCAAATTGTGTTTAAATACGTTGGCGAAGGGCCAAACGGTTCGTTATCCAACATCGCTGGCATCATCAACGAACAAGGAAACGTACTGGGCATGATGCCGCACCCTGAGCGTGCTGTACACGAAGTGATGGGTGGAACAGACGGTTTGCCTTTATTCCGATCAATCTTAAAACAGTGGAGGGAATCCCATGTCAGTCATGCTTGAACCAACAGCTGAACAAGTGAAAGAAATGAAGTTGTACGCCCAAATGGGGATGTCGGATGAAGAGTTTGAACTAGCAACTTCCATTCTTGGACGTACGCCGAACTACACGGAAACGGGCTTGTTTTCTGTCATGTGGTCCGAACACTGTTCGTATAAAAACTCGAAACCTGTTCTTCGCAAGTTCCCAACAACAGGCCCACAAGTATTACAAGGTCCTGGGGAAGGTGCCGGAATTGTAGATATTGGAGACGGGCAAGCCGTTGTTTTCAAAATGGAATCGCACAACCACCCATCTGCTATTGAACCGTATCAAGGCGCTGCAACGGGTGTCGGTGGAATCATTCGCGATGTATTTTCAATGGGTGCGCGCCCAATTGCTCTATTAAACTCCCTTCGCTTTGGGGAACTTGAGACACCACGTGTGAAGTATTTGTTTGAAGAAGTCGTCGCTGGAATTGCAGGGTACGGAAACTGTATCGGCATTCCAACGGTCGGTGGAGAAATCCAGTTTGATCCGTGTTATGAAGGAAATCCACTCGTCAACGCGATGGCAGTGGGACTCATCAATCACGAAGACATCCAGCGCGGAATCGCAGCGGGTGTCGGCAATACTGTTCTTTATGCTGGTGCAAAAACTGGCCGCGACGGAATTCACGGAGCAACATTTGCTTCTGAGGAATTAAACGAAGAATCAGAGAAAAAACGTCCAGCTGTACAAGTTGGCGATCCATTTATGGAAAAGCTTTTACTTGAAGCCTGTTTAGAAGTTATCAAATCTGATGCATTGATCGGGATACAAGATATGGGAGCCGCGGGTCTGACATCCTCGTCTGCTGAAATGGCTTCAAAAGCTGGTTTCGGTATCGAGATGCACCTTGACCGCGTGCCACAACGTGAAACTGGGATGACAGCGTATGAAATGATGTTATCCGAGTCGCAAGAGCGTATGCTTCTGGTCGTCAAAAAAGGCCGCGAACAAGAAATCGTCGAGATTTTTGAAAAGTACGACCTCGACTGTGTAGCTGTCGGAGAAGTGACAAACGATAAAATGCTTCGTTTGATCCATCACGGTGAAGTGGTCGCAGAAGTTCCTGCGGATGCATTAGCTGAAGAAGCACCCGTTTATAACAAACCAAAGCAAGAACCTGCTTATTTCAGAGAATTCCAAGCACAAGAAAATACAGAGCCTCAAGTGGAAGATGTTCAAAAGACACTCGTATCGCTCCTTTCTCAACCGACGATTGCCTCGAAAGAATGGGTGTATGACCAGTATGACTACCAAGTGCGCACATCCACAGTTGTAACGCCTGGTTCGGATGCAGCGGTCGTTCGCGTTCGTGGCACCAATAAAGCGCTCGCAATGACGACAGACTGTAACTCACGCTATATCTATCTTGATCCTGTAACAGGGGGCAAGATTGCGGTTGCAGAAGCAGCTCGTAATATTGTGTGTTCGGGTGGAAAGCCACTTGCTATCACAGATTGCTTGAACTTCGGCAGTCCTGAAAACCCAGAAATCTTCTGGCAACTTGACCAGTCTGCAGATGGTATTTCTGCAGCATGTCTTGCGCTAGATGCACCGGTTATCGGTGGGAATGTTTCATTATACAACGAGCGCAGTGGTGCGGCAGTGTATCCAACACCGACAATTGGTATGGTCGGATTGATCGATGACCTTGCACATGTGACAACACAACATGCAAAAGCAGCAGGTGATAGTGTCTATTTGATTGGTGAAACGGCAACGGAGTTCGGAGGTTCGGAACTTCAAAAACTTGTAGAAGGTTCAATTTCCGGAAAAGCGCCGGCACTAGATTTAGAAATTGAGACGCGTCGTCAAAAAGCATTATTGACAGCGATTCGCTCTGGCCTTGTCGCATCTGCACACGATGTAGCAGAAGGTGGTGTGGCAGTAGCTTTAGCAGAAGTCGTCTTTGGCACAAAGTTTGGTGTCGACGTAACACTTGAAGGATCTGCAGTAACAGCTCTTTATAGTGAATCACAATCTCGCTTTATCGTAACGGTTGCAAAACAACATGCTGAAAAGTTCGAACAAGCTGTACCGGATGCACAAGCAATCGGTGAAATCACAGAGCAAGATGAATTCAAAATTCATTCGACAACTGGTGATACGTGGATCCAGTTACCGGTAGCGGAATTATTCGCTGCCTGGAAAGGAGCTATTCCATGCTTACTGAAATCCGAGGACTAAATGAAGAGTGTGGCGTATTTGGCGTGTGGGGTCATCATGATCCTGCACCCATGTGCTATTACGGGCTTCATGCGCTTCAACACCGTGGCCAAGAAGGAGCTGGAATTGTCGCTACAGACGGAGAGTTCTTACGTGCCGTTCGCGGGGAAGGGCTTGTCAACGACGTATTTGATGAGACAAAGTTAAAAGCACTTCAAGGCAAGGCTGCTATCTCACACGTTCGCTATGCGACAGCTGGTGGCTCTGGACTCGCAAACGTTCAGCCGCTCCTTTTTAACTCTACGACTGGTGCACTAGCGATTGCCCATAACGGAAATATCGTCAACGCAACGGACTTGAAACGTAGTCTAGAACGTCAGGGAAGCATCTTCCAGACGACTTCTGACACGGAAGTGCTGGCACATTTAATTAAGCGCAGTCACCTGCAATCGTTTGAAGAGCGTGCAAAACAAGCGCTGCGCCTACTAAAGGGTGCATTTGCATTTTTGATATTAACAGAAGACTTCTTAATGGTTGCACAAGATCCGAATGGCATGCGTCCACTTTCTCTTGGTCGTTTGAACGGTGGGTTTGTCGTCGCCTCTGAAACGAGTGCGTTTGACTTGATCGGTGCAGAAGTCATTCGTTCTGTAGAGCCTGGTGAGATGTTGATTATCGATGACAAAGGGGTTCGCTCTTCGTATTACACAGAAGACCGTGGACGTGCAATCTGTTCAATGGAATACATTTATTTCTCGCGTCCCGACTCAGACATCGATGGGATCAACATCCATTCAGCGCGTAAACGCCTTGGAATTCAACTGGCGAAAGAGGTGCAAATTGAAGCGGATATCGTGACAGGTGTTCCTGACTCGAGTATTTCAGCGGCAATTGGCTTTTCTGAACAGTCCGGAATTCCTTATGAGATGGGCTTGATTAAAAACAGGTACGTAGGGCGTACGTTCATTCAACCGTCCCAAGAACTGCGCGAGCGCGGTGTGAAAATGAAATTATCTCCGGTTCGTCAAGTAGTGAATGGCAAACGGGTCGTCATGGTGGATGACTCGATTGTGCGCGGTACAACGTCTCGACGCATCGTCAACATGTTAAAAGAAGCAGGAGCAAGTGAAGTGCATGTGGTCATTAGTTCGCCACCACTGAAGAATCCATGTTTTTACGGAATCGATATCAGCTCAGATTCGGAGTTGATTGCTGCGAACAACTCAGTTGAAGAGATGCGTGAAATCATTGGAGCAGACTCGTTGTCTTTCTTATCAGTAGACGGTCTGTTAGGTGCAATCGGTCGTTCACCTGAAGCGAAAAACTGCGGTCAGTGTCTCGCATGTTTTACAGGAGAGTACCCAACATCGATCTATTCCGATACTAAATTGCCGCATGAAAAAGAATTGGTGCGCTAGGAGGCTGTACAATGTCAAAAGCATATGAACAAGCAGGAGTGAATATTGAGGCGGGGTATGAAGCGGTCAACCGAATGAAGAGCCACGTCGAACGTACGACACGTCTCGGTGTACAAGGAACATTTGGTGGCTTCGGTGGCCAGTTCGATTTATCCGCACTTGGACTGAAACAACCGGTCTTGATTTCTGGAACGGACGGTGTCGGAACGAAGCTGAAACTTGCGTTTATGGCAGACCGTCATGACACAATCGGTATCGACTGTGTCGCAATGTGTGTAAATGACATCGTTGCGCAAGGTGCAGAACCTTTGTTTTTCCTGGATTATGTAGCGCTTGGAAAAGCAGTTCCTGAAAAAATCGAGCAAATCGTCAAAGGCGTAGCAGACGGTTGTGTGGAAGCTGGAGCAGCACTTATCGGTGGTGAAACAGCTGAAATGCCAGGACTTTACGAAGAAGACGAATATGACTTAGCAGGATTTGCGGTCGGGGCTTGTGAAAAAGCGGACGTCATTACAGGTGAAGAGATCGCAGCTGGCCAAGTGTTGATCGGTTTGTCTTCTAGTGGCATTCACTCCAATGGCTATTCTTTAGTACGTCATATTTTGTTCTCGCAGCATGACATCAACCTTTCCGATGCGGTGCCATTTGCTGACAAAACCTATGCAGACGTACTCCTTGCACCAACAAGAATCTATTCAAAACAAATTGCAGCACTTAAAAAGGCTGTTTCGATCAAAGGGATGGCGCACGTGACGGGTGGTGGGTTCTTCGAAAATTTACCACGGATGTTACCGGAAGCACTGGGCGTATCGATTTCTCTTGGCAACTGGCCAGTTCCAGAAATTTTCACCCATCTGAAAGAACTTGGGTCTTTAGAAGACCGGGACCTTTATGGCGTGTTCAATATGGGGATTGGATTTGTTGTCGCAGTCGACGAAAAAGATCAAGAGCGCGCACTCAAAGCTTTACGCGAAGCTGGAGAGACAGCGTATGTGATTGGAACTGTCACCGAGACGGCAGGCGTTGCGTTTACTGGCGACCAGGATGGGAGTCTCTAACATGACCATTCGTTTTGCAATTTTTGCGTCGGGCAATGGCTCGAATGCAGAAGCGCTTTACCAAGCAACAAAAGAGGGTCATCTCCACGGCGAAGTCGTCGGTGTGTTCAGTGACAAAGAAGAGGCATTCGTCTTAGACCGTGCAGCAAAGTGGGGCGTTCCTACCGCGCAGTTGTCACCAAAAGCGTTTGCATCTAAAGTGGATTATGAACAAGCTGTTCTTGACCAGCTGCGCAGTTGGCAGGTAGACTTTTTAGTACTTGCCGGATACATGCGGTTAATTGGCCCAACTTTACTAAACGCGTTTCCGAATAAAATCGTCAATATCCATCCGTCTCTTCTTCCTGCGTTTCCTGGAAAAGACGCAATCGGTCAGGCACTTGCATATGGCGTACAGGTGACAGGTGTAACGGTCCATTTAGTCGATGCGGGTATGGATACAGGTCCGATTTTAGCCCAACGTGCGGTGAAAGTTCAGGCAACAGTAGAGCAGACAAAGGCATGCATTCATGCAGTAGAACATGAACTTTATAGAGAAGCACTAGACCAGCTATGGAATGAGGAGAGAATGAAATGAAACGAGCATTACTCAGTGTGTCCGACAAAGTGGGCATCGTAGACTTCGCACAACAATTAGTGGAACTTGGGTACGAATTGTTATCTACGGGAGGGACGAAAGCGGCTCTTCAAGAAGCAGGAATTCCCGTAACCGCTGTTGGCGACGTGACCGGTTTCCCGGAAATTTTAGAAGGGCGTGTCAAAACGCTGCACCCTAAAATTCATGGGGGATTGTTGTCAAAACACGATGATCCCGCTCACCTTGCACAACTAGAGGAGCATGCGATTCAGCCTATTCAAGTAGTTTGTGTGAATCTCTACCCGTTCCAATCGACGATTCAGCGTCCAGACGTAACACCAGAACTAGCAATTGAAAATATTGATATCGGCGGCCCGAGTATGCTTCGTGCGTCCGCAAAAAATCATCAGTATGTCACGGTCGTCACAGATCCTGCTGATTATGCAAGTGTACTAGATGAACTGCGCACGTCAGGTGAAACAAAACTTACGACGCGTCAACGACTTGCTGCAAAAGTGTTCCGCCACACAGCTGCATATGACGCTTGGATTGCGGCATATTTAAGCGACATGGCAGGCGACGAGTTCCCAGAGTCACTGACATTGACGTATGAAAAGAAACAAGATTTACGGTATGGGGAAAACCCACATCAGCTAGCTGCATTCTATCAAAATAAGATGGGTTCTGCTTTCTCCATTGCTGCAGCGACCCAAGTACACGGCAAAGAACTTTCGTACAACAACATCCAGGATGCAAACGCTGCGATTCAACTGGTGAAAGAATTCGATGGTCCTGCTGCAGTTGCAGTGAAGCATATGAATCCTTGTGGCGTTGGTGTTGGAAAGACGATTGCAGAAGCGTTCCAAAAAGCGTATGAGTCGGACGAAACAAGCATCTTCGGTGGCATCATTGCACTTAATCGCGAAGTCGATGCGGCAACTGCGAAAGTGCTTGGTGGGATTTTCTTAGAGATTATTATCGCTCCGTCATTCTCAGAACAAGCTTTAGCGATGTTGACGGCAAAGAAGAATATTCGTCTGTTAACAATTCCATTTGAAGATGGTTCACAAGAAGCGTTCAATGTCGTGTCAATTGAAGGCGGACTCCTCGTCCAGTCTCCAGACACTGCATCTCTTGCCCATGCAAACGTTGAAATCGTAACAGACCGCGCTCCAACAGATGAAGAGTGGGCAGCACTTGAACTTGGCTGGAATGTTGTCAAACACGTGAAATCAAATGCCATCGTTGTGTCAGATGCGCAAATGACACTTGGTGTCGGAGCGGGGCAGATGAACCGTGTCGGTGCAGCGAAAATTGCACTTGAACAAGCAGGAGACAAAGCACGCGGAGCAGCACTAGCATCAGATGCATTCTTCCCGATGTCCGACACAGTCGAGACTGCAGCAGCTGCTGGTATCACTGCAATTATTCAACCAGGCGGATCTGTCAAAGACCAAGATTCCATTGATAAAGCAAACGAGTTAGGCATTGCCATGGTCTTCACAGGAATTCGTCACTTCAAACACTAGGAGGAAATCGAATGAAAGTACTTGTGATTGGAAGTGGCGGTCGCGAACACGCTATCGTCCGTCAGTTTAAAACTTCACCCAGTGTAACCGAAGTCTTTGCCATTCCAGGAAACGATGGCATGAAAGACGAAGCAACGTGTATAGCCATCTCACAATTGGACTTTCCAGCAATTGCTGAAGTCGTTCGCCGTGAGAAAATCACGCTGACATTCGTCGGACCCGAACAACCGTTGTCTGAAGGAATCGTAGATTATTTTCATTCGGAAGGGTTGACGATCTTTGGACCAACGCAAGCAGCAGCTGAACTTGAAGGAAGTAAGGCGTATGCAAAAGATGTGATGGACCGCTATGCAATTCCGACTGCATTTTATGAAGTGTTTGAAGAGGTCGAGCCGGCTCTTGCCTATGTGAAAAAGCAGGGTGCGCCGATTGTCATCAAAGCAGATGGTCTCGCAGCAGGAAAAGGTGTCGTTGTGGCGATGACGGAAGAAGAGGCGGAACAAGCAGTTGTCTCAATGTTAGATGATCAGCGCTTTGGAGACGCGTCTTCTCGAATTGTCATCGAAGAGTTTTTGGAAGGGGAAGAATTTTCCCTTCTCGCATTCGTCCATGGTGGCCACATTATTCCGATGCCAATTGCACAAGATCACAAACGTGCGTATGACGGTGACAGAGGGCCAAACACTGGAGGAATGGGTGCGTATTGTCCAGTCCCTCATTTGCCAGAAGGTCTTGCCGAACAGGCGCTTGAAACAATTGTTCGCAAAACGGTTGATGCCATGGATGCAGAAGGTCGCTCGTTTACAGGCGTCTTATATGCGGGATTGATTGCGACGACTGAAGGACCAAAAGTGATTGAGTTCAACACACGTTTTGGCGACCCAGAAACACAAGTCGTGTTGCCGAAGCTTAAAACCGATTTTGGGAAGTTACTTGTTGATTTACTTGAGAGGCAAGCACCGACTGCAGAATGGGACGATTTACAGCATCTTGGTGTTGTCGTTGCAGCAGAAGGGTACCCGGATGAGCCGGTGAAGGGGCAATTGCTACCAGAGCTTCACAAGCTAAAGGACGTGCAGGTATTCCACGCCGGAACCACGCTGCAACAAGACCGTTTCCGTGGATCAGGTGGGCGACTGCTGTTGGTATCGGCTGCAGCTGAAACACCAGCCGAAGCAGCGAGCAAAGTCTACGCTGCACTCGACTTGGTCGACTGGCCATCTTGTTTTTACAGAAAGGATATTGGGTGGCGAACACTATCTTAGATGTGGAGCCGACTGGTCTATTTCTTCCCAGGGAAGATTTCAATAAGAAGTTAAGTCTTTTTATGAGAAACTCCCTGGGAAGGATTTCACAAGTTCTTTCTAGTAAGATCTTAGGTCGCTCGGGGTTTGTGCCCTGAGCGGCTTTCTTTGTGCCCTGCGAAGCTCGTTTTGTGACCCGAATAGAGCGTATTGTGCCCTCGACAACTCCGTTTGTGCCCTCAGTCATATTATGGAAACTATTCTAAAAACAAGTCCGCCTCCTTTTCCCCTCCTACTACCTCGAAAACCTTATCACCTGAAACAATTCTGTCACTTTCACGCTTCACTTTACTAAAGCGTTATGCTAAACTGGAAAAGAATTGTGTAAAGAGAGGGTGTTTCCATATGCAATACCCGATTTGGAAAATTGAAGAGATTCGTCATCAACTCGAAGTTGTGAATGGACAGGGTGGACCTGATAAATTGATCACAAATGCGACTTACCTCCACAGTCACCTTAAAACGTGGGTGGACGGCAACATCTGGATTGTCGGAGACCGCATCGTATACGCGGGTAAAGAACTTCCTGCCTCCACTGAAGAAACTGAAGTGATTGATGCAACAGGACTAAAAATTGTCCCTGGTTATATCGAAGCCCACAGTCATCCGTTCCAACTCTATAACCCGGAAACATTTAGTGACTATGCTGCACAAACCGGAACAACGATGTTGGTGTCGGACAACTTACCGTTGTTTTTGACAATGGAAAACAAGAAAGCGTTTTCATTTATGGACAGTTTACGCGAGTTGCCGTTTTCATTTTACTGGTGGGCACGTTTTGATTCCCAAACAGAACTCGAGCACGAAGAGGAATTGTTTACGACAAAAGCGATCACTGAATGGATTGAACGACCTGATGTCATCATGGGAGGAGAACTCACCGGATGGCCACGTCTGTTAAATGGCGACGATCAAATGCTGTACTGGATGCAAAAAGCAAAAGCAAGCGGAATGAAAATAGAAGGGCATTTCCCAGGTGCATCGGAGCGAACATTGACGAAGATGCGTCTGCTCGGAACAGATGGTGACCATGAGGCCATGACGATCGAGGAAGTCGAAAAACGTATTTTACACGGGTACGCGGTCACGCTTCGTCATTCTTCGATTCGTCCGGACTTGCCGAATTTGTTAAAGGAAATCGTCGATAAAGGTTGGAAGATTTTTGATCATCTCATGATGACAACAGATGGCAGTACACCAGGCTTCCATAAAGACGGCGTGATGGACAAATGTATTCAAGTCGCACTTGATGCAGGAGTAGATCCAGTAGATGCGTACTTGATGGCCACGTTCAACCCAGCGAAGTATTACAACTTGTCGAACCTTCACGGAGTCATTGCGACAGGTCGTTTGGCGTCGCTGAATTTCTTAACGGACGACCATTCGCCGACGCCGATCAGCGTCTTATCAAAAGGTGTTTGGATCAAACGAGATGGCGAACGCCAAGTGACGTTTAGTGGAACAGATTTTTCCATGTTCTCAAACGGACCACTTCAAGTGGAGCTTGCCGATACAGACTTCCAATTTTCGATGCCATTTGGACTTGAAATGGTCAATGACGTCATCATCAAACCCTATCGCGTACGTGTGGATACAACACATGACCGCTTGAAGGATGTTCATGATGAAAGTTTTCTAGTATTGATTGACCGGAATGGGAAATGGAAAGTCAATACGCTACTCAAAGGGTTCGCGACAACTCTGCAAGGATTTGCGTCATCGTATTCCAATATGGGCGATATACTATTGATCGGGAAAGACAAAAATGAAATGAAAAAAGCGTATGAAGCTATCAAAACCCAAGGCGGAGGTATCGCTGTCAGCCAAGACGGAAAAATCACAGCGAAAATTGATTTGCCGATTGGTGGCGGCCTCTCCACACATCCTGTTTCAGAACTTATAGAAATAGAGAAAGTTCTCAAGGATGAATTGGCTGCTCACGGGTTTTACCATGGAGATGCTATTTATACACTATTGTTCCTTCAGGCCACGCATTTACCATATGTCCGCGTGACACAACGAGGAATCGTCGATGTCTTAAAGAAGCAAGTCCTATTCCCGTCTGTCATGCGTTAAGGGGGAACTAAAATGAAAAAATGGGGAATTGTTGTAGTGTGTTCAGTGCTTATCCTGACAGGCTGCAAAGATAAAGAAGAGACAGCCACGGAAGAGCCGATTGTAAATGAAGTAGAAGAAAATGAACAAGAAGTACCCGAAACCTTAAACTTTATCACGCCACTATCTGGGGAACCCGTCTCTCAAAAAATGACGGCGCGACCAGTAGTCGTCACCATTAACAATCATCCACTTGCTCGGCCACAGTCGGGCCTTGCAGAAGCAGATGTCATTATTGAATTAATTGCAGAAAGCAACATCACGCGTTTTTTAGCCGTGTACGAAAGTGAAATGCCAGAACGAGTTGGACCGATCCGAAGTGCACGTGACTACTTCATTGATCTAGCCAATGGCTACAATGCGTTTTATGTGGCGCATGGCTACAGCCCGGACGCGAAAGCGATGCTCGACCGCGGTGACATCGACCATATCAATGGTATGATGTACGACGGAACTTATTTTCACCGTTCCTCGGACCGGAAAGCTCCACATAACTCGTACAGTACAGGTCCTGAAATTCTCGATGCTGCTGAACAAGTAGGTGCCTCGATGACACTTTCGGAATCTCAAATGCCAACCTATGTTTTTTCAAAGGAAGCAATGAGTGGAGAGACTGTCACAGACCTCACCATTAGCTATAGTGGGGACCAAAATTTTGTTACTAGCTATTCGTACGATACTACATCTGGTTTCTATACAAGGTCATCTGGAGGAATAGATACAACGGATGCGGAGTCAGGAGATGCCCTGCAACTCGCTAATGTTGTCATCGTAGAAGTTCCCCATCAAACAATCGATGCAGAAGGGCGTCAAGCACTAGACTTCGCAGCTGGTGGAAGAGCGTGGCTGTACCGAGATGGAACTGTACTTGAAGTAACTTGGCGCGAGGATTCTGGGATGCTCCGACTTTACAACGGAACGTCCGAAGTGGAGTTCGCACCAGGTCAAACATGGATGTCTTTGATTCCAACCGCTCGCGGTTTCGACCAAATGGTCACCTATTCAGAATAAAGGAAGTGATTCGATGCAAGTCGATAAAATTCGTGGTCATCAAACGGACCAATTGTTTAAAGCCGTACTCGAACTAAAGAATATCGAAGAGGCCTATGCCTTCTTTGATGACTTATGTACAATTAGCGAGATTCAATCCCTCGCACAACGCTTTGAAGTAGCCCACTTGCTACGCCTACAAAAAACGTATGAAACAATTAAAGATCAAACGGGTGCAAGTACAGCGACAATCTCTCGCGTGCGTCGCTGCTTTGATTACGGCAATGATACGTATGATGAAATGCTCGGAAGACTATATCCAGATGAGCCTTCCTTCAAGCCCACGACGAAAGGTCGTCGCTAACAGGTTTCCCCTTTAGGGAAGCCTGTTTTTTTGGTATACTGACACTACATAACTTACTAGACACGAAATCGACTCGTCCCGGGTCGATTTCAGTGTGTCTGATTGAAGAAGGTGCCTTAATGCTTACGGACTATAGAGAGTGGAAACATGTATGTAAACTTGACCCGGCGAAGCCATTATCTGATGACGATCTTGAACTCATTTGTGAATCTGGCACAGATGCCATCATTGTTGGTGGATCTGACAATGTTGAGCTAGATGATGTGCTTGAACTTCTGATGAAAATCCGCCGATTTGCGCTTCCCGTCTGCCTCGAACTGTCGACCCTCGAAATGATCACACCAGGTTTTGATTATTATTTTATCCCTTCCGTTTTAAACAGCCCGAACACTGCTTGGGTAAAAGACTTGCATCATCAAGCCCTTGTCGCGCATGGCGACTTCATGAACTGGGATGAAGTGTTTACAGAAGGCTATTGTGTATTGAACCCAGCTGCTAAAGTTGCGGAGTTGACAGAAGCGAATACAGCGCTGACTGAAGAAGAAGTTGTAGCCTACGCCCGACTTGCACAAAATTTGTTCCATCTGCCGATTTTTTATTTGGAATACAGTGGGACATATGGAAATCCAGAAGTCGTAAAAGCAAGTAAAGACGTTCTGACAACGACACGATTATTTTACGGTGGCGGAATCGAGACAACTGAACAAGCCCGAGAAATGGCCCAGTATGCAGACACAATTGTCGTCGGCAACAGTCTCTACACCGACTTAAAACAAGCACTCAAAACGGTAAAAGCCGTTAAGGAGGAACTATGAAGCGAATTGCAAACCAACTTTTAAGCGGCATGAATCCAAAACAGGAAGAAGCTGTTAAACATACAGAAGGACCACTCCTCATCATGGCAGGAGCAGGATCTGGGAAAACGCGCGTGTTGACGCACCGCATCGCCTACTTAATCGTAGAAAAACAAGTGTACCCGTCAAAGATTTTAGCGATTACTTTCACAAATAAAGCAGCCAAAGAAATGAAGCGGCGAATCGATGGTATTTTAGGCGAAGGATTTGGCGACCAGATGTGGGTCTCCACTTTCCACTCAATGTGCGTAAGAATCTTACGTCGGGATGCCGATCGCATTGGGTACTCAAAAAACTTTTCGATTCTTGATAGCACAGACCAAATCAGTGTCATCAAAGGAATTTTAAAGCAAGATAATATCGACCCGAAAAAGTATGAGCCACGCGCTTTGCTCGGCATCATCAGCAGTGCAAAGAATCAGCTGAAGACAGCGGATGACTTTTTAGCGGAAATGAATCCGATGAATCCGTACGAGAAAATTGCAGGACAGGTGTACAAGTCGTATGAGCGTCGTTTGAAAAAGAATCAGTCGATGGACTTTGATGATTTGATCATGCGCACGATTGATTTGTTTACACGTGTTCCGGAAGTGCTCGACTTTTATCAAAATAAATTTCACTACATCCATGTAGATGAATACCAAGATACAAATAAAGCGCAGTATCAACTGGTTGAGATGCTTGCTGAAAAATTCCATAACATTTGTGTTGTTGGAGACTCGGACCAATCGATCTATCGCTGGCGTGGGGCGGATATCGGAAATATCTTGTCATTTGAAAAAGATTATCCGAACGCAAAAGTGATTATGCTTGAGCAAAATTATCGTTCTACAAAGCGCATTTTACAGGCGGCCAATGAAATCATCGGGAACAATAAGAGCCGCTATCCAAAAATACTTCGAACTGATAATTCGGAGGGTGAAAAGGTTCAACTGTACCGTGCGTACAACGAACAAGAAGAAGCGCAGTTTGTAGTCGGTAAAATTCAACAACTGATGCAAGATGATGGGCTTCGCTACCAAGACTTTGCTGTTTTATACCGCACGAATGCGCAGTCTCGTGCAATGGAGGAGACATTAGTCAAATCCAATATGAACTACAAAATCGTCGGCGGAACCAAGTTCTATGACCGTAAAGAAATTAAAGATCTACTTGCTTACTTGCGACTTATCGCGAACAATGACGACGATATTTCACTAGCTCGTATTATCAATGAACCAAAGCGCAATATTGGCGCAACATCGTTTGAACGAATTGTTACGTATGCTTTGATGCACGATATGACGGTGCTTGAAGCACTTGAAAATGCTACGTTGATTCCTGGTATGACAGGACGGGCCTTAAAATCTGTTTCTGAATTCTTTACATTAATTGATCAATTGTCTGCTATGCAGGAGTATTTATCTGTCAGTGAAATCGTTCAAGAAGTTATTGACCGTACAGGATATAAAGAGATGCTCCAACGTGAAAACAGTATTGAGTCAGAAAGTCGACTAGAGAACATCGGAGAATTTGTGACGGTGACAAAAGCATTTGAAGAGCGTAGCGAAGACAAGACGCTCGTAGCTTTCTTGACGGACCTAGCTCTGATCTCTGATATCGATGCTTTGGATCAAGTGCCGAATGAAGACCAAGGTACTGTGACCTTGATGACGTTGCACGCTGCAAAAGGCCTTGAATTCCCAGTCGTATTTTTAATCGGGATGGAAGAAAATATCTTTCCACATAGCCGGTCAATCGGTGACGAAGAGGAGATGGAGGAAGAACGCCGTCTGGCTTACGTTGGCTTGACCCGCGCAGAACAGCGCCTTTATTTAAGTTGCGCCCAGACACGTATGATTTTCGGTCGGACGAGCATGAATCAACCATCTCGTTTTATCGGAGAGATTTCTGGAGATGTGATTGAACCAGTAGGCGGAGAGCGAGCAAGTCAAGTGCATCCGTCCGTTGCTGGCAATCGCTACATCAAACCACGAAAAGTTGCACCGAGTCATCCGGTTTATACAGAGTCAGGCGGGGACAAACTGACGTGGAACATCGGCGACAAAGCAGCCCACAAAAAGTGGGGAGTAGGAACGGTAGTCAGTGTTCGTGGAGAAGGCGAAAATCGCGAACTTGATATCGCATTCCCAAAACCAACGGGCATTAAGCGACTCTTAGCTAAATTTGCTCCAATCGAAAAACAGTAGGAGGCTCACTTATGGAACATGTTGAAGCGCGAATGAAAGAACTGCATGAGCTGTTGCATGATTACGGCCATGCCTATTATGTGTTAGATGAACCGCTCGTTTCCGATGCGATTTATGATCAATACATGCGCGAGTTGATGGAACTTGAAGAACAACATCCTTCTCTTATACTTCCGGATTCTCCTACGCAACGAGTTGGCGGCAAACCTTTAGAAGGATTTCAAAAAGTACGCCACCGCACACCGATGCTTAGTCTTTCAAACGCCTTTTCAGAACAAGACTTACGTGAGTTTGACCGACGCATCAAAGAACTTGTGGATAGCGACTACCGCTATGTATGTGAACTGAAAATTGATGGGCTGGCTGTCAGTTTGTTATATGAGGATGGAAAACTTGTACGCGGGGCAACGCGCGGAGACGGTACGACCGGAGAAGACATTACTGCTAATATCCGAACGATTCGTGCAGTGCCGCTTCGCTTGAAGGAATCTGTCACGCTAGAAGTGCGTGGTGAAGCGTACATGCCAAAAGCTTCTTTCCAAGCATTAAATGGACTGCGCCAAGAGCAAGAACTGGAACTGTTTGCGAACCCACGAAATGCAGCAGCGGGAAGCTTGCGTCAGCTTGACCCAAAAATTGCAGCGAGTCGCCAACTCTCTGTATTCATTTATGGGTTAGGAAACCCCGAAGAGTTAGGGATTCAATCACACTCTGAAGCACTTGATTACTTAAACAAACTGGGCTTCTCTATGAACCGTGAGACAAAAGTATGTGAAACAATTGAAGACGTTCAGGCGTTCATAGAAGAATGGACAGCAAAACGAAATGACTTGCCGTATGAAATCGACGGGATCGTCATCAAAGTCGACCGCTATGACCAACAAGAAGAACTAGGATTTACGGCGAAGAGCCCACGTTTTGCGACAGCCTATAAGTTTCCGGCTGAAGAAGTGGTCACGGAACTTTTGGATATTGAATGGACAGTCGGCCGAACGGGCGTTGTAACACCCACTGCTATTTTACAAGCTGTGCAAGTGGCAGGGACGACAGTTCGCCGAGCATCCCTTCATAACGTTGATTTGATTCAGCAAAAAGATGTCCGTATCGGAGATAAAGTGATTGTCTGCAAAGCGGGAGACATTATTCCAGAAGTAGTCGCAGTCCTTGAAAACGAACGAAAAGAATCCGCTGTGCCGTATGAAATGCCAACAAATTGTCCGGTGTGTGAGAGCGAATTAGTCCGCATCGAGGAGGAAGTGGCACTTCGTTGTGTGAACCCGGCCTGCCCTGCTCAAATCACAGAAGGCATTCGACACTTTGCTTCTCGCAATGCGATGAACATTGATGGCTTAGGGGAAAAAGTGGTCGAGCAACTGTTCCAAAACCAGTTGATTCACGACGTAGCGGACTTATATTCACTAACAGTAGAGCAACTAATTGAACTCGAACGCATGGGAACGAAATCTGCAGAGAATTTAGTGCGTGCAATTGCTGTGACAAAAGAAAATTCGCTTGAAAAAGTACTTTTCGGTCTTGGGATTCGTCATATTGGAGAAAAGGCAGCGCGTCTACTTGCTGAAGAATTTGGTGATATTGATCAACTGATGCTAGCAACACGCGAGCAATTGACTGCCGTTCATGAAATAGGGGATAAAATGGCGGACTCTTTGGTCACGTATTTTGAGCAACCTGAGTCTCAGCAACTAGTTACAAAATTAAAAGACGCAGGCCTGGTACTCCAGTATTTAGGTCGTAGAATTGACAAGGAAGCGCTAGCGGACAATCCTCTTTTCGGGAAGACCGTTGTCTTGACTGGAAAACTTGAGCAGATGGGCCGAAACGAGGCGAAAGAAAAGCTCCTTGAAAAAGGTGCAAAAGTTGCAGGCAGTGTCAGCAAAAAGACGGATCTTGTCATTGCTGGAGAAGATGCCGGTTCGAAGTTAGAGAAAGCCACGGAACTTGGGATTGAAGTTTGGACAGAGCAACAGATGATGGATGCCCTGGCAAACTAGGAAGGAAGAACAACACATGAAAAAACTACTTGGAGGACTGCTCGCGACAACGCTTGTACTTTCAGCATGTACGCCAAGCCAAGAAACTGAAGTCGTACAAGACCCAGCAGAATCGGAAGCACGGACGGTTGTACTTCCCTCTGTTCGTTTAGATGATAACTATTACTCTACGATCTTGCCGTACGCAGAGAGCAAAAGCCGTGGCTTGGTCGTGTCCAATATGGCTACAAAATATGACATCGTAGAAGTCGAAAAAGGACTCATGCGCTTGTCTCAAAATGAATTTCCGACTGACCGTTATTTCTTTCAAGAAGGCCAATACTTGGACCGTTCAACAATCAGTTCATGGTTAGCACGAAGCAATCAAACAGAGCAAGGGTTAAATCCAGATGACGAGGGGCTAGTAGGCCGTGAAAAGGCGGAGAAAGCACCTGTTTATTTGACACACATCGTAGAGCAGAACTATTTAGAACTTGATGAAAATACGATGAAGCTTGCAGGCATTTCCATTGGACTTGCTCTGAATTCCATCTACTACTACACCGAAGTGGATTATGGGCCAGTGTTTGAACAACAATTGACTGACGAGCAAATCACGGAAAATGGACGACGTATTGCGCAAGAAATTGTAAGTCGGATGCGCGCGATGCCGGGTCTCGAAAACATTCCGATTACAATCGGTCTGTTCAAACAAAATAGCCGGAACGCCATTGTTCCAGGTACGTATTTCAGTTACGGCGTTTCCTCAAGTGGGAATGAAATCGGAGACTGGACGTCACTCAATGAACGCTACGTAACGTTTCCTACTTCGGACTCTAGTGAACAGTTCCGAGATACAGATACGGCATTCCGTAATTTCAAACAAGATGTCGAGACGTACTTCCCGAATTACACGAGTGTCATTGGAACAGGGTTTTATAAAGATGATTTTCTACAAGAGTTGAAAATTGATATCCCGATTCAATTTTTCGGGAAAGCGGAAATCATCGGCTTCACACAATACATTTCAGGCCTGATCAATACGCATTTTGTGGCGGATCTTCCTGTTGAGATCAACATCACGTCAATAGAAGGCGAGCAGGCGCTAATCAAACGAGAAGCAAACCAGGAGACACCTTTCGTACATATCTACGAATAACGGTACTCTGTTCAAGTAAAGCGAAAAATGATATGATGGCTTGTATGATTGAATTTACTGGAGGTGTCCATAGTGGCAACAATCACAAAAGAAGAAGTGCGTCACGTCGCGCATTTGGCACGTTTGGCGATTACGGATGAGGAAGTTGAACACTTTACAGAACAACTGGCAAAGATTGTTCAATTTGCGGATAAATTAAATGAGTTGGATACGACGAATGTTGAACCTACAACACATGTCTTACCGCTTGAAAATGTACTTCGTGAGGATAAGTCAATTGCAGGGTTAGACCGTGAAGTCATGATGAAAAATGTGAAAGACCAAGAAGCAGGTCAAGTGAAAGTTCCTGCAATTATGGACTAGAGAGGCGGACTGAAATTGGCTTATTTTACACATACAGCAAAAGAGCTGCAACAAAAACTTGCAGCAAAAGAAGTTTCTGTTCGTCAAGTAACAGAACATGCTTTTGAACAAATTGAAGCAGTGGACGCAGAGGTTCAGGCGTTCCTTGTATTAAATAAAGAAAACGCACTGAAGCAAGCAGATGAACTGGAAACAACGCCGTTTGAAGAGCGTGGGCCACTGTTTGGTTTGCCTATCGGTGTGAAAGACAACATCGTGACTGAAGGAATCGAAACAACAGCTTCTAGTAAAATTCTAGAAGGTTTCAATCCAATCTACGATGCGACTGTAGTACGCAAACTTCGTGAAGCGGGTATGATCACCGTTGGGAAAATCAACATGGATGAATTCGCTATGGGTTCATCGAATGAAAACTCAGCATACAAGAAAACGAAAAACCCTTGGAATTTAGCACATGTTCCGGGTGGTTCATCGGGTGGTTCTGCAGCTGCAGTAGCAGCAGGCGAAGTACCATTTGCATTAGGATCTGATACAGGTGGTTCAATCCGTCAACCGGCAGCATTCTGTGGGGTTGTTGGAATGAAACCAACGTACGGTCGCGTGTCTCGTTTTGGATTGATTGCGTTTGCGTCTTCTTTAGACCAAATCGGACCCATCACACGTACTGTTGAAGACAATGCTCTACTTCTTGAAGCGATTTCTGGTGTGGACGAAATGGACTCAACATCTGCAAACGTTGAGGTTCCAAAATTCTCAGAAGCAATCGGCAAATCGATCAAAGGATTACGCATCGGCGTGCCTAAAGAATATATGGGCGAAGGTGTCAGTGAAGAAGTACGCGCATCTGTCTTAGAAGCCTTGAAAGTGCTAGAAGCGCAAGGAGCGGTTTGGGAAGAAGTATCACTTCCTCACTCTGAGTATGCGTTAGCGACTTACTATCTATTGTCTTCATCTGAAGCATCCTCAAACTTAGCGCGTTTTGACGGCATCCGTTACGGCTACCGTGCAGAAGAAGCGAAGAACTTGTTAGAGCTTTATAAAATGACGCGTGCACAAGGATTTGGTGATGAAGTGAAGCGTCGTATTATGTTAGGTACGTATTCACTAAGTGCCGGTTCGTATGATGCATACTACTTGAAAGCACAAAAAGTCCGCACATTGATTAAGCAAGACTTCGAAAACGTATTTGAAAACTACGACGTCATTGTAGGACCTACGACACCAACACCTGCGTTTAAAGTAGGCGAAAATGTCGACGATCCATTAACAATGTATGCAAATGATATTTTAACAATCCCTGTCAACCTTGCAGGCGTCCCTGGAATCTCGATTCCTTGTGGCTTTGCTACAGACGGGTTACCACTCGGTCTTCAAATCATCGGAAAGCATTTCGATGAAGCGACAATTTATCAAGTGGCATCTGCCTACGAGTCGGCAACTGAGTTTCACAAACAGACTCCGGCTTTATGGGAGGTAAAGGCATAATGAACTTTGAAACAATTATCGGACTTGAAGTCCACGTAGAATTGAAAACTGAATCGAAAATGTTTTCTCCTTCTCCAGCGCACTTTGGAGCAGAACCAAACACAAATACACACGTGATCGACCTTGGGTATCCAGGTGTTCTTCCAGTCGTTAACAAAACGGCTGTTGAATGGGGAATGCGTGCTGCAATGGCACTGAACATGGATATTGCACCTGTCACAAAATTTGATCGTAAAAACTACTTCTACCCAGACAATCCAAAAGCGTATCAAATCTCGCAATTTGATAAGCCAATTGGTGAAAACGGCTGGATTGAAATTGAAGTAGATGGCAAAACAAAGCGTATCGGGATCACTCGTCTTCACTTAGAAGAAGATGCTGGGAAACTGTCGCATACAGACAAAGGCTATTCGCTTGTTGACTTCAACCGCCAAGGAACGCCTCTTGTTGAAATCGTATCGGAACCAGACATTCGCACACCAGAAGAAGCATACGCCTATTTAGAGAAACTGAAATCAATCATTCAGTTCACTGGTGTTTCGGACTGTAAGATGGAAGAAGGATCTCTTCGTTGTGACGCGAACATCTCACTTCGTCCCTACGGGCAAGAAAAGTTTGGAACAAAAGCAGAACTGAAGAACTTGAACTCCTTTAGCTACGTGAAAAAAGGTCTTGAGCACGAGCAGATTCGCCAAGCGGAAGTGTTGAAAAATGGAGGGGAAATCCTTCAAGAGACGCGTCGTTATGATGAGTCTACTGGTAAGACGATTTTAATGCGTGTGAAAGAAGGCGCGGATGACTACCGCTACTTCCCAGAGCCAGATCTTGTGAAAATTGTGATTGACGATGCTTGGATGGACCGTGTTCGTTCCGAATTACCGGAACTTCCGGATGCTCGCCAAGCGCGTTATGTGAACGAACTTGGCTTGACAGAATACGATGCGCGCGTAATGACATTGACAAAGGAAATGTCCGATTTCTTTGAAGAAACGATTTCACTAGGAGCAGACACGAAACTATCAACGAACTGGTTGATGGGGGATGTATCAGCCTACTTGAATGCGGAGCAAAAAGAATTGAAAGACACGAAACTTACACCACAAGGTCTTGCAGGTATGGTGAAGTTGATCGAAGATGGAACAATCAGTTCAAAAATCGCCAAAAAAGTATTCAAAGAGATGGTGGAAAACGGTGGACCTGCAGATGAAATCGTCAAAGCAAAAGGCTTAGTACAGATTTCAGATGAAGGTGCACTGCGTGACATCGTGACTCAAACATTGGATGCAAATCCACAGTCGATTGAAGACTTCAAGAACGGGAAAGACCGTGCAATTGGGTTCTTAGTCGGTCAAATTATGAAAGCAACAAAAGGTCAAGCAAACCCGCCGATGGTCAACAAATTACTAAACGAAGAAATTCAAAAACGCTAACAAACTGGCTCGCCCTGACTTGGGGCGAGCCTTCTTTTGGGAATTCATGCTATGCTAGTGTCAAGGAGGGGTTTTTTGATGAAAACAGAACAACAGTATTTTGAAGAAGGCCGTCCACTTGCAGTCTATATGGACGAAATGACAACAAAAAAAGAGCAATCCTTTCACGTCTACGAAAGCTTCACAGTTCCTGCGGACGATGAGTTTATCACACGTTTGTCTGAATCCAATGTCCACATTTTAGGAATCACCGAGGACTGGTGCGGAGATGCGATGATGAACAATGCTATTTTGCGTAAAATTACTGAAGCAGCAGGAGTCGAGGTACGTGTCGTGCTACGTGATGCGGATACAGAATTAATTGATCGCTATCTCACAAATGGGGGCCGCTCGATTCCAAAATATCTTTTACTAGATGCACAAGGACAAGTGATCGCCACATGGGGGCCTCGTGCAGATTTAGTGCAAGAGTACGTGATGGGTGAAAAAGCAAAACTTCCAGAAGCCGGTAGCGAAGGCTTTGAAGAGGCGCAGCGTGCCATTTTTGAAGAATTGACTACACAATTAGAGACAAACAAAGACTTTCATTTGGCAACATATAGCAGCATCCGCGAAGCATGGTTCACAAAATTGCCTTCATAAGGAACCTGCTAAAGTATTATACTGTCTATAGCAGAGAGAGTTGTGAAGAAAGAAGGTTCTGTACATGCAACGTGCACGAATTATATATAATCCAACTTCCGGGCGAGAATTGTTTAAGCGTCACTTACCGGAAGTTTTAGAAGCAATGGAACTAGCAGGCTACGAAACATCGTGTCACGCGACAACAGGTGCTGGTGATGCAACAGAAGCTGCAAAGCGAGCTGTTGAAAACGGCTTTGATTTGATTGTGGCAGCAGGGGGCGATGGTACACTAAACGAAGTCGTAGCAGGCGTCAGTCTATTTGATGAGCGTCCGAAACTTGGTTTGATTCCAATGGGAACAACCAATGACTTTGCACGTGCCTTGCACATTCCGCGTGACATTCAACAAGCTGTAAAGATTATTACAGATGGTAAGTATGTACCGGTAGACGTAGGGCACGTGAACGATACATTTTTTATCAATATTGCTGGTGGGGGACGCATCACGGAACTTACATATGAAGTCCCAAGTCGTTTAAAGACGGTGCTTGGCCAACTTGCGTATTATTTAAAGGGAATTGAGATGTTACCGTCTATTCGCGCAACGAAACTACGCATCGAATTTGATGATGAAGTATTTGAAGAAGAAGCCATGATGTTCTTAATTGGCTTGACGAATTCAGTCGGTGGCTTCGAGAAGCTTGCTCCAGACGCTATTATCAACGATGGTCAATTTACTCTGCTCATCTTGAAAAAAGTGAACATGGCAGAGTTTATTCGACTTGCCACGCTTGCAATTCGTGGGGAGCATTTGAATGATCCACACGTCATTTACCGCAAAGCTTCAAAGATTCGTGTCCTGTCGGAAGAGACTGTCTCCTTAAATCTCGACGGAGAATACGGTGGAACATTGCCTGCAGTTTTTGAGAACTGGGCACGCCATATTGAAATCATGGCACCAGTAGATTTATTACCGGAGCAAGATCTCGTTGAAAGAGACTAATAACTAAACTAGCTACTCTAGCTTTTTAGAGTGGCTAGTTTTTTTGTTTCCATTCTCCTCTGTTGTTCTCAATTTTCGAACTTTTCACAACCCGTCATAACCTTGTAACAACTTGCCTGAAAACAAGTTCGGCTGATTAGATTAAACCCCTTCAACTAGGGTAGAATAAAGGCATGAAGCTCGTTGAATGACCGTTAGCCAATACTCTATATGAGGTGAACGAAATGGGAAATGAAGAAGCTGTATTTTTTAGTCGGCTACTTACAGAAATGACACTCTCGTTCCATATTATCTACGCCACAATCGGTGTAGGGGTGCCACTGATGATCATGCTGGCACAATACGTGGGAATCAAGAAAAACGACGAACACTATATTTTACTTGCCCGTCGCTGGGCACGAGGGTTCGTAATCACAGTAGCTGTCGGAGTTGTAACGGGGACCGCCATCGGACTCCAGTTGTCACTACTTTGGCCAAACTTTATGGAGCTTGCCGGCCAAGTGATTGCCCTGCCACTGTTTTTAGAAGCATTTGCTTTCTTCTTTGAAGCAATTTTCTTAGGAATCTATTTGTATACGTGGGACCGTTTTGAAAACCAAAAGAAACACCTATTGTTACTTGTTCCAGTTGCGTTTGGTGCCGCGATGTCTGCAGTATTCATCACAATGGTGAACGCTTTTATGAACGCACCACAAGGTTTTGACATGGTCGACGGTGAACTGGTCAACATCAGTCCACTCCTTGCAATGTTTAATCCGGCCATGCCGACGAAAGTGGCGCACGTTGTCTCGACCGCCTTGATGACGAGCGCTTTCGTACTAGCATCAATCGGGGCTTTCCGATTGTTAAAAGGCTCGAACCATATTTATCATAAAAAAGCTGTGTACTTAATGGTCAAAGTTGGACTTGTGTTCTCCATAGCCACTGCAATCATTGGAGACTTCTCAGGTAAATACCTTGCTGAGTACCAGCCGGAAAAATTAGCGGCTGCTGAATGGCATTTTGAAACATCTGAAGCTGCGCCACTTATTCTTTACGGTATTTTAGACGGAGAAGAAGTGAAATATGCGATTAAGATTCCATTCGCATTAAGTATTCTTGCACACAATGATCCCAATGCAGAAGTGATTGGACTAGATCAATTCCCAGAGGATGAGATACCACCGCTCTATATCCACTACTTCTTTAACATCATGATTACAATCGGAATGTTCATGGTGATGTTATCAGCCTTTTATGTTGTCGCGAAATGGCGTAAATGGAAATTTGCGAACTCGCGCTTTATTCTCTGGTTGATCGTGGCAGGTGGACCACTTTCCATGATTGCGATTCAAGCAGGTTGGTGGATGACCGAAGTCGGCCGACAACCGTGGATTTTGTATCAAATCATGACTGTTGAACAAGGTGCAACATCCAGTGGAAGTGTGGATATCATGGTCGTCGCATTTGCAATCTTGTACTTGATTTTAGGAATTGGTTCTGTCGTCGTCTTGCGCAGAATGTTCCGTAACAATCCAGTTGAAAAAGAGCTAGACAAACTAGATCAAGAGCGATTGGAAGGTGATACGAAATGACATTAGAAATCATAGGGATCACGGTCCTTTGGTTCTTCCTATTTGGATATGTCATCGTTGGGTCTATCGACTTTGGCGCGGGGTTCTTCAACGCCTATAGTTTGCTGACCAATCGCCAACATATTTTAACGAATATTATTCAAAGGTATTTGTCGCCCGTTTGGGAAGTTACGAACGTATTCCTCGTATTTTTCTTCGTAGGAATCATCGGGTTCTTCCCGAAGACCGCCTTTTATTACGGAACAACACTTCTTGTTCCAGCGAGTATTGCTATCATCTTGCTCGCGATACGGGGATCGTACTATGCGTTTGAGACATACGGTTCACGCGGGCACAAAGGCTACTCGTTTATGTACGGGGCAGCGGGGATTTTAATCCCTGCGTCGCTTTCCGTTGTATTAACGATTTCTGAAGGTGGATTCATCGATATGGTGGATGGCCAACCGGTACTTGATTATAGCCGCCTGTTCTTGAGTCCGTTAACATGGAGTATCGTTGTATTAGCCATTGCCGCCACACTTTATATTTCGGCTGTGTTTTTAACATGGTACGCAAGTAAAGCAGAGGACGCTGGTGCTACGAAGTTACTACGTAAATACGCATTGATCTGGGCATTGCCGACGATGATTACAGCAACAGGAATCATTGTAGAACTTCGTGCACATAACCCAGAGCATTACGCGAATATCTTGGATGTCTGGTGGGCGTTCTTGATTTCAGGTTTGATGTTCTTCGGAACGGTGTATCTATTGTGGACAAAACGAAATTACGGATGGGCTTTCTTGTTGCTCGTCGGGCAATTCTTTATCGCCTTTTTCGCATACGGCTGGTCGCACAGACCGTACTTGTTGTATCCGTATTTAACGATTTATGATGGGTTTACAAATGAAACGATGGCGATTGCACTGATCATTGCGTTCATTGCAGGACTATGTTTGTTATTACCGTCACTGTACTTGCTCCTGCGCCTATTCTTATTCAACAAAGATTATGTCGCTGGCAAAAAAGAAGACAATCACGCTTAGGAGGATATCATCATGACAAACTTTTTTATCTTTTACGCTCCGTTCATTGTACTGTTTGGTGCCATCGCAGCGGTCTTCTGGTGGGCGCCTAAAGACGGAATCATTCGAAAAGAAAAGTAGAATCAGCTCCTGCCGCGGCAGGAGTTTTTTCATGCTATAATGAAGAAATCATGCAAAAAAGAACGGGGTTTAAAGAATGACTGTAAAGAAAAATGACCGTTTGACGGTTTTTGTAGAAGATTTAACACATGATGGCCAGGGCGTCGCAAAAGTCGATGGCTACCCTATATTTATTAAAGGCGCATTACCGGATGAAAAAGTTGAAGTTCATGTGGTGAAAGCATTGAAAAAATATGGTTTCGCAAAGCTTGTTGAGATTGTCGAGTCGTCTCCGTTCCGAGTAGCTGCTCCTTGTCCGGTGTTTGACTCGTGCGGTGGTTGTCAGTTGCAACACCTTAGCTACGAGGGACAACTGATGATGAAAGAGAAACAGGTGCGAAGTGCAATGGAGAGAATCGGCAAAGTGCATACGACCGTTCTTCCTGTTCTTGGCATGGACAACCCGTGGCGGTACCGCAACAAGTCTCAGATTCCGTTTGGCGTAGAAGAAGGTCGCGTAGTGGCAGGATTTTATAAATCTGGCTCTCATGATATCGCCAACACACCGACGTGTTTGATTCAAAGTGAAGAAGCCGACCGCTTGATGCTCGCTTTAAAAGAACAGGCAGTAGAATTTGGTTTAGAGCCTTATGATGAGAAGACAGGTCGCGGCCAACTCCGTCACCTAGTCGTTCGTAAAGGTCGCACAAGTGGCGAGACGATGGTCGTGCTCGTGACGAAAACGAAAAAGATTTCACAACCTGAACGTTTGATTCACTTCATTCTTGAAGTGGAGCCGACAACAGTGTCGATCGTTCAAAACATCAATCCAACGCGTACAAATGTGATTTTTGGAGAAGAGACATTTGTTCACTGGGGAAAATCGCATATCGTCGATTCCATCGGAGATATTCAATTTGAAATATCTGCTCGCTCGTTCTATCAAATCAATCCGCTTCAGACAAACGTGCTCTACCAAAAAGCACTTGAAGCAGCAGGTCTGACAGGTAACGAAACGGTGATGGACGCGTATTGCGGAATTGGCACGATCTCGTTGTTCCTCGCACAACAAGCAAAACAAGTTCTGGGTGTTGAGATCGTACCACAAGCAGTGGAAGATGCCCGCCGCAATGCAGAACTGAATGGCTTTACAAACGCTGAGTTTGAAGTCGGAGCAGCAGAAGATGTGATTACACAGTGGTATGAAGACGGAAGACTTCCAGATGTCGTCGTTGTCGATCCACCTCGAAAAGGGTTGGATGGCAAGTTGATTGATACGCTGATAGAGCATAAACCACGCCGCATTGTCTATGTATCGTGTAACCCAGCAACGCTCGCTCGGGACTTGCGCCTGTTAGAAGATGGTGGTTACAAAGTGCACGAAGTACAGCCGGTGGATATGTTCCCACATACAACGCATGTCGAGTGCGTGACATATTTAACGATTTAGAAACAATGGTTTCATTTGTAGGAGGATTTACAACATGTTGAAAGAGAATTTTTGGCAGAACTTGCCGCGACCATTTTTTGTGCTCGCACCAATGGAAGATGTGACCGATGTGGTGTTTCGCCATGTCGTCGCAAAAGCAGGCCGTCCTGATGTGTTCTTTACAGAGTTTACGAACTCCGATAGCTATTGCCACCCAGATGGTATCCAGAGCGTCCGTGGCCGTCTGACGTTCACAGAAGATGAACAGCCGATGGTCGCACACATTTGGGGAGACAATCCGGATTATTTCCGCCAGATGAGTATCGGTATGGCTGAGATGGGCTTCAAAGGGATTGATATTAATATGGGGTGCCCGGTACCAAACGTCGCAACACGTGGAAAAGGAAGCGGTTTGATTCTTCGTCCAGATACCGCAGCTGAGCTAATTGAAGCTGCAAAAGCTGGAGGTCTTCCAGTCAGCGTGAAGACGCGTCTTGGGTATTCGGAGATTGAGGAGTGGAAAGAGTGGCTTGCGCATATTTTGAAACAAGACATTGCCAACTTATCGATCCATTTACGTACGCGTAAAGAGATGAGTCAAGTGGATGCGCACTGGGAGCTTATTCCGGAAATAAAAGCTTTACGCGAAGAGATTGCTCCGAATACGATGTTAACAATCAATGGAGATATTCCGGACCGTGCGAAAGGTCTTGAGCTTGCGGAGAAGTATGGGATTGATGGTGTCATGATCGGGCGCGGGATTTTCAAAAATCCATTTGCGTTCGAAAAAGAGCCACGGGAACATACAAGTCAAGAGTATCTCGACTTGCTTCGTTATCAATTGGACTTGCAAGACAAGTACGCAGAGGAAGTGCCACGTTCGATTTCGGGATTGCATCGCTTCTTCAAAATTTATGTAAAAGGCTTCCGAGGTGCAGGAGAGTTGCGCAACCAGTTGATGCATACAAAATCGACGGCTGAAGTGCGACAAATTCTTGAAAACTTCGTACTTCCGGAATAACTCGCTGCGCGCATAAATCAGTATCTTTTCTCAAACTTAGATTGAGAGAGGGTGCTGATTTTTTAGTGGAGCCGGGTGTTTAGTTTCCATAACATGACTCAGGGCACACAAATGAGTTTTGAGGGCACAGAAACGCTCGCTCGGGTCACAAAACACGGTCCGCAGGTCACAAAACGGGCAACCAAGTCGTAAACCCCTAGCTGCCCAACCCCTTTCTATTCAAAGATGTACGCAAGAACGTCGACAGCTTGGTCGACTGTTTCCACAGTCACATTTGCTTTATTCGATAACTCTTTCAAAGGATGGATCAAAGATTCGGGACGCACTATGATAGTTGGTTTTCCAAGTGTGATTGCTGCCGTCGCGTCCATGGCTGTATTCCACTGTTTATAGGACTCCCCAAACAACGCAATACAAACATCAGCCTTATTTAGGAGAACTTGTGTCCGTAAATTATTAATACCTGAAGCGGCATCATCTTTATAATACGCGCTAGGTTGCTTCCCTAAAATATCTTCCCCTACTGCATCCGATCGATCATGATTAGTTTGAGGAGAAACAAACGTAATCGCGAGGTTCTTCTCTTGTACTTTTGCTTTTACCTCATCACGCCAATCATCATGAATCTGTCCTGCTAAATACACTACAAGTTCCATCGTATTAACTCCTCCTTTAGCTCTTGATTTATCAAGTGTATCGAAATCGAGTTGTGAACGCCAGAAACACGCTATTCACGTATTTATGGAGAGTGTCACTAGCCTGGTGAATGACCATACTTATAATTCGTATTTCTAGTGCCTAAACTGTATACTGTTTGTACAACGTTCCAACACGAAAGGAAGACCATTTATGCAGTTCACGCAAAGCTATCTAACACTTCCAGCAACATTCTATAAAGAAATCCTTCCTACACCTGTTGCAGATCCGCAACTCATCATCTGGAACGAAACGGTCGCGGAGCAACTAGGCTTTGCTGGTAATCCGGCTGACTACACCAAATTCCTAGCCGGCAACGAGACGTTTGAGAACAGCCAGCCAATCGCACAGGCCTATGCCGGCCATCAATTTGCTAACTTCACGATGTTAGGGGATGGGCGCGCGATTTTACTTGGTGAGCTACAAGGAAAAGATTACATAACCTATGATCTTCAGCTTAAAGGTTCAGGCAGAACACCGTTTTCACGCGGGGGAGACGGACGCGCAGCCCTCGGACCGATGCTGCGGGAGTATATTATCAGTGAAGCCATGCATCACTTAGGGATTCCCACAACGCGCAGTCTTGCCGTCGTCTACTCAGGGGAAGGCATCCAGCGAGAAACTGTAAAACCGGGTGCTATATTGACTCGAGTCGCGAAAAGCCATATTCGTGTAGGTACGTTTCAGTATGCTGCCCAGTTTGGAAGTGTAGAAGATTTGCGCAGTTTAGCGGATTACACAATCGAACACCTTGCCATTCCGGTAAATGAACATCCATACAAATCTCTACTACAAGAAATCATAAAAAGACAGGCAACTCTCATTGCACAGTGGCAGCTCGTTGGTTTTGTGCACGGCGTGATGAATACAGACAATATGACACTAAGTGGTGAAACAATTGACTACGGACCATGCGCATTTCTCGATACGTATGACCCGGCGACCGTCTTTAGCTCGATTGATCAACAAGGGCGTTATGCATATGGAAATCAACCTGGGATTGCGGGCTGGAATCTTGCACGATTCGCAGAAAGTTTGCTGCCTCTGCTAGGGGACACACAAAAGAAAGCAATCGAAGTGGCACAGGAAGTATTAGATAGCTATCCTGAACTTTTCCAACAAGCATATAACATGGGCCTATCCAAAAAAATTGGTCTTCCTAATACAGAGCAAACATTGAAACTTGCATCCCAATTTTTGCAATTAATGCAGCAATATAAACCCGATTTCACAAGAACATTCGTAGCACTCACACTACAGAATTATTCTGATGAATTCTTTAAACATGCGGATGTTCAAGCGTGGCTAAAGCAGTACGAACAAGCACAAGGGGAACGAACACCTGAACAACAACAATTGATGGAAGCTTCCAACCCCGTCCTCATTCCGCGAAATCATTTAGTCCAACAAGCACTCGATGAAGCGGAGACTGGCTCGATGGAGAACGTGATGACCTTGTTAAAACACCTAGAAAAACCCTATATGTATTCACAAGAACAACTTGCTTTTGATCAAGGTCCACCTGAAACAGGACAAGATTTTGTAACCTATTGCGGTACTTAATTTTGAGAGGAGAGAAGACAATGAGATTTTCAGACAAAGTAGTTGTAGTAAATGGCGGTACATCCGGTATTGGTGGAGCAGTAGTAAAACAGTTTGTGAAAGAAGGAGCAGACGTCTATTTTAGCGGTCGGAGTGAAGAAAAAGCTGCACAAATCGAATCAGATCATGCGCATTTCATCGCAGTAGACAATCATGAGCCAGATCAAATCGAAGCCTTCTTCAAAAAAGTGCTGGAACATGAAGACCGCATCGATATTTTATTTAACAACGCAGGAGTGCTTTCCGTTGCGACCGGTCCGCTGTCTCGCGTGAAACTAGATAAGTGGCATGAATTGATTGCAGTCAATCAAACCGCTATCTTCCTCTACATGCAACACGCGCTGCAAGTCATGTCTAAACAAAAGTCAGGTGTCATCATTAACAATGCGGCAATTTTAGGTGGAGCCAAAATTAATCCGATGCTACCTGCTTACAGCGGAACAAAGGCTGCAGTCATTGCGATGACTAAGAGTGCTGCCCTTCGTCATGCTGGGGAAGGTATTCGTGTAAACAGCATTTCACCAGGCCCGACTGAAACCGAGCTTGCTGTTAAAGCATATGGCAGCCAGCGAGCATTTGATGAAAATTCCTCTCATCACCCAAGAGGCAAGTATGGCCAACCACATGAAATTGCAGCGCCCGTACTATTTTTAGCTTCAGATGAAGCCAGTTATATTAATGGAACAGACCTTATCGTTGATGGAGGGTATTCCCTTAAATAAACCGCAGACACTTGCGGTTTATTTTTTTTTTGGAAAAATGATTTACCTTTTGATGGCTATTCCATACAATCAAATAAAGAGCAAGGGGGGAGCAAAGTTGGAAGAATACGTTAAACAATGGCAACAAGACATAACTAAGCATCCAGAACGGATAATAAATGAAGCGCTTCAGTTGCTTGAATCTTGCGAACGAGTAGACCAACGTGCGACTCTCCATTTCTGGATTGCTCTCGGGAATCGGTATTTGACAGTTATGGATAAATGTCTGGACCATGCCTATAAATCTGAAAGGCACTTCAGAACATTGCATGACGACGAGGGACTTGCTAAAGCCTTGAATTTAATTGGCGTTGTTTATTTTTACAATGGGTTTTATGAAAAAGCGGTGCGCTATTTTTACCAAGCTAAAACGAGTGCAGATCAGGTGAATGCGATTCAAGTAGCATGCCGAGCAAATAACAACATCGGTGAAGTGTATCGAGAGACAGGAGAGTTTGAACTATCCGAAAAACATTACAAAGAAGCGCTAGAACTCGCCATCCAATCTGATGAACTGTATTTCCAAGCTATTATTTATGAAAACCTTGGGCAGTTGGCATTTCAATCGGAGCTTCTTGATGTTGCGTTCTCCTACTATCAACAGAGCAAAGAGTTGTTGCTGCAACTAACAGACATATCCGCATTAGCAGATATAGAAAATAAATTAGGTGCCCTCTATATACGGAAACGTGATTTCACACAAGCTGAAAATCATTTGCGTATGGCTTATTCTTATATTCAATCTGGTGGCAACCGTTTCTATAAAACTGAGATTTTGTTAAATTTGGCAGAGCTTGTGCAAGACTTTTCATTTAGTTATACGGAACTTTTGATAGAAGCCAAAGAATTAGCACTATCATTAGATGCGCACCACTTACTAAGAAAGATTTATGAAAAGTTATCTTCGTTTCATGAGAAGAATGAAGATTTTGAATCCGCACTTGCCTATTACAAACTTTTTCATCAGACAGAGCAGGCAATCGAATCGACAAGTGTTCGTAATAAACTTGAATTACTCCGCATTGAAGTAAAACACTCAACAGATCTCTCGCAGATGGCAACACTGAATGAACAATTGACGTATGAAATTGATCATCAACGACAAGTTGCTGAGCAATTAAAACAATCAAATTCTCAATTGAAGGAAACGACATATAAAGATGAGCTGACAAAAGTGTATAATCGGCGGGGCTTGATCCAGTATTTAGCCACAATGCGACCAGGTTCATATGTCTTCATGCTTTTAGATATTGATTATTTTAAGCACTACAATGATAGCCAAGGACATGTTGCGGGTGACCATGTGTTACAACAAGTAGCTTCTGCCCTTGAGACTGTTGTTGTTCAGTTAACTAAAGATGGAATTGTTACGAGAATGGGTGGGGAAGAATTTTTGATTGTTGCGTCATGTGGAGATGAGCAACTCCCAAATAAGTTGATCGTGTCCATTCAACAGGAGATAAAGCGACTTGGAATCACGTATGAATATAACGGGAAACAACAGGTTCTTACAATAAGTGGTGGCGGTATAGAGACAACCGAGCAAGTAAAAACTCATTTTGAGACAACGTATGCCACAATTGATCGCATTTTATATGAAGCGAAACAAAAGGGACGAAATCAGATTTACTTTTATTCAGAGGAGCTCACCTAGAGCTTCTTTTTTTACGCCATAAACTTGTCATACTTTCATAAGTCCAACAAGTCGATTTTTTGCATTTCTATTCTCTCTACGTTTACTATTAAAAAAGAGTGGAGGGACGCCCGTATGCTAGACAAAGCATTAGAGTTTTTACAAATATATTGCCAAGAGCTTGAAAAGTCACCGGACTTTTTTGAAGCGCGTAGAAATGAAATAGAAACAGAGATATACACTACTGGAACGTATACGTTGACACGCGAAGAGCTAGAATATGGGTCGAAGTTGGCATGGCGTAATAGCAATAAATGCATAGGTCGCTTGTTTTGGCAGACGATGCACGTTCATGATCACCGCACCCTTGAGTCAGAACAAGAAATCTTCGACGCTCTTATATACCACATTGCGTTTGCTACAAATGATGGGAAAATTAAACCGACGATTTCTATTTTCCATCCAAATGTTCGCATCTGGAATCATCAATTGCTTCGCTATGCCGGTTACGAGCGAGAAGGAGAAATAATTGGAGATCCAGATTCTCTAGAGTTCACCAAAGTCTGTGAACAGCTGGGTTGGCAAGGTGCGGGAACGCGCTTTGATTTATTGCCTCTCATCGTACAAGTAGGTAATAAATCTCCACAACTTTTTGAAATTCCGTCTGATGTTGTACTAGAGGTACCCATTACTCACCCGGAACATCCAGAATTTTCTTCCTTAAAATTAAAGTGGTATGCTGTACCCATCATTTCCTCGATGAAGCTTGAAATTGGAGGGATTACCTTCCCGGCTGCACCGTTTAATGGATGGTATATGGGAACGGAAATCGGCGCACGCAATCTAGCGGATGAAGATCGTTACAATGAGTTGCCACGTGTCGCAGAGTTATTCGATTTGAACCAAAAGTCAGCTTCTAGTCTATGGAAAGACCGTGCATTAGTGGAGTTGAATTTGGCGGTTCTCCATTCTTTTAAACAGCAAGGTGTGAGTATCGTGGATCATCACACGGCAGCTGTGCAGTTTAAGCAGTTTGAACAGCAAGAAATGAAAAATGGACGAGATGTAACGGGTATGTGGAGTTGGTTAATTCCGCCGATGTCACCTGCGGCTACCCATGTATTCCATAAATCTTACGACAATACTACGAAATCTCCAAATTTTTATTATCAAAAGAATCCCTATTGAAAAAGCAGCAAGCCATCTGAATGAGGCTTGCTGTTTAAACGTTGAGTTCCGTTGCGGGGCTGCTTTCCGAGGGCGCGTCGTGAGCCTCCTCAGCGCAAGTTCACGCCTCCGGGGTCTCACGTTCCGCTTTTAATCCCTCCGGAGTCAGCCCCTCCTCTGCACTCAACTTCAGTTTCATAAAAAGATTTTGTGTCGAGTATTTAGTGCAGTAGCTTTAGACAGTAATAAGGTGCCTGTCACCTATTTTGCTGAGGGAGTGCTGTAAATAGTTGTTGTTACTTTTTTCAATCGACAAGAGAAGGCAGTGAGTTCCTGGGGAATCAGAGTATGCCGGAGACCCCGCAGTGGAGGCGAGAAGTGCAAGCTTCTCGTATGCCAAGAGGAGGCTCCGGTATGCTCCCCCTGGAACTCACTGCCGTAGCGCCAGAGATTGAGTTACAGATGGTGCCTTTCACCTTTTTAATTTCGACTTTGAACGAAATCGAGTTGCGCCTCCTAGAAATCCCGCAAGAAGCCATCACGGCCTATGAAGCCAAGAGCGCTTCACAGTCCACGCTGTCTTCTCGCACAATTTCTGACCAGTCGGCTCCACATCTAAAACTAATACGTAGTCACTTTAATCAGCTTCTGAAAACTATAAATCCAACGCTGCCACCATGTAAAGCTATCCTGGTACTCTTCCACATCCACGGTAAATGCAGCATCTTCATTCGTCCACAGACGCTCAAAATAACTAGAGAATTCTTCTGCCAACTCACTATCACTGTCAGCAACCACTCGTAAGTTCGCCTCCAAATTATAATTATCCAAAGTCCGCTCTGTATAATTGGCTGCACCACTTGAAATCACCGAACGGTCTGTTTGAATATGAATGGCTTTTGTATGATATTGACCGACCACCGTATTGTACCAGCGTACTTCTAGCTTGCCCTCGGTATCTTCTACCATTTCCTGAACAACAGGTCGATTAGGGAGACCAGATTTTTGACGCCCAAAAGAATTTTCATTCGGATCTAAAATCATGCGCACTTCAACCCCACGATTGGCTGCATCGATTAGTGCATTGACGATATCTCTTTTTGCGATGAAAAACATCATCAAATCAATAGAATCACCTTCTTCTGTAGCGGCGATATCTGTTAGGAGCGCATCTAAAATCTTCTTCTCTGTCAATAATTGACCTTCGTACTCAGCTTCCTCCTCAACTTCTTGGACGCGGGGAAGCTTCGGACCACCGGACATCAAAGAAACCGCTTCTTCTGCTTCAAGCATGTCGTTGAGAAGAGGAGAACTGGTGAACTTTAGTGCAATATTGCCGTGCAGTCCACTCGCATCGTGCGGGTTTGCTGAAGAAACTAAGCCCTCTTTTTCAGTAATGACTAATTTCCTGTGATTAGCTTTGACATTTAATAATGTTAAGTACGAAGCGACCGTCATTTTTGGTGCTTCACTCGCCATGGCATTTGGAATCCAACCTTCTCCTCCAAAATCAAACCACTGGAAAAACGTTCGATAAATTCCTGAATAAATCGGTGTTGAATCTCGTAAAGGGTCTAAATCGGTATAGACGATTTCAACTCCAGCATCGCGCATTTTTTTGAACCACTTGTTTTCATAGGAACCGTATCCTTGATTTAAAGGATCCGTTATAAAAATCACTGGCATCTCTGGATTTTCTAATTTCTTCGTTGCAAGAGTTTCGGATAATTCATCTGCAATAGGGGGAAACCCCTCGTCTTCTTCATAAAAACCATCGACTAAAAAGAAATCTACGACAACGAATTCTTCAGCTTCTTCAATCATTTGATATATGCTCGAGAAAATTTCATTTTCTGTTTGTCGCTCTTCACTATTTTCATTCACTGCGTATGTTAAATCCGTGAGCATATCTATTGAAGAAATAGGCTGTAAGTCACCTGCATACGAAATACCTTCAGGCAATGGCTTGAATGTGTGCCATAAAATCATTCCTGCATAGATTACAATCAAAGCTATCACTACAATAAATAGAACTTTTTTTCGTTTCGACCACCTTTTAAATCTCCCCATTTTCTCAGTCCTCTTTCCTAGTCTCTATGTATAGTTCTTTCTTATCAAAGATACCCAAACAAGTATAAAAAAAAACGTGCACACAGTGTGTACACGTTAGTCGAGAAGTCGTGAAAAGTTTAAACGTTTGTTCAGTGCAATGAAAATTGGAATACCAAGTAAAAGTACTGCTAATTCGCCGCCAGCAACAGTTAACCAAGTCAAGAAGAATGGCAGTCCAAGAACTAACACAAGCTGATAAGCAATTATAAACATTGTAAATGTAAAAACGAGTGTATTAATTATCATTTTATGCGAATCTTTTTTTACTAACGGAATTACAGCTAAAACGATTAGTAGAGAAATCACGGAATGTCCTACTCCGAACAAAACATCATAAATCCCATTAGGTGAAAAGATGTTCGTGATAAATACACCAGCTACAATACCAAAGAAATAGCGCTTGTCAAAGATAATCAAATGATTGAACATCTCCGCCAAACGGAATTGAATCGCCCCATAAGCAAGTACAGGGACCGCCAATGATACAGCTACATATAGTGCAGCAATAATTGCATTGACCGTAAGTGTTTTCATTTTCATTTGTCAAAACTCCTTAGTTTTTTTGCGTGGGAGGATCTCGAACCACGAAGTCACAAGAGTTGATTTTACAACAAAGACAGAAAAGCGTCAACTGAAGTTTAAAGGGAGAGATTTAGTGAAAAACTAATTATAAACAAACTACTTGAACATTTATACCCCCTATGGTATATTTTTCGTACAAACAAAAAACTAATTAAGCGGAGGGAAATGATTATGCTATTTCGTTCTTTCTTTGATGATAAGCTCGCACAATACACGTATCTAGTTGGTTGCCAACGTACGGGTGAAGCAATCGTAATTGATCCATCTCGTTCTATTGATGAAATCGTTCAAGTTGCAAAAAAAGAAGGGCTTACACTTACAGCAGCTACTGAAACACATATTCACGCAGACTTTGTTTCTGGGTCGAGACAACTAGCGGTAGACCATGGAGTGAAACTCTATCTTTCGGACGAAGGTGATGAAAACTGGAAGTACGGGTACACAGAAGGTCTTGATGTGGAATTCGTGAGAGATGGAAGCAGGTTCTCCATTGGAAATATCGACTTTGAAGTGATGCACACGCCAGGTCATACCCCAGAGAGCATTTCATTTATCCTTACTGACCGTGGTGGCGGAGCTACGAAACCTATGGGAATTTTTTCAGGTGACTTCGTATTCGTTGGAGACGTTGGTCGGCCAGATCTATTAGAAAAAGCAGCTGGCGCAGAAGGCACTGCAGATAGTGGAGCACGCGACATGTTTCGTTCTATACAACGATTTAAAGAGCTACCCGACTATTTAATGGTTTGGCCAGCACATGGAGCAGGTTCTGCTTGTGGAAAATCTCTTGGGGCCGTTCCATCCTCTACAGTTGGGTATGAAAAACAATTCAACTGGGCAATGCAAATTGACGATGAACAAGCTTTCGTAGATGAACTATTAAAAGATCAACCAGAGGCGCCTGTTTATTTTGCAGAAATGAAAAAGGTAAATAAAGTAGGTCCGACAGTATTAAAACATACAGACCGTGTGCCTGATCTTTCGGCAGAAGACGTGAAGCAGGCACTTAAGAATAACAACACACTAGTCATTGACACGCGCCCGGCGACATTAGCTGAAAAAACACTTATTCCAGGCTCAATTACTATTCCGTATAATAAATCGTTTACAAACTGGACAGGATGGCTAGCGAACTATGATGAAGATTTAGTAATCATTGGTGAACCTTATGATAAGGAAGCGATTATTGAATCGATGCATTCTATTCATTTTGACCGTATCATTGGTTATGCTCCGGTAGATGTTGTAGCAGAATGGAATCAACATGATGCCTATGAGACGCTGTCCGTTGAAGAATTTTTAGAGGAAGCGGAAAAAGAGTCAACGTATGTAGTAGATGTTCGCAACGATGTGGAGTGGGGAGATGGACATTTAAATCAAGCCAACCATCATTTCCTCGGGAAAATTCGTGACACGGACATTCCAAAAGACAAGACAGTCCTTGTGTATTGCCAAGGAGGCGCGCGCTCAGCGATTGCATCCAGTGTATTGAAATCACTTGGTTATGAAGATGTGAAACATATGGCGGGTGGCTACGGGGCTTACCTACGTGAACAAAAAAAATAAGTTCACGATGCAATGAATTTAGTAATTAAAAGTAGATAGGGGAATTAGAAGATGGAATGGATAGTGATTGCTGGTGTAGTTGGTTTTATCGCATGGCGAATGATGCGTGCGAAAGGAACGGCATCCATCAATACGACCGATTTAAAAGCGGTCTTGAATGATAACTCGAAACAGTTCATAGATGTTCGAACACCAGCAGAATATAAGGGACGTCATATCCCACAGTTTAAAAATATGCCACTAAATACATTGCTAAACCAATTGACAAAGTTAGATAAAGAAAAAGAAACTGTAGTGATCTGCCAATCTGGCATACGTAGTTCTCGTGCTTGCCAAGTATTAAAACAAGCTGGGTTTACAAATGTCACGAATGTACGTGGCGGCATGAGCCAGTGGAACGGATAAGGAGTTTGCCATTTACACTTTTCGTGTAAGTGGTTTTTTGTAAGCATTTTATTTTGAAGTTGTTAGAAATGGGGCTAGACTGGAGAAGGAAAGGTCGTGAAAGCAGTGACAAAATTATCATTCCTGGACTTAGCCTCGGTTCGACAAGGCGAAACGCCAGCAGAGAGCTTTTTACAAAGTAAACAGCTTGTCCAGCAAGCTGAAAAATTAGGCTATACCCGGTACTGGGTAGCAGAACATCATAACATGCAAGGAGTTGCGAGTTCAGCAACCTCCGTTTTAATCGGCTATTTGGCCGGCCATTCCTCTACCATCCGTATTGGAGCAGGAGGCATTATGTTGCCAAATCACGCTCCGTATATTATAGCTGAACAATTCGGTACTTTAGATGCCATGTATCCTGGTCGGATTGATCTTGGACTCGGACGCGCTCCGGGAACAGATATGATGACGGCTCGAGCACTTCGCCGTGACCATCAAGGTGCGGATGATTTCCCTGAACTAGTCAGTGAATTGTTGCATTATTTAGAGCCAGTTGATGAAGCTAGAATTCCTGCCGTCATGGCAGTACCCGGCGCAGGAGCAAATGTTCCAGTCTGGCTATTAGGATCAAGCACATACAGTGCACGCTTAGCGGCTCAACTTGGACTTCCTTTTGCTTTTGCTAGTCATTTTGCTCCAGATCAATTGATGCATGCATTGCAGCTTTATCATCAAAACTTCCAACCGTCGAAGTATTTGAAAGAGCCCTATGCGATGGCAGCAGTCAATGTTGTCGCTGCAGAGACAGATGAGGAAGCAGAAAAACTGAGTACAACTTTAATCCAACAGTTTTTGAGTATCGTGCGTGGCCATAAACATAAAATGCGTCCACCGATTGCAGTAGAAGAGCTTGACTGGTCGAGTTCGGAACAGATGATGGTAGAGCGCACAGTGAGCGCACGAATTGTCGGGTCAGAAAATACGGTTCGTGAGCAACTACAGGCGTTTATACAAAAAACACAAGTAAAAGAACTGATGATCAGTACTCCCATTTATGATCTAGAAAAGCGATTGCGGTCTATGGAACTGACCATGCGCGCTTCACATTAAAAAAATGCATTGGCCAACTCTGCCAATGCATTTTTATTTAATGATTTTAATTTTAACTGTTTTGCGTCCCCAGTTGAGTGCTTGGGAAGTAGAAGGCATAAATACATCAATTTTATTTCCTTTGATTGCACTTCCTGTATCGCCAGCGATTGCATACCCATAACCCTCTACGTGAACTTTAGTTCCGAGTGGAATTACTTTAGGATCTACTGCAATTACTTTTAAATGTGGGTTTTTGCGAAGATTGATTCCAGTCTTTGTTATGCCTGAACAGCCTTTGCAATAAGCAGTGTAAGCAGTAGATGTTACATAAAACTCTTTAACCACTTCATTGCTAGTGGAGCGTGAAACTTTTTTTGTTGCTGGTTTCTTAACATGTAACTTTTGATTAATTTTGATTGTGTCTGATTTTAAATTGTTCCAAGACTTCAAATTAGAAACTGTTGTCTTATGATTCACAGCGATACGATAAAGCGTATCCCCTTTTTTTACTGTATATGTGCCAGTCGAAGCTGATGCTGCTGTAGTTGAAATGAATAGTACAAAAACCAGGACCAGTGTGCTAAGAATCTTTTTCAAGTTCTCTACCCCTATCTGATTAAGATAGAAGTATCATAGCAATTGAACATTACATTCACATTACAATTTACACGTTTTTTGTTTACAAAAATAAATCATTTTATGACATTTGTAGTTCTAAACGACTAATTCAATGGAACCTTTATACACCTCTACAGCTGGACCTCTCATCAAAACTGTTTCATCATTGTATAAAATCGCTAAATCTCCACCTAGTAGATGGACTGTTATCCATTCTCCAGCGGGGCTATGTCCGTTGCGAACAGCAGCTGCCACTACAGCACATGCACCAGTTCCGCATGCCATCGTTTCACCGGATCCGCGTTCCCAAACGCGCATAGATAATTCAGTAGAGGAGTGGACCACTACAAATTCAGTATTGATTCGCTCTGGGAAAGCGGGATGATGTTCAAATACGGGTCCAATGACCGTTAGATTCAAATCATGAATTTCATCAAGGAAGGTTACAAGATGAGGATTCCCCATGCTCACTGCCGTTACTTGATAGTCTCCAATCGATGTTGTGAAAGTATAATCAATCCATTCTGCCTCAGCACTTTTCACTGGAATTTCCGAAAGTACAAAATTGGCAGCTCCCATGTCTACAGTTGCTTCTGACACAAAATTATTTTCAATCACCAAATCAATTGCTTTTTTTCCGCTTAATGTATCAATAACAACTTTTTCTTTCGTCACAATACCATGATCATACATGTATTTTGCTACGCACCGAATCGCGTTTCCACACATTTTTCCTTCACTGCCATCCGCATTGTACATGCGCATTTTAGCGTCTGCGCCATCCACCGGGTCAATAATGACCAGGCCGTCTGCACCAATTCCAAAATTCCGATTGGAAAGTTGATGGGCAAGGCGTGTTGCAGTATCTTGTGAAAGTGTAGTTTCAAATCCATTGATATAAATGTAGTCATTGCCTGCACCCTGCATTTTTGTGAACTCAAGTTTCATTTTAGATCCCCCTTATTCCCACATTCTGTTTCCTCATTGTAGACGAAATGATCCGGTTAGGAAACCAAAAAATCCAACCCGTATGGATTGGATTTTATTTCCTTAAGGACCACTATTGAATGTGTCCCCACCTTGAATCGTTCCTGTTTCGTAGCCTTTTCTAAACCAAGTCATACGCTGCTCTGAAGTTCCATGTGTGAAGCTTTCTTCTACTACATAGCCTTGTGCCCGTTTTTGTAAAGTGTCATCCCCTACAGCACTTGCAGCAGCTAGAGCTTCTTCAATATCGCCATCTTCTAGATATCCTAGCCCATCTGCATGGTGCGCCCATACTCCTGAGAAGTAATCGGCTTGAAGTTCAAAACGGACCAGATATTTATTAAATTCTTCCTCTGATAATCGCTGGCGAAGAGGCATCACTTTATCGGTAGTGCCTAAGAGCGTTTGAACGTGGTGACCAACTTCATGGGCGACTACATAAGCCATCGCAAAGTCTCCAGGTGCATTATATTTTGTAGACAATTCTTCGTAAAAACTTAAATCGATGTACAGTTTGTAATCTGCTGGACAATAGAAGGGCCCAACAGATGCTCCTGCAGCCCCACATGCAGATTGCACGCTTCCCGAATAAAGTACGAGTGTTGGTTCTACGTATTCCATGCCGTTTTCTTCAAAAATTTGCGACCAAATCCGCTCTGTATCTGCTAATACAACCGATACAAATTCTTTCGCTTCGTCCTCCATGGCTGTCGTCTGTGCTGGAACAGATGCTTGATTGCTACTTACTTGATCAAGAATGACTCCAGGGTCTCCACTTACAAAGGCGAAGATTAAGGCAATAATCAATCCTAATCCTCCACCAATCCCAGCGATACCTTTTCCGCCCATTCCTCGTCTGTCTTCAACATTTGTACTTCTCGTACGCCCTTGCCATTTCATAGGTGTCCCTCATTTCTACTATCAAATTGTACTTTACTATTCCCCCGTGACAGCAACTTTAGACAAAGACGGCAAAGTTTTTTTGAAGGGGATTTTGCTTTATACTGACAACAGGAGGGATTTCATGCGAATACAAGTTATTGGAGGCGGAATCGCCGGAGCTTCAATTGCCTATCATCTATTAAAAGAAGGTCATGAAGTAACGGTTTATGACCGAGAAGATCAGGGGCAGGCAACGTGCGTATCTGCGGGCATTATTTCTCCTTGGGTCTCTCAGCGCCGAAACAAGGTATGGTATCAACTTGTTAGGTTAGGGGCAGCCTATTACCCAGAGTTTATTCAAGAGCTCGAATCATTGACGGGTGAACGTACGGGTCACCGTAAATCAGGAGCTATTTTATTTTTTAAAGACGAGGAAGTTTTACCAAAAGCATTCAAGCGTATTACTGATAAACAAGCAGAAGCTCCGGAAATGGGGGAGCTCACATATTTGACGAAGGCCCAGCAACAAGCAAAATTTCCAATGCTGACGACTGAATTCCCGTCGCTCTATCTAAGCGGGGCCTCTATGGTAAACGGAAAGCAACTGCGAGACGTTTTACAAGTTGCGGTAGAAAAGCTTGGTGGGGAGTGGAATCAAGTTTCATCTCCTCCTGAACCTTCTGCTGATCTGACGATTTATTGTGCAGGCGCATGGGGGAACGAGTACCAACAAAACATACCCGTGTCCCATCAAAAAGCGCAACTTCTTCACTTTACAATTGAATCAGATGACACGTTTCCTGTAGTGATGGGACTCAAAACGCATTACATCGTATCGTTTGGAAATGGTCGATTTGCACTTGGCACTACACATGAAGATACGACTTCATTTGATGTATCGCCTACTAAAGAAGCACAGGAAGAATTAATGAAGCTTGCCGAGATGTATTTTCCTGGTCAAGAACTGAAAGAGTTGTCAATGGCAGTTGGATTGCGTCCGTATACACCAAATTTTTTACCAATAGTGGAACAAATCAATGATTCACTTTTTGTTGTCAATGGTCTTGGTTCTTCCGGACTGACAGCGGGGCCGCTGCTCGGCAAAGAAATTAGTCATTGGGTTTCAGGGAAAGAGACGCAACTAGATCTTTCAAAATTTACCTGGAAGGAGGGAGACGGTGACCGTTAAACTGGCCTATTACAAAGTTCATCGGGAAATTGATTTTTATTATATGCAACAAAAAAAAGAGACAGAAGAATTTATTCATCTGACCGAACACGGGGTATCCTGTGAGATACGTAAGTACACATGGAAACAGGTACATGATATCTCCTATAAACCGTTTTCGAGTGGGGAAGGGCTTTTGTATCTTCACACTTTTCAAGGGATGTTTAGTTATCGTGTGAAAGATGACCCGTCACAAGCCTTGCGATTCGCTGAAAATTATTTGGAGAAATACACGAGGTGAAACTTTTTCTATCTTCTTTCGTAACAACTAGAAAGAAGGAGGAATGGATAAAATGTTAGTAACGACAACGAATACAATTGAAGGTAAGAAGATTGCCGTGTACCACGGAATTGTAACAGGTGAAGCAATCATGGGGGCCAACGTAGTACGTGATTTGTTTGCAACAGTAACGGATATTGTTGGTGGACGTAGTTCTGCCTATGAAAACAAGTTATCAGAAGGACGCCAAATTGCGATTGAGGAAATGAAAGTGAAGGCGAGCCAGTTAGGAGCGGACGCTGTCATTGCGGTCGATCTAGATTTTGAAACGTTGCGTGAAGGTATGATGATGTGCATCGCGACGGGCACTGCTGTTACGTTTGAAAAGTAAACTCCACCAACAAAAAAACAGCAGCTCTTCTCTCAAAGTACACAGAGGAGCTGCTGTTTTTGTGTGGACGAAATCTTAGCTTTTTCGCATATAAGTTTGCGCATTGATAAGACCACCAATCAATAACACGGCTGCTGATAAGTACAACCAAATCATCAAAATGATGATCCCGGCAAGTTGACCATAAATTTGTGTATACGACACATAGCCTACCACTTGGCCGTAGAACCACGAGATGAACTGCCAAGTGATAGTCGTGAACACCGCACCCGGAACGAGCGTACGAATCTTCAGACGTTGTTTTGGAAGAATGGAATAAAAGAAGAGAAAGAACAAAAATAAAAACAAACTACCGATAATCCATCTAAGCACTGGCCAAATCGTAAGCCAAAAAGACCAGGTTTCCAGTTCACCAGCTTGAGCTACAAACCATAGAATTCCTTTTTCAACAATGGGTACAAACAAAGAAACAGGGATCATAATCATGAAAATTGCAGTAACACCGAGGTCTTGCAACAAAGTACGCCAAAAAGGAATAGCTGTTTCTTTTGAATAAGCAGCTGCAAAGCTTCGGGCAAGTGACTGGACAGCCATACTTGCTAACCAAAACGCTGAAATCAAACTGACGGATAATACGCCGCCTTGATTGCCTTCCAAAATCCGTAACACATTGTCCTCAATAAATCCGTAAGTGTTGCCGGGCGCGTAGGGTTCAATAAAAGAAAGTAAAGAATCTAAATTGATGGATAAGAAACTCAGCAGGGATAAAACAAATAATAAAAACGGGAAAATGGATAGCATCAAATAATAGGCGGTCTGTGCTGCCTGATCATAGTAGCGCTCTGTAAAGAATCGAGCAAGAGCCGTCTTTGCGCTATGTACATATACTTTCATAGAGTTCACCTTTTTCGAATTATAGGCTATACACTAGCAGGACGTGGTAATTTACGCAATAAATTAGACGAGGGGCATGTCTAAGTGACATGCCCCTCTAGTATGGTGAAACGATTAAATTGAATAAAAATAAAAACCTCAATTGCCGCGGAAGTTGTTCTACTGGTGTCTTCTAACTTAAGCAACGAAAACCCTACCTACTTTTTCGTCATTGCGGCCCCATAGCCGCGCCAGTAAAGAATAAGCATCTTCAAAAACATGAGCAGAATGCCAGATTCAACTCAATAGTCTTACCATTTAACTTTACTATCTTATCATGGAATAAATGTTCTGTCAAGATTTCACCTTGGCAGGTAAAAAGAAGGCATTATAAAGGGCACGTACAATCTTAACTTGATCTTCTTCTAACACACCAAATACTAAACTTACCTCTGAAGAACCTTGATTGATCATCTCGATATTGGCACCCGTTGCTGAGATAGCTGCAGTGGCGCGTGCAGCTAGACCTGTCGAGTTCCGCATACCTTCCCCAACGAGCACAATCATTGATAACCCGTGCCGGAAGTAAGCTACTTCTGCACCAAGTTCCTGAAGCACGCGATTGACGATACGTTGTTCTTTGCGCGCATCAAGGTAATGGCTGCGAATGATTACGGATATGTCATCAAGGCCAGAAGGTGTGTGCTCATAGGATATTCCTTCTTCTTCAATGATTTGGAGTAACTTTCGTCCAAACCCCAGCTCTCGGTTCATCAAATATTTGCTCACATACAAAATGGAGAATCCTTGATCAGCTGTGAGACCTGTAACTGGGCGTTCAGTTAGAGGTCGGAATCCCACAATCTTTGTGCCCGGTGCAAGAGGATTATTCGTATTTTTAATCGCGACTGGAATTTGTTTTCGGTACACAGGCATTAATGCCTCGTCATGAATGACTGTAAAACCTGCATACGACAGCTCGCGCATTTCGCGGAATGTAATTTCTTCAACTTGTATCGGATTTTCTATGATATTTGGATTGGCAGCATAAACAAAGTCGACATCTGTGAAATTCTCATAAAGTTCTGCTCCAACAGCTGCTGCAAGAATTGAACCTGTGATATCCGAGCCTCCACGTTCAAACGTGCGAAGTTTCCCATTTATTGTATAGCCATAAAAACCAGGCACGATGTGAATGACAGATGATTCATTTAGCGCTTTTAACCGTGCATAGGAGTCTTCATGTAGGGTTGCCCGTTCAGGAGGTGACGTCATAACAATCCCGATGTCCCTTGGGTCTGCAAAAACAGCTTGAACGCCTTGACTTTGTAAAAAAGCTGCTAAAAAACGCGCACTAAATTCTTCTCCGATGGCTTTTACAGCATCCAGACGTTCTGAAAGTTCCCCGTCTGTTGAAGATACCCTTTTTTGAAGTTCATTTATCACGTCAGTTAGTAATTCCTCTGGAAGACCAAGTTGACTTTGAATCGCTGAAAATCGTTCGATGACTCGTCTAGAAGCTTCGGGAGTTTGTTCATAAAAGGATTGGATCAATAAATCCGTCACCTTTTGATCACTCGGAAATCGTTTTCCAGGAGCTGACACTACAATGATTTGTCGTCTTGGATCTTGTTCGATTACTTTTTTAACTTGGTAGAATTGGGCAGCATCCGCCATCGATGTGCCTCCGAATTTACAGACTATCACGCTGTCCACTCCTTATGAATGTATTCTCACAAAAAACAAATGAATGTTATGAGTGTACAATCACTAAAATTAGAAGTCAATAAAATTATTTTTCATGATAGCGTTTACAAGTAGCCTGAATGTATTGACAATAAAAAAATCGTTGATAGACTTAGGATAACTTCAGATACAGCCAACTATTTTGATGGAGCCATGTTGATTAAGTAGCGTGCCGCAGAGAGCTGGTGGTCGGTGAAAACCAGCCCGCACTTTTTCGATTCCACTCCTAAATAGGCAGACGGAAATGTCTGTCCGATTAGAAGTCGTTACCTTCTTTCATTAAGATACTGAGAGTAGTCAGTAAATGAGGGTGGTACCGCGTGAGCAAAGCTCTTCGCCCCTTGTCAGAGGACAAGGTGTGAAGAGCTTTTTTCAATTGTCTGAAGGAAATTTATTTGAGGAGATGAGCAGATGGAAACGAATCAACTGATTTTACGCATTCCAGGTCCTACACCAATTCCGCCAAGTGTTCAACGAGCAATGCAGCAACCAATGATTGGGCATCGGGACCCTGAGACGGCAGAACTTTTAGCCTCCGTTCAACCTGGCTTGCAAACTATCTTTGGAACAGTACAACATGTCTCAGTGGTGGCAGGAAGCGGGACGTCGGGTCTTGAAGCTGCAGTTGTTAATATAGTCGCACCTGGTGAGAAAGTTATCGTATGTGTGACCGGTGCATTTGGAGAGCGCTTCGTTTCAATCTGTAAAAGTTATCAAATCGAAACAATCGTACTAGAGGAACAGTGGGGGAAAGCTGTTGATCTTAACAAACTAGAAGTAACTTTATCCGAGCATCCCGATTGTGCAGCAGTTTTTGTAACGTATTGTGAGACCTCGACTTCAGTTTTGAATCCGATTGCTAAAATTTCCAAACTCGTTCACGAAAAGTCTGACGCACTCGTTATTGTCGATGGCGTTTCTTGTATAGGAGGGGCCGAACTAAAAATGGATGAGTGGCAGCTAGATGTCGTTGTGACAGGTTCTCAAAAAGCATTTATGTTGCCAGGGGGACTTATGTTTGTAGCATCTAGCGAAATTGCTAGACAAAAGATGAAAGCCAGTCCACGTCCTCGTTTTTATCTAGACTTATTGAAATATGAGAAAGCAACGCGTGAATTTTCTACACCATTCACCCCAGCTACGTCTCTTTTATATGGATTACAGGAAGTTATTCGACTGGTTGAACAAGAATCGATGGAAGGAGTCGTCAACCGACACCTCCAATTACGCGACATGACACGTGCAGCTTTAGTATCAATGAATCTAGAGCTATTGGCAGAAGACGACTTTGCTTCTCCGACCGTAACGGCATTTAGCGTTCCAGGAATCGAGGGGAAACTCGTCCGAAAACAACTCACTCAACGATTTGGTATTCGGATTGCTGGCGGGCAAGGACATCAAAAAGAAACTGTACTTCGCATTGGGCACATGGGCTACTGCTCAACTGCAGATATTTTATTGGTCATCAGTGCGTTAGAAGTAGTTCTTAGAGACCTAGGCCATGCATTTCCGGCTGGACACGGAACTGTTGCAGCACAAAACACACTTATAGGAGGACATGTTCATGTTTAAAGTATTGATCTGTGATCCACTTTCTGAAGAAGGGCTGAAACCTCTTCGTGAGAACCCGACAAGCCAGGTTGACGTATTGACGAACCTCTCAAAAGAAGAACTTCTTGATAAAGTGGGAAACTATGACGCACTTTTAGTCCGAAGCCAAACGACTATTGATGCAGCTGTCATTCATGCGGCGACCCGCTTGAAAATTATTGGAAGAGCAGGAGTGGGTGTCGACAACATTGACTTACAAGCAGCTACAGAACAAGGAATCTTGGTCGTCAATGCACCTGACGGGAACACAAATTCGGCTGCTGAACACTCCATCGCGATGTTGATGGCACTTGCACGAAACATTCCGCAAGCGTTTCATGCACTGAAAAACAAACAGTGGGACCGAAAGTCATTCATTGGAGTGGAGTTAAAAGGCAAGACTCTCGGCGTCATCGGACTAGGTCGTATTGGAGCGGAAGTAGCCCAACGTGCAAAAGGTCAGCGTATGAAAGTAGTTGCTTACGATCCCTTTTTAACTTTAGAAAAAGCGGAAAAGTTAGGCGTCACGATGGGAACGGTAGATGAAGTCATTCAAGTCGCCGACTTTATCACAGTCCATACACCTTTAGTGAAAGAGACAAAACATTTACTGAACCGAGCTGCGTTTGAAAAAATGAAGCCAGGTGTACAACTGATCAACTGTGCTCGTGGGGGAATTATTGATGAGGACGCTCTATATGACGCCATCCAGAGTGGTAAAGTGGCAGGTGTGGCTCTTGACGTTTTTGAAGTGGAGCCGTTTGTTGATCATAAACTGTTGACCCTTCCGCAAGTTATTGCGACACCTCACCTCGGTGCCAGCACAGTTGAAGCGCAAGAAGTTGTTGCTGTCGATGTGTGTGATGACGTTGTGCGCTATTTCAATGGGCAAGCGGTAAAGAATCCTGTGAACTTGTCTGCTGTTCCGAAAGATGTATTGAAGAAAGTGGAGCCCTATTTACAGCTAGGCGAAAAGCTCGGATCATTTGTTCAAGATTTAGCAAATGGACTGATCGAAGAGTTCCGAGTTGTTTATTCTGGGGAACTGCAAGATATTGATGTAACACCAATCACGCGCAATGTTTTAAAAGGATTTTTAAGAAGTCGTTTAGGGGAATCGGTCAATGAAGTCAATGCGAAACTGTTTGCCGATCGCTTAGGCATCACAGTCATCGAGCAAAAAACGTCTCAGACAAAAGGGTTCACAAGTTTAATTACGGTAGAAGTTCTAACGAAAGCGGAGATGCGTAAAGTATCCGGTACATTGTTAAATGGACTCGGCGCTCGAATAGTTCGCGTCGATGAGTTTATCGTCGATGTACCATTAGAAGCGCATCTCGTGTTCATTCGCCATAAAGATCAACCAGGCGCAATTGGTCGTGTGGGCATGTCTTTAGCCGAAGAGCGAATTAATATCGCAACGATGCAGGTGGGACGTGCTGAACGTGGCGGTGCAGCGATTATGATGCTAACCGTCGATAAACACGTAAAAGCAAAAAGTGTCGAGAAGTTAAAGACCCTTGCAGATATTGAGGACGTCATTGCAATCGAGCTTTAGAGAATTGTTCTAAGACGAAAATTAGTTTCCATAAAACGACTTCGGTAGAATAAATCCTGATTTGGGTAGAATAAATCCCGATTTGGGTAGAATAAATCTCATTTTCGGTAGATGAACGCCCGCTCAGTGACAAGAATAAGGAAAATAAAGTGCCTGTCACCATTTGGTAATGCATTCCATTTGGTGACAGGCACTTATTACTAAGGAGGCTCACGCCGCGCCATCGGAAAGCAGCCCGTAACAGAACTTAACGTACTAAAGTCTGTTCAACTTATCAAAAATATCTAAAACTCCAGAAAGCCTTGCAACTGTATAGGTCGGCTTTGGAGATTCTGGAATTTCTAATCCGTGATGATTAATCCATATTGATTCCATCCCTAAAGAAGCAGCTCCTAAAATATCCGTCTTTAAATTATCGCCCACCATAATCGCATCCTCTAACCCAACTTCGAAGCGAGATAAAAGCTCTTGAAACGGTGTCTGATCCGGCTTGCCGATCCCGACCGCTCCTGAAATGACAATATGCTGGAAATAAGGACTCAACTCTGGTGTCAATTCAAGCTTCGTCTCCTGAAGACTCGGTGCACCATTTGTCAAAAGGCCTAAGCGGTACTTCGAAGACAATTCTTCAAGAACTTCTAGCGTCTCATCATACAAATAAGGAGAAGCAAGTCGATAAGACTTAAATGTCTTAACCGCTTTCTGCGCAATCGCTTCATCGTGAATTCCTAAACGCTGGAATGCCTGATGCCATGCCTGAAATTGATAGTCCCCAATCAACTCCCCCATTACAGGGAAATCAAATGTCTCATCGGGAAATGTTCCCCATAATCCTTCAAAGGGATTGATGCCAATCTTTTGTGTGAAGTCATAAAAAGGATAAGTGGAATAGACACCAGGGGCAGTATCTAGAATTGCTTGAAGCAATTTCTCCGCATTCTCTGGAAACACATCAGAGCAGGTGTTTTGAAGCGCTTCTTCCACACTGCGTTTATCCCACAGCAAAGTATCATCTAAATCGAACAAAATAACTTTTTTCATAGAACCTCCCAGAATTCCTTTTTTGTTTATTGTACCGCAAACAAGGGTACAGGTTAGTGCACTAATTATTAAAGGAGTGTTCCAAGTGAACAGCATCAAGAAAAACTCAATGACCGAACTGCGCCGGGACGAATTATTGCAGCGTTTAATTGATCAAGGGATTTACAAAGTCGATGGCCGTCAACTGTTCGAATTATCCTTATATGAATTACTGAAACTTTATACTGCGAGCCAAGAAACGGCCTAGACAAAAGCCCATCTCCTAGAGGGCTTTTTTTTGTTGACCTATGGTAAACTAGAGGATAGAAAAGAAGAGGTGTTAGAATGACAATTCAACAATTAGATGCCATTTGGCAAACGAAATGGAAAAATGAAAATTTCTCACAAGAGATGCCCATACAGAGCAAATTAATTCCACTATTTTTAGCGGGAGAAGATATTGTAGCAGAATCCCCAACAGGTACAGGGAAGACGTTAGCATTTGTCCTACCCTTATTGCAACTAGTTGATGGGAAAAAACCACACATTCAAGCAGTTATTATGGTACCATCCCAAGAGCTTGGCATGCAGATTATTGACGTGTTGCGTAAGTGGACAGAAGGAACAGACGTGACAGTGGCTCAATTAATTGGCGGTGCAAACATGCAACGCCAAGTCGATAAGTTAAAGAAAAAGCCAACAATCGTTGTTGGAACACCTGGTCGATTGAATGAACTTGTAAAAAATCGAAAACTCAAAATGCATGAAGTTCGGCATTTGGTATTAGATGAGGCTGACCAACTACTCAGTCGCGAACATCGTAGCACAGTGCGTTCTATTATTGATGCTGCAGTTGAAAAACAACTAGTAATTTTATCTGCGACGATTACAGATGAGATTGAACTTGTGGCAGAACGCGTTCTGAACAACCCACATACAATCAAAGTCGAGGCATCTGAACTTCCCGCAGTTGGAAAAGTGGAGCATCACTTTTTGAAAGTGGATCGACGTGACAAAACGGAGCTTTTACGTAAATTTAGCCATCTTCCAAATATGAAGGGTCTTGCATTTATCAATAGCTTAGACCAGCTGATGATGAAAGAGGAGAAATTGTTGTTCCGCGATGCACCCATTGCTGCACTGCACGGCGCTATGAAAAAAGACGAACGCCGAAAAGCACTCGATGACTTGAAAAAAGGTGTCGTGAAATTATTGATTACAACGGATGTAGCCGCACGAGGACTAGATATACAAGATGTCACACACGTCATTCATGTCGATGTTCCACAATCAATCGAACATTACCTGCACCGGTCAGGTCGAACAGGTCGCGCTGGGAAAGATGGAACAGTTGTCACGTTCTTAGAATACAAAGACGAAAAATTCTACAAAAAGCTTTCGAAAGATTTCCCATCAAAGCCTACTCAAGTCGTTTGGGGAGCAGGTCGTTTAGAAATCGGGAACTCTAAGACAGTTGAGAAAGGAAAGAACAAACGATGACTTTCCATGACAATCTTGCAGAATACGCAGATTTAATCGTTCAAGTGGGACTCAATGTCCAACCTAGCCAGTATGTTCAAATCCATACAACTCTTGATTCAGTTGAGTTTGCTCAACTTGTAGTCAAACAAGCCTATAAAGCCGGAGCTAGCCATGTTGATGTTCAATTTAGTGATAACACCATCACGCGCGCATTCTACGAGCAAGCACCAGATGCTTCGTTCGACGATGTTCCAAAGTGGGTAGCAGCTCAGCGTGATGAGTTGATTGATCGAAAAGGAGCCTTGCTGTGGATTGACGCAGAGGATCCAGATTTACTTGAAGGGATTCCCGCAACAAAAATCAGCCGGTATCAAAAAGCGTCGTCAGCTCTTTTGAAGCGCTACCGAAAAGCTGTTATGAACGATGAAATTACATGGAGTATTGCCGCAGTACCTTCTGGGAAATGGGCGAATAAAGTGTATCCAGAGGTCTCCGAACAAGAGGCGATTGAAGCGTTATGGAATAAGATTTTTGAAGTGGTACGTGTGGGGCAAGGGACTGCAGTCGAACAATGGAAAGCACATATTGAACAACTCAATGACCGAGCTGCTTATTTAAATAGTCGCAACTACACAGCGCTTCATTATCAAGCAACGGACACAGATATCGTTGTAGGGTTACCGAAAGACCATATTTGGATGAGTGGAAGCAGTGTCAATAGTGACGGTGTTGCATTCATTGCGAACATGCCGACAGAAGAAGTTTACACATTACCAGACCGCATGCGTGTGGATGGCTACGTGACGAACTCGAAGCCGTTTATCTACCAAGGAAATCGCATCGATGGATTTAAACTGACGTTTAAAGATGGAAAGGTAATAGAGTCTACTGCGCAACAAGGTGGAGAGTTATTGAATGAGTTACTAACAACAGATGAAAATGCTGCTTACCTAGGGGAAGTGGCCCTCGTCCCATTTGACTCACCAATTTCTAATAGCAATACGATTTTCTACAATACTTTGTTTGATGAAAATGCATCCAATCATTTTGCATTAGGTGAAGCTTATCCAACAACCATTCAAGGTGGGAAAGGCTTAACGGAAGAGCAATTACTTGAAAAAGGTGCGAATGTGTCTATCGTCCATGAAGATTTTATGATTGGTACAAGCGACATGACGATTGATGGAATTTTAGAAGATGGTAGTCGTGAACCAATTTTCCGCAATGGGAATTGGGCGTAAGTGAAGGGAGAAACGCATATGAAGAAATGGATAGTTTCTATTGTCTCAGTGCTTGTTCTATCTGTATCACTTCCGGCATTTGCAAGTGCTCAAACAATCTATGTAGCACTTGGTGATTCAATAGCAGCAGGTCAAACGCCAAATCGAGAAATAGATCAAGGATATACGGATCTTATTGCTGCAGAGTTAGCGCGCAATGGGCAGTTGCTGGCATTTTCAAAAGACCTAGCATTTCCAGGATTCACGACTGAACAAGTGCGTGAATCGATTCAATCTGATGAAGCGCAGGAGTTATTAGCTTCCGCTACACTCATTACGATTTCAGCAGGTGCGAATGATTTACTACGAATCGTGACCGCAAATCCAGAACTAGGCACCCTTTCTTACCAACAGCAACAAGCGAATTTTGCGCTCAATCAAGCACGCAAGTCACTCGAAGGACTGCTTCAAGACCTTGAAACTGTAGCACCGAACGCAGAAGTCTATGTAGTAGGGTATTATTTTGCGTATCCACATGTTGCGGAGTTTCAAAAGCAGGGAACAGCCAAAGAATTAAATCGACTCAACCAAATCTTAGAGCAAACCGCACAAGCAAACGGTGCAACATTCGTATCAGTGGAAGACCGAATGAATACTGACTTAAAGAGTTTCGTTCCAAACCCAGCGGATGTGCATCCAACGCAAGAAGGGTATCGTCAAATCGCAAACAGTTTTTTTGACACGGTCAATCCAAACTTGACTGTCTCACCATTTGAAATGCCGCAACCAAATCCTTTAAGTTTTGAGGAAATTCAAGCTGCTCAAGAACAACAATCCGAGGAAGAATCAAGAGACCAAGCTCGTGCACACACACCGCACGGCCTTGCACTTGCAGAGATCATCCCGTATATCTAATAAAAATTTTGATAGCAAATTTTCTAAGTTGAGGGGCGTGTAGGGGTTGACTCCAGTGGGATTAAAGTCGGAACGTGAGACCCCGCAGGAGCCTGCGACGAGGGAGGCTCACGCCGCGCCCTCGGAAAGCAGCCCCGGAACTCCACTCAACTCGCCTCAACTAAAAAAAGTACCCTCTCTTTTATTGTTAAAGAGAAGGTACTTTTTAAATGCTTTTTATAAAAATTACTACTTTTTAGTTGCCTTACGTGAATTTAAAAACTTTCTTACAATTGGGTACACTATAGGTGCCCACTTAATTGCTGATTTCAATAAATTAGACTTTCTCATTGTCATCTCTCCTAATGAATATCATGTTACTGATAAAATACCCCAGCATTACACTCATTAAACCTGTTCAGCCACGCCAGTATAGTAAGCGAATTCCATCAAGATATCTCGATAACGTTCCATAGAAGCAATGGAAACATACTCACCAGGACCGTGCCAATCGCCACCAGCAGGACCAAACTCAATAGCACCGGCACCAGTTACGGCGTAATGTCTTGTGTCAGCAGAACCATGTTGACCCATGATTTCTGTCTCATCCTTCATGATGTCTACTAACTGCATTACGCGAGGGTCTTCACGTTTAGTTGTGACAGCAGGCGAAATTCCTCTGCGTCGAATCTCTGCATTAGGAAAATGCTCTGTCAAAATAGCCGTTAATTGCTCTTCTACAAATTCGACAGTTTGTCCAGGAATAAAACGAATGTCATAACCAACTTCACACGTATCCGGAACCATATTAAATCGATCTCCCGCCTGAATTCGTGCTAAATTGATGGAAGAGTGCTCATAAAATTCCGAACTCTCCTTTGTCCATTCTTGCTCGAGAAGCAATTGGTGGAATCGGTGGGATTGTAAAATGGCATTATCTCCTTCCCAAGGACGAGAGCCGTGCGCCCCTTTGCCGTGGAATGTAATGAAAAATTGAGAAATACCTTTTGCCTGTAAGCCGATTTTTAAGAACGTTGGTTCACCACAGACCACAAAATCACCAGTGTAGCCTTGCTGCACGAGGTATTTTGATGTTTTCGAGCCACCCGTTTCTTCATCTGTCACTAAATGGAGTTGGACTTTTTTCGTTAAACGATCTGCGTGCTTTGAAATACCCACAAATGCAGCCATCATGGCAGCACAGCCACCTTTCATATCTGCAGAGCCGCGTCCGAAAATCTTGTCGCCTTCTATATACGGTTCAAATTGTTCTTTTTTTCCTGGAACAATATCTAAATGTCCATTCCAAATAATCGTTTCATCGCCTTGTCCAAGCTCAGCAACCAACATTTTATAGCCTTCATTTTCTAAAATAGTCACTTCTACACCATGGTCTTCTAACCATTTTGCTGAAAACTCAAGAGCGCTATTTGCACCCTCTTGCGTATCACTTGGTATGCGAATTAAATCCTGGACTAAATCAATCATTTCAATCATCCTTTCAGGTCAGTTGATTAATTGTTCGTAATAAAGTAGAATGAGGGCAACTAAATAATTGTTACCACAAGGGGCGTCGCTTAGCGGCTGAGACAGTACCCTTCGAACCTGGAAGTTCATACTTGCGTAGGGATGTGGATAGAAACTGATGTTTATGACGTCTGGCTCTGTCCAGAGGTCATTTTTTTATTGTTTACCCATTCTTGCAGGTAAGGTAACAGGAAATGGAGAAATTCATGAGAAATCAAAAAATCATCATCATGATTGAAATTGCTTTATTGGCTGCCCTTGGATTTGTTTTGGACAGAATTGGATTTGGAATGCCGCAAGGGGGAAGTGTTACATTTGTATTGGTCCCAATCATTTTGATTGCTTTCAGAAGAGGAGTTTTAGCGGGACTGATCACAGGTTTATTAATCGGGTTGTTGCAACTCGCAACTGGAAATGTCTACTTTGCGCCACTTAGTTTTGAAATCGTCATTATTCAAGTGTTTATGGATTACTTCTTGGCTTTCATGGTAGCAGGTTTCGCAGGCCTATTCCGACCCGCTTTTTTACGTGCATATCAACAAAATAAGCAAAGTGGCATGGTCCGGGCGGTACTATTGGGTTCTATTCTTGCTGCAGTATTACGGTATATTGTGCATGTACTTAGTGGGATTTTCTTTTTTGGAGAGTTTGCAGGGGATCAAAATGTCGTCTTATATTCTTTAATCTATAATGCAACATACATGAGTGTTGTTCTCGTCTTTGCTGCTTTCATTTGTACAGTACTACTTGTAAAAGCACCGCGCCTTGTAATGCCTCAATCGGTATAAAATGTGCTATGATAGCAGGTAGTCAAAGAAGAAAGGGTTCGAACACATGATTATTCAAACACCACAAGAGTTAGAAGGATTGAAAAAGATAAGTCGCATTGTTGCAGAGATTCGTGACACGATGAAGGACGCTGCGAAACCAGGGATGACGACAAAAGAATTAGATGAAATCGGTGCAAAGCTTTTTGAAGAAAAAGGCGCTGTCTCGGCACCGATTGCAGAGTATGATTTTCCAGGACATACATGCATTAGTGTCAATGAAGAGGTTGCTCATGGTATTCCGGGAAGTCGCATTTTACAAGAAGGTGACCTTGTGAACATAGATGTTTCTGGTAAGTGTGATGGATTTTATGCGGATACAGGAATTTCTTTTGTCCTTGGACAAGCCGATGAAGAAAAGCAAAAGTTAATCGATGTGGCACAACAAGCATTTGATCGTGCAATGTTGAAAGTGAAAGCTGGCGCAAAGTTGAACCAAATCGGTAAGGCTGTTGAACGTGAAGCAAAATCAAACGGTCTTACAGTCATTATGAACTTGACAGGTCATGGCGTAGGTCGCTCGTTGCACGAGGCGCCCCAACACATTTTGAACTATTATGATGCATGGGAGCCAACAATATTAAAAGAGGGAATGGTATTAGCAGTTGAACCATTTATCTCTCAAAAAGCAGAGTCCATCATGGAACTTGGAGACGGCTGGACATTTGTCACACCTGATCGATCATTAGTAGCTCAAGTCGAGCATACGATTGTGGTAACAAAAGATGCGCCACTCATCTTAACAAAGCTTGATTGAGAAAAAATGATAAAGAAAAGGAGTTTCTCATAAATTGAGTAACTCCTTTTTTTATGGTGTTGGGTGTGTAGGGGAAGCGTTCCGCGGGCGCGGGCTGAGCGAAGGTCTCAGCTTCCGCTTTAAATCCCGCTGGAGTCACCCCTACCCACTTTTCAATTTTGAGATTTCAACTATTTCTTTATACGAATCAGTTTGTCTCAACTTCTATTAACATGAGCTTAAGGCTTTCTAAGCGGTTTATTCAGATAGAAAATTCCTGCCACTAAGACCGCACTTAAAAACAAAGCAGCAGCAGATACGAGCAACTCATCAAAACCTAATCTTACGGCGATGCCAATAAACGCCCAAATGAACACCAACTGCATAATTCGGTCATAGTAGTGATAGCGGAAATGCAGAGCTAATGCTGTGGCGAAAGTCAGCACAAATACTGTCCATAATTGGTCAGATAGTCCAAAACCGTTCCATTCATAGTACGTCAACACGTAAGAAATATTGGCTACAAGAGCTACATTCACCCATCCTAAATACACTGATAGCGGACCACGCTCTTTCCAGTCAGATCCTTTTCTTGGATATGTCACGTATAACAGCGCCAATACAGTTACTAGACCTACCATCATGACAAGGGTCACTAAAAAGTATTCATAATGCCATGTCAAAATCCATGCACAATTAAATACACAACTAGCCAAGAACAGACCAGTCCGTTTCCAGCTAGGCTCAGTGCCTCTTTTTCGTAGTACGACTTGGTAACCAATCCAAATCACTAACAGAATGTAAATTACGCTCCAGATAGAAAATACATAACCTGCGGGTGTAAATAGGACCGGAAGTCGGTTTGAAATCTCACCAGTAGTTTGACCGTTGATTGGAAGGATATTCGCAAGCGCATTTATCGCAATTGTTGCAGCGAGACCGAGTCCCATTAAAATAAGCTTTAAAATAATAATCCCTCCTTTTTCTAGTTACTAGTATACAGGTGTTACTTGGAAATTAGAATTGAACCCTTTGTGAACAAGTAAGAATGATTGAAATGTTGAGAAAATTAAAGCCTTTCATGATATACTTAGGGAGACGAAATGAAAGGGGAATAACTATGACAGTAACTACATACCCACTTGTATGGGATCTTGACACATTTTTTCCAGGAGGATCAGATTCTCCACAATTAGCAAGCCATTTAGAGCAAGTTGAGGCTAAGATTGAAGCGTTTGAATCACAGCTCGCTAGTCTAGAAACTCCGCAATCGGCTTCTGAATCTAAAGCAATGCGTGATATCATCGAACAACTGAAAGATGTTGCAACGAACTTATCAGAAGCAGGAGCGACGATTGGTTGTTTCTTAGCCCAAGATACAACTGACAAAAAAGCAGCATTATTACAAGGGCAGGTTAGTAGCTTAGGTGCTCGTCTTGGCACAATCCTGATGACGATACAACAGAAGTGGTCTAAAACAGATGAATCGGTTTGGACAGAACTTATAGCTTCTGAAGAATTAAACGAATTCGAATTTATTTTAAATGAATGGCGTGAAAAAGCGGCAAAAAAATTATCGCAAGAAGAAGAGGCACTGATCACTTCTTTAGGCGTCGATGGGTATCAAGGATGGGGTCAGCTTTATGATCTACTAATTGCTGACATGAAGGTTGCTGTCACAGTAGAAGGTGTTGAAAAGAAGCTTTCAATTGGGCAAGCAAGCAATCTATACTCTCATGAAAATCCAGAAGTTCGTAAAGCAGTAAAAGAAGCTTTAGAAAAAGCATTTGAAGAAAAAGAAGAATTCTTTGCTAAAACATTGAATCATTTAGCTGGTTACCGTCTAGCTGTTTACAAAAAACGCGGTTGGAATGATGTGCTAGATGAGCCGCTTTCAATCAATCGCATGAGTCAGGAAACGTTAGACGCAATGTGGGGCGCGATTACAGACGGAAAAGAACCTTTCGTAAAGTATTTAACGAAAAAAGCAAAACTTTTGGGTACTGAAAAAATCCATTGGCATGATATGGATGCGCCGATTGGTGAATCTGCAAAAACTATGGATTATCAACAAGGTGCTGAGTTCATTCTTAAGCATTTTAAACAATTTGGTCCTGAGCTTGAGTCATTTTCTCGCCATGCATTTGAAAATGGCTGGATTGAAGCAGAAGACCGTGACAACAAACGTCCGGGTGGTTTTTGTACAGGGATGCCTGTATCACAAGAGTCACGTATCTTTATGACATATAGCGGTTCGATGTCGAATGTATCGACACTTGCCCATGAACTCGGTCACGCTTTCCATTCGTATGCATTGCGACCAGTTCATTGGTTGAATCGTCAATACGCTATGGGTGTAGCAGAGACGGCATCCACGTTTGCTGAAATGATTGTTGCAGATGCGGCTGTTGCAGAAGCGACTTCAAAAGAAGAGAAAGCAGCTCTGCTTGAAGACAAAATTCAACGTAGTGTCGCATTCTTCATGAATATTCATTCGCGCTTCCTATTTGAAACACGTTTCTATGAAGAGCGTAAAAAAGGGATTGTAGCAAGTAGCCGTTTGAATGAACTGATGGCAGAAGCCCAACAAGAGGCTTATGCAGGGGCACTTGCAGATACGCACCCACACTTCTGGGCATCGAAGTTGCATTTTTACATTACAGGTGTACCATTCTACAACTTCCCGTATACGTTTGGATACTTATTCAGCCTTTCCATTTATGCAAAAGCAAAAGAAGAAGGTTCTTCATTTGAAGAAAAGTATATTGCTTTACTTCGTGATACAGCAATCATGTCGGTTGAAGATTTAGCGAAAAAGCATTTAAATGAAGATATCACGAAAAAAGACTTCTGGGCAAAAGGCATCGCTCTTTGTCACGCAGATGTTGAGGAATTCTTAAGCCTCGTGTAACAGGAGGAATGTAGATGATTCGATTAGATGGACAGCGCTGTATCTGTAAGACGTTTCAATTAAGTGATGCAGCAATTCTCGCTCAGCTTGTTCGAGACAACAAAGACTACTGGGGCCGATTTGAACCTGTCCATAGAGACTCGTATTATACAGCCATCATTCAACGGGAAAAGATACGAGAAACCCTAAAGTTAATGAAGGAGCAACGCGAATACAGCTTTGGCATTTACACGAAAGACACCTTCAAGCTTGTGGGGACCATTTCTTTGTATAGTATCAAAAGAATGCCTTTTCTAAGCGGAATGATTGGCTATGCGATTGATCAACAAGAGATTGGTAAAGGCTATGCTCAAGAAGCCATTCAATTGGTCTCAGAGTTTGCGTTTAGTCAGGTTCAGCTAAACCGAGTCGAAGCATATGTATCTCCATACAATGAGCCGTCTGTCCATTTGTTAAAGAAAACGGGCTTTTATGAAGAGGGATATCTCAATCAACTGCTCTATATCAACGGCAATTGGATGGATCATTTATTATTTGCTCAGACGAAAACAGATTTTCAAGCACGACACTATGCAAAACAAAAAGACTCGTCCACGTGACGAGTCTTTTTGATTAGTCTTTTGTTCCGTCATGGACAAGGTCTAATTTGCCTGTCGCAGGATCAATAATCAAGCCATGGACTTTGATTGTTGGTATTAAAAGTGGATGGTTTTTAATCATATCCACACTGTGTTGCACACTATCCGCAACATTGTCGAAGCCTTCTAACCATTCATGTACATTGACACCAGCATTGGTTAAAATATCGACTGTAGAGGCATCTACACCACGACCTATCATTGAATCAATCATTGCATTCGGATCTACAGAAGCCATCCCGCAATCATGGTGACCAATTACAAAGATTTCCTCTGCTTGAAGGGCATACACAGCTACTAATAAACTACGCATAATACCGCCGAATGGGTGATTGATGATAGCACCTGCACTTTTAACAATTTTCACGTCTCCATTTTGGATATTCAGTGATTTTGGTAAAAGCTCAACTAAGCGAGTATCCATACAGGAAAGAATCACCATTTTTTTGTTCGGGAATTTCGTTGTTGCATAAGGTTCATACTCTTTGTTGCGAACGAAGCTTTCATTATAAGCTAAAATTTCGTGTAAATTAGACATAAAAAAACACTCCCTTCTTCATCATTAGTATACTAGAAGAAAGGAGTGTTTGGCGAATTATTTTGCAGCTTTTACGCGCTTAAATTTAGGCATAACCGTTTTACCTGTACCAATGACAACTGCATGTAAAGGCTCTGGTGCCAAATTCACAGGCACATCGATAACAGTACTCAACCACTCACTGATGTCTTTTAATAGTGCGCCTCCACCTGTCAAGACGACACCGTGATCTACGATATCACCTGAGAGTTCAGGAGGACATACTTCTAATGTAGCACGGATTGCTTCAAGGATAGTCTCCAGAGATTCCCGCAACACTTCTTGGATTTCATCAGAAGACAAAGTGACGGATTTAGGAAGGCCTGTAACGACATCACGACCTGTAACAGTTAATTGCTCTACTTCATGAGGCACGAGTGCATGGCCAATCTCATGTTTAATTTCTTCTGCAGTTGGCTCACCGATTAAGATGTTGTACTGTTTGCGTACGTACATGATAATGGCTTCATTCATACTGTCTCCCGCAGCTTTTGTAGTATTGGATGCAACCACTCCACCAAATGAGATGATGCCAACTTCTGTTGTTCCACCACCGATATCCACGATCATACTTGCGACAGGTTCGTGAACTGGAAGGTCGGATCCAATTGCAGCGGCAACAGGCTCTTCTACTAAATATACTTCTTTGGCACCGCTTTGACGCGCTGCATCTTCAATTGCACGACGTTCAACTGAAGTAGCTCCAGATGGAGTGCAGATTGCAACGGTAGGTTTTCGTAAAGCGGTTCCGAGTTTCTTACTCGCTTGCTCCATAATGAGTTTCAATAATTGAGTCGTTCGTTCAAAATCAGCAATCACACCTTCACGTAAAGGACGAATAATTTCAATAGACTTGGGTGTTTTACCAATCATTTTTTTGGCTTGTTCTCCAAACGCAACTATCGAACCCGTGTTTTTATCTATCGCTACTACTGTAGGCTCATTTAATATAATACCTTTTGTATTTGAATAAACTAACGTATTGGCAGTACCTAGATCAATACCAATTTGAATGTTTTGGAACATAGTGACATCCTCCTCTTTCTAAGACGTTCCTATTATATAAGAAGGGGAGGGTTAGTTCACTTGGCAAATAATGGAGTGTTTCAATGGTTGCGATAAAAAAGAGGAGAAAAGACATACCTAGAGCTTAAAATGTAAGGCATTAGGAGTGGAAATTCATAGTTCCGTAAATGTTTTGTTACGCAATTGTAAATGAAAAGTAAGTTCATGACATGAAAAAAAGAGCTGAAAAATCAGCTCTTTTAGTAATGCTCTGGACGTGGATCGATTTTCTCTGCATCGTGCGAATCCATTGCTGTATTAAAGTAATACATCATTACAGAACCCGCGATACCCATGACAGTTAGAAAACCAAAAACCGTTGCTAAAAATAGACCCATGGTTTTTCACCTCTTCTGAGATTCTACATGTAGTATACATGATTTTAGATCAAAAAGGTAGGTCACAAATGTGAACAGATTAAAATGCCCAATTTCCTTTACGGAAAATCGCTTCTTTTGTTCCGTCTTCAAGGATGCCATCAATCGCCATTTCGTCTGAACCGATCATAAAGTCAACATGTGTAATACTCTCATTTAGACCGTGCTCTGCCAATTCTTCTTGCGACATAGTTTTTCCGCCTTCTAAACAGAAAGCATACGCTGAACCGATTGCTAAATGGTTCGATGCATTTTCATCAAACAATGTGTTGTAGAAGAGAATGTTCGAGTTTGAAATCGGTGAATCGTGTGGGACTAGTGCGACTTCACCTAGGCGATGAGAGCCTTCGTCAGTTTCAACTAGTTTTTTCAGTACCTCTTCTCCTTCTTTTGCCTCTACTTGCGTAATACGGCCATTTTCAAATGTCAGCTTGAAGTCATCTATAATATTTCCACCATAGCTGAGTGGTTTCGTACTCGACACAAAGCCATTCACACCGTCTTTATGTGGCACAGTAAAAACTTCTTCTGTAGGCATATTAGCCATAAAGCTTTCGCCTTTTTCATTTGTGCTACTTGCTCCTGCCCATAAGTGACCAGTAGGTAGATCAATTGTTAAATCCGTTCCTGGTGCAGTGTAATGAAGCGATTTATACTTCTTATTGTTCAGATAGTCGACTTTTTCATGAAGCGTCTTATCATGATCTGCCCATGCTTGAACCGGGTCTGCTTGATCTGCACGTACGGCTTTAAATATGGCTTCCCATAATAAATCCACTTGCTTTTCTGAAGGTGCATCTGGGAATACTTTAGCTGCCCAGCCTTGTGATGGAGCGGCAATCACTGTCCAGCTGATTTTATCAGATTGGACATACTGACGATAGTTTGAAAGGGCCTTACCAGCTGTCTTTTGGAAAGTCGCGATCTTTGTTGAGTCAATTCCTTTTAATAAATCGGGACTTTGCGAAACGATGTTCATGAATGCAGCGCCTTTTTCTGCGAGTTGTTCACGCTCCATAACTTTCCACTCAGGGAAGAAGTCGAAAGAGTCTGCTGGAGCATGTTCGTAGCGTATACGTGCCAATTGATCATCAGAAAGGTCAACAAAGACTTGTTTTGCCCCTACTTCGTAAGCCTTTTTTGTTACAGCACGCGTGAACTCCAGCGTATCTGTAGAAGCTGCAATGTAAAGATATTGACCAGGTTGAATATTCACACCGATCTCAACAGCGAGTGCTGCATAATTTTCAAGTAATTTATCAAATGACATGATGTTCCTCCTTAAATTCAAGACTAGTTTAAGAATAGCAGGTTAAAGGGAATCTGTGCAACGGTCTAGATTTAATTTAATTAAACAATGACAACGCTTGCTATTTTTTAAACAATAGTTTATTATATAAACAAATGTTTAAAAGGGTGGTGAAATCATGTATACAGAAAAAGAACTTCAGTTACTCGATTTAATTCGAACTAATCCTTATGCCAGTCAAGTAGAACTTGCAGAAAAACTTCACTTGTCTAGGCCATCTATAGCAAATTTAATTTCCGGATTAACAAAAAGTGGTGCCATCAAGGGACGTGCCTATGTACTGGCGGAAACGAATTCGATTTTAGTTTTTGGTGGTATGAACATCGATAGAAAAATGATTGTCAAAGATCAACTCGTCTTTCATACTTCAAACCCTGTTACTAGTTATCAGACGGCTGGAGGAGTAGCGCGCAATATAGCGGAGAACTTAGGGAGACTTGGCCATGAAGTTAAACTATTGAGTGCAGCTGGAAAAGATTTAGAGTTTGAATTCCTTCGTGAGAAGACCGCCCAGTGGGCAGACATGCACTATTGTCTTCAGAGTGAAAATGAACGAACAGGAACCTATACAGCGATACTTGATCAACAAGGGGAGATGCAACTTGCACTTGCCGATATGGAAATTTATAAGTCCATTACACCGGAGTGGATTTTACAGAATGAAAACCTGTTCCCAAATGCCAGTCTTATTGTAATCGACTTGAATATTGAAAAAGATTCTATTACGACATTGCTTCACTTAGCCAAGCGATATAAAGTTCCGGTTGCCATCGTTCCAGTCTCTGGACCAAAGATGAAAAATCTACCGGAGGATTTATCGGGTGTAGAGTGGTTAATCTGCAATCATGGGGAAGCAGAACTCGTTACAAGTCTTCAAATAAATGATCAAAAGTCTCTCAAAAAAGCCCATCAAGTACTTCAAGAGCGCGGCATTCGTAAAACAGTCATCACCAACGGAGAGAACGGTATTTCTTACTCAGAAAACGATAAAGTAGAGAAAATGTCTGCGATGAAGCCTAAGCAGGTTGTAGATGTTACTGGGGCAGGAGATTCATTTGTCGCGGCTACATTGCATTGTTGGCTCAAAACTGGAACGATAGAACCGGCATTAAAAGCAGGGCTGTTAAATGCAACAAAGACGTTAGAGTCAAATTACACAGTACGACCAGAACTCACAGAAGAAGGTTTAATAAAAGAAATGGAGGAATTAAAATGAAGCATTTAGTAGATTACACACAAGAGGTCAAAGAGGCATTAGAAAGCGGTAAAGCAGTAGTCGCTCTAGAGTCCACAATTATTTCGCACGGTATGCCGTACCCGGAAAACGTAAAGATGGCCAAAGAAGTGGAGCAAGTCATCCGTGAAAACGGAGCAGTGCCTGCAACAATTGCACTAATGGACGGACGCATTAAAATTGGTTTAACAGATGAAGACTTAGAGCTTCTTGCAACAAGTCAGAATGTACGAAAAACATCACGTCGTGATTTAGCTTATGTATTATCGGAAAAAGAAATTGGCGCAACAACAGTTGCAACAACAATGATTTGTGCAGAACTTGCGGGTATTCAAGTATTTGTTACTGGTGGTATTGGCGGGGTTCACCGTGGAGCCGAAACGACAATGGATATTTCAGCGGACCTTGAAGAGCTAGCGCAAACGAATGTAGCGGTCATTTGTGCAGGTGCAAAATCAATCTTAGACATTGGTTTAACTCTTGAGTACCTAGAAACAAAAGGTGTACCAGTAGTCGGGTACGGAACGGATGCATTCCCGGCTTTCTATTCAGCGACTAGCCAGTTCAAATCAAACTTTCGTGTCGATTCTCCAGAACAAGTAGCGGAAATGCTCAAAATGAAGTGGGGAATGGGACTACAAGGTGGAGCAGTGATTGCAAATCCGATTCCGGATGAGTCATCATTAGATGAAAAGGAAATTACAGCGATCATTGAAGATGCGCTCCAACAAGCAGAAGCACAAGGAGTGAAAGGGAAAGATGTAACACCATTCCTGCTTGGCAAAGTGAAAGAGTTAACAGAAGGAAAATCTTTAGAAGCTAATATCGCTCTTGTTATGAACAATGCGCGTGTTGGTGCAGAAATCGCAAAGGCCTATAGCACTAACTAAAAAACAGGCAGCCCTCTTGAGGGCGCCTGTTTTTAGTTTCGTAAATTTCCAAGCTCTGAAGCGATTGCTTGCATTTCACTTGGACTGAATGAGTCACGCTTTGAAACCATTTCATAAAGATAACACAAGTCCTCATATTCAGAGGCTGTAAAATCTTCAGCTTTCATTGCATCCACATTGACCATTCGTAGCTTATCTTTGATTGCATTGATCATATACGTGATGTTTTCTTTAGATGGTTGAGTGAGATCCATACTGTACCGCCTTTCTCGTTCATCCATCTATCATTCCACGCTATGAGATGGTTGTCAATAGACTAAGCCTGTGCTTTTTCTTCTTTTAATTTTTCACGAATTAACTTCGTCTCATAGGCAATTACTCCAGATAATCCGAGTAAACCGATTAAGTTAGGAATCGCCATCATCCCGTTTGCAACGTCAGAGAACGTCCAAATCAAATCTAGAGAAATGACAGATCCTACAAATACCATTGCTATAAACAACAAACGGTAAACAATTAGTAATGATGGATTTTTAAATAAGTATTGGAAACACTTCTCTCCATAATACGCCCATCCTAAAATTGTAGAAGATGCAAAGAAAATCAAACCAATTGCAACAATGATTGGTCCAACATCACCTAAGAAATAACCAAATGCATTAGATGTAAGTGTTCCAGCACCAGCTTGATCCGTAGTTGTGTAAAGACCAGACATAACGATTGTGATACCCGTGATTGAACAGATGATGATTGTATCAAAGAATACTTGCGTCATCGAGATTAAACCTTGACGACCAGGTAAGTCTGTCTTAGCAGCGGCAGCCGCAATCGGAGCAGATCCTAGTCCAGCTTCATTTGAGAAGACACCGCGAGCTACCCCGTAACGGATTGCAGCACCGATAGCACCACCTGCAGCAGCCTCAGTCGAGAATGCCATTTCGATGATTGTCATAACAGCACCTGGAACTTCCGTAACATTAAGAATCATAATCAAAAGCCCACTAAATACATAGAACACAGCCATAACTGGTACGAATACAGAAGTTACTTTACCGATGGATTTAATACCGCCGATAATAACTAAAGCCGCAAATACCATTAGAACAAGGCCGGTTACCCAGTTTGGAACGTTAAACGTATTGTTCACAACATTTGCAACGGAGTTCGATTGTGTACCATTACCGATACCGAATGCTGCAAGAGCTCCGAAAATCGCGAATAGGACAGCTAACCATTTTTGCTTCAACCCGTGTTCTAAGTAGTACATCGGGCCTCCAGCCATTTCACCATTGGCATCTTTCACACGGTATTTTACAGCGAGTACCGCTTCACCATATTTTGTCGCCATTCCGAATACGGCTGACAGCCACATCCAAAAAACAGCACCAGGTCCCCCAAGAACGATTGCAGTTGCAACCCCTACGATATTACCTGTACCTACAGTAGCAGCAAGTGCAGTGGTTAACGCCTGGAATTGAGAGATATCTCCCTGAGCGGTCTTATCGTGCTTTTTAGAGAAAGTTTGCTTCAATGCTGCAGGTAACATGAAAATTTGTAAAAGTCCTAAACGAAATGTTAAATAAATACCTGTACCTACAATTAAGATTAACAATGGTGGTCCCCAAACCACGTCAGAAATTGCACCTAAAACATCATAGATTGCGTCCATATGTATCCCCCTTTGTTGTATCTTTCAATAAAGCAACTATCCTCCTATATAGTAGATGCCGTACATATAACTAATATTCATAAAATTCTGCACTCTAGTCAAGACAATTTTTTTGAATCTAGTCGTTTCGTTGAATTTGTCTAAGGGTATAATAGATTATATTATGAAATAAATAATGATTTTGGAGGCGTTCTAAATGGGACAAAGTAAATTTTCTAAAGGTATTTTATTTGGAGCATTAGCAGGAGCTGCTATTAGCTTACTGGATCGTCAAACGCGTGAAGTTATGAAAACTCGTGCACGATCTGCGCAGGAGAGAGCACGATACTACAGTGAAAATCGTGAAATTTTAAAACATGATATTGAAATGAAAATTAATCATTACAAATCTCTATACGAAAAATTATCTCAAGATGCACAGTATCTTTCTTCTCAAGTAAATGAAGTCAAGCAGATTGCCCCTCAAGTTCAAACGTTATTTTCAGAAACAAAAGATACATTTAGTTCTTCAAAAGAAGAATATAAAGAAATGATTTCTGAAGCATCAAATGAAGCAATACAAGAACAAGAAGCATCACATGATCCACATATGCAACAACAAACTCCAGAATATGCTGAAAAGTATGGTGAAAACGAAAAAAAGAATGGCTAATTCATGAGGATGTGATGCAAATGGAGGAGACTCCAAAAAATCAGAATAACAATGAAGAACCTTCATCAAGAGCAACGGACTGGAAAGAGAAATTAACCTTTATGAAGTTTGGTAAGAATAAGGAAAAGAAAACTACAGAAACCTATGACCCGACTACGTTAAAAGGATTTTTTCAAGATCTTCTTCAACATATCCAAAGGTCGGATGTTACAGCATTAGGTGCACAACTAGCATTCTTTTTCTTACTCTCATTATTTCCTTTACTAATCTTTATGGTTACTCTACTTCCTTTTTTAAATTTGCCAGAAGATCAACTATTTCAGTTTTTGAGGGAATATGCACCAGCAGATGTGTACGGGTTACTTGAAGGGACGTTAACAGAGGTTTTGCAAAACCGGAATGGTGGATTATTATCACTCGGTATTTTGGGAACGATTTGGTCTGCTTCCAATGGTGTCAATGCTATAATGAAATCACTCAATAAATCATATGGTTTAGAAGAATCTAGACCCTTTTTCATTGTAAGAGGACTTTCAGTACTATTTACGATTCTAATTATCGGGTTATTCGTTATTGCATTGCTTCTGCCGATTTTTGGTGAACAAATAGGGGTATTTTTGTTCTCGTTTTTGGGCTTAGATGACATGTTCTTAACCGTGTGGAATAGCATACGCTTTATCATTCCTCCGTTTATTATTTTCTTGGTTCTGACAGCTCTTTACTGGCTTGTCCCAAATGCAAAACTGTATTTAAAGAGTGTCATTCCAGGTGGTTTATTCGCCACAGTGGGATGGATCATCGTATCTTTAGCATTTTCTTTCTATGTTAGTAATTTTGCAAATTATACAGCTACATATGGAAGTTTAGGTGCAATTATTGTACTGATGATGTGGCTTTACTTCTCAGGAACGATTTTGATGATTGGTGGACAAATTAACGCGGTCATGCAAGAGAGAAGAGAACGATTAGATGCTAAGCAAGTATAGACTAAAAAAACAGCTAGCTCTCTCAGGTTAACCCTAGAGAACTAGCTGTTTTTTTATTTCACAAACTTTTTAACATGCGTAATCCATTTACTATTACTAAAATAGTGGACCCTTCATGTCCAATTACACCTAGTGGCAAGTTTACTATTTGTAAGAAATTCGAAATAATTAAAAGAGCTATGACAGCGATTGAGAAAGCTAAATTTTGTTTTACGATCCGTTGCATTTTGCGTGAGAGTTCGACAGAGTAAGAGAGTTTTGTGAGTTCATTTTTCATCAACACGACATCTGCTGTTTCTAATGCTACATCAGTTCCATCGCCCATCGCAAAACCAGTTGTAGCGGTTGCGAGTGCTGGAGCGTCATTGATTCCATCTCCAACCATCCCCACATAAGGATATTTCTCTTTTAATTTCTTCAATTCAGTGACTTTTGTTTCAGGTAAACATTCTGCTACAAATTCATCGATTCCTGCTTCTTTTGCAATCGTTTCAGCAGTTTTCGCATTATCGCCAGTCAACATAATTGTGGTGATCCCTAGCTTTTTAAGTCGAGCAATAGTTTCTTTTGCTTCAGGTCTGACCTGATCTTTTAATGCAATTAATGCTAAAATGCCTTGATCGTCACGTATATAGGTAACAGTCTTTCCTTCAGACGCCAATGACTCTGAAATTCTTCCTGCAAAAGAAAATGCTTCTTCACGCCCTACAAAATCGGGTTTACCCACTTTATAGGTCGCTCCATTCATTACTCCACTCATACCAAAACCTGTGACATCTTGGACATCTAACTGAAGAGTAGGGGAGACTCCTTGATTTTTTGCATAGTTTGTAATTGCTACAGCTAGAGGATGATTAGATTTGTCCTCAATGGATGCTAGAATTTGAAGCGTTTTTTTCTCATCCACATCGGGTCGTGTAATGAAGTCCGTCACTTCGGGTTTTCCCCTAGTGAGTGTACCAGTCTTATCAAATGCTATAGCAGTGAGTTTTGTTAAACTCTCTAAATGGCTACCCCCTTTTACTAATATTCCATTCCGTGCACCATTCGAAATAGAAGCCAACGTCGCTGGCATGATGGAAGCGACAACAGCACAAGGGGATGCTACTACAAGAAGCACCATGGCACGATAAAAAGTTGTCGACCAATCCCATCCAACTAGGTAGTGAGGAAGGAAGAGCATGAAACCAACAGTAATTAATACTACTTTTACATATGTCCCTTCAAAACGCTCAATAAACTGTTGAGAAGGAGACTTTTCGTTTTGAGCAGCTTGAACAAGCGCAATGATTTTTTGGAAAAGGGAATCTGCGTTTTCTTTTATAACTTCTGCAGTCAATACACCACTGCCATTCACTGTCCCGGAAAAGATTTCACTGCCCACTTGTTTTGTAACAGGAATGGGTTCACCAGAGATAGCTGCCTCATCAACTGAAGACACACCATCAATAACTTTTGCATCTGCTGGAATCTTTTCACCGGGCTTGATGAGTATGCGATCCCCTAATTGTAAAGAGTCTACATCCACTAGGTGAGGGATATTCGATCCATCAAGTTTCCATGCCTGATCTGGTTGCATATTTACAAGAGCGGCAATTTCTTTTTTACTTTTATTCATTGTGTACGTCTCTAAAGCTCCACTTAATGAGAAGATGAAGATTAAAATCGCTCCCTCTGCCCAATACCCGATAATGGAAGATCCAACTGCAGCCAAAATCATAAGCAGTTCTACATTTAGTTTTCGATCCTTTACGGTTTTTTCAATTCCTTCTTTTGCTTTAAAGTAACCACCAATCGCAAACGCAAAAAGAAACACGATGACGGACGCCGTGTTCAAGTCATTTCTTGATAATATCCATCCTGTTAAAATCAAGAGGCCTGAAACCAATGCATTGATTAATTCGATGTGAGGAGACAATCTATGTAGCATATGCGCACCGTCCTTAAAATTATTATTACTTTATAATAATTCTAATTAAGAGAAAATGCAACAAAAGGGATCTTCATTTCTGAAAATCCCTCCCACCTAAATTAAAATACGCGTTCTTTATGAAGTGCTAGTTTTTCTAATGATGACTTATCGACATCTGCATGAAGACTGTTTCCGTGAGAGTCCATTGTAACAACAGCTGTAAATTCCTCTACACGTAAGTGCCACATGGCTTCAGGAATACCAAATTCCATTAAGTCGACACCGTCTACACCTTTGATACAATCCGCATAGTACTGAGCGGCTCCGCCAATTGCATTTAAATAAACACCGCCGTGCTCTTCTAGGGCAGCTAGCGTTTTAGGCCCCATACCACCTTTACCAATGACAGCACGAATACCAAATTTCTTCATGATGTCTCCTTGATAAGGTTCTTCACGAATCGACGTAGTAGGGCCAGCTGCACGAACGTGCCAATTGCCTTCCGCATCTTTTTGCATCACTGGGCCACAGTGATAAATGATTTGGCCGTCAAGGTCGACGGGTGCATCATGACTCATTAAATGATGGTGAATAGCATCGCGGCCTGTGTACATACGCCCTGAAATTGAGACAACGTCACCAACTTTTAATGAGCGGATTTTCTCTTCAGTAATAGGTGCTTCTAAGCGCACTACTTCTTTCACTTCTTCTTCAATAGTTTCTTGTTGTTTAAATTCAATTTTCTCGCCGTCCTGATAGTGCCAGTTAGTAATTTCACCAGTTGCCGGAGAGATATCAATTGCCATACGGCGATACGCCCAACAGTTATAAGCTACCGATACATAGAAGCTTGCAGGAATACGATGCATAACCCCAATTTTACATCCTAACAAAGTAGCTTCTCCGCCGAAGCCCATTGTACCGATACCTAGTGTGTTCGCTTTTTCAACAATATAGTCCTCTAGCTCAGCAAGTTTGGCATCCGGATTTACATCTTCAACAGAACGGAATAATTGTTCTTTTGCAAGGTCATATCCAGACGAACGATCTCCGCCAATTCCAACACCGATAAAGCCAGCAGAACATCCTTGTCCTTGTGCTTGATACACAGAGTGGAGGATACATTTACGTATTCCATCTAAATCTCGTCCTGCACGGCCTAGGCCTTCGAGTTCAGCAGGTAGGCTGTATTGGATGTTCTTATTTTCACAACCGCCACCCTTTAAGATGAGCTTCATTTCAATGTAGTCATTTTCCCATTGTTCAAATTTCATCACAGGTACACCAGCACCCAAGTTGTCTCCACTATTTTCTCCAGTTAGAGAGTCGACTGAGTTTGGGCGAAGCTTCGCATCATTTGTAGCCGCTGCGATTGCACGTTTGATTGCTGCTTTGATTTCTAGTTGATTGACCCCGATTGGTGTTTTGATTTTAAAAGTTGGTAACCCAGTATCTTGACAGATAGGGGAGACGTTGTCGTCTGCCATTTGAATATTGTTCGCAATTGTATCTAAACTCATTGCTGCACGTGTTCCAGCGTTTTCAGCTTTCTTCGCTTTAGCGATGGCACGACGGACGTCTTTTGGAAGGTTCGTACTTGTCTCTGTGATTAACGTATAAATACTTTTTTCAAGATTTTCAGTGTACATAATTGATTCTCCCTTATATGAGGTATTACTTTAAGTATACCTTTCTGTGAACATGAAAAAAAGAGTAGCTAAGCTACTCTTGTGTTTTTTTGAATTGATCCATCTTTAGTTCTAAATCATCCATCATTTGAATTAAGCGATCGATATCTTCTACTTTTGTCGATTCGGGCTCAATTGAGTCAAGAACTTGTAAGAACATATTGAGACGGTCCTTCAGATAGCGGACTTGTTGCTCTTGATTGGTCACTTGGTTTCCCATCTGAGACACCTCCTTCAGCACTTATACTATACCCGAATCGTTGGGAAAAAGATAGGAGGATAGAAGTGTTTTAATAATTTATCTATTTTGAATATTTACATAACTTTTACTTTGTGATAAAGTTACTGTAATCTCTACTAGGAAGGAGGCCGTAGTGAACCTGTCGAAAACCAACAACGTTAGGAGGCGGTTCAGACATTTCACCGGCTGGATAGTAGCCGTTAAATGCAGTTATGAAACAAAATAAGGTAGTTAAAGACGTATAAAAGACCTCAACAGTGATGCAGACTGTCGAGGTCTTTTGTTGTGTGCATTTCCGTGCTAGACTGGTGAAAGTGAATAGAAAGAAAGAGGCTATATCTATGACAATTACAACACGCCAGCGTTTTTACATATTAGTATTGATTGTTGCCATATCCGGATTTTCACAGGGGATGTTACTCCCCTTAATTTCCATCATCTTTGAACAGGATGGAGTGAATGCTACATTAAACGGTTTGAGTGCAACAGGCCTTTATATCGGAACTTTGTTAGTCTCTCCATTTATGGAGGCACCACTTCGAAAATGGGGGTATAAACCAATCATTTTAGTTGGTGGACTACTCGTTATTATTTCTCTAGCACTTTTCCCCTTGTGGAAGAGTGTATTGTTTTGGTTTGTCCTTCGTTTGTTAATTGGTATTGGAGATCATGCTCTTCATTTTTCGACTCAGACATGGATTACTAGTACGTCTCCGAAAGACCGATTAGGAAAGAATATTGCACTTTATGGTTTATCATTCGGTTTAGGTTTTGCAGTAGGACCCCTTCTAGTTCCTCTTGTCTCCATCCATGAAGGGTTGCCGTTTGTTGTTTCGTCGGTTCTTTGTTTGATTGCATGGTCGTTTGTGTTCTTTTTAAAAAATGATTTCCCTGAAACCTATACGACAAAGTCTTTATCCTCCGCCGGACGATTTAAAGCTTCATTTGTCATTGCATGGGTGGCTTTCCTGCCCCCATTAAGTTACGGCTTTTTAGAATCTAGTCTTCACGCAATTTTTCCGGTCTATAGTTTGAGACAAGGTATCGAAGTGGCGAATGTCTCCATCATCTTAGCGGCATTTTCAATCGGAGGCGTTGTAAGTCAGTTGCCACTCGGTGCTTTGAGTGATCGTTTTGGTCGACGTCCGATGCTTGTAATTTTATTGGCGGGAGGGGCGACAGCCTTCTTTATCGGCGGTTTGTTCGAGACATACGTCATAGCCATTATCATTTCATTCTTTGTAGCAGGGTTGTTTGTTGGTTCCATGTTTTCTTTAGGAATTGCTTACATGACAGATTTGACTCCGAAGGCATTGCTGCCGACAGGCAATTTACTTTGTGGAATTGCGTTTAGTGTAGGCTCATTAACAGGTCCTTTTGCAGGGGGACTGTTCTTGCAATTTACTTCTTCGATTAGTTTTTTGTGGTTGGTATCCGGGTTATTACTTTTGATTATGCTTCCGATTGCGTTGCGAAAGCCTGTGCCAGTATCAAGTTGAGTTCCGTTAAGGGGCTGCTTTCCGAGGGCGCGGCGTGAGCCTCCTCGTCGCAGGCTCCTGCGGGGTCTCACGTTCCGACTTTACTCCCACTGGAGTCAGCCCCTTCACTCCACTCAACTTTATCAATGCATAAATTAATCTCTTGATTGTAATTGTATCAATGATTTGGAAACTAAAAATCCGTCTTGTTCCTCAAACAGAGAGACAAGACGGATTTTAGTTTAGTTTAAGACCAGCTCTACCACACACTCGATTTGAGAAGTTTGTGGGAACATATCGACTGGCTGAATGGAAACCACTGAATATTTTTTTGTTAGACGCGCTAGGTCTTTAGCTAGAGTGGAAGGATTACAAGACGTGTACACGAAGCGTTTCGGTTTCGTACGTAAAATAACATCCATCAATTCGCTATCAAGACCGGTACGAGGTGGGTCAGCTGTTAAAACATCGATCGCAAATCCTTCTTTTTGCCACTTTGAAACCCACTCTTCAGGAGTTCCCACGACAAATTGTGTGTTTTTCCGGTTGTTACGGGCCGCATTTTTCTTCGCATCTGAAATAGCTTCCGGAACGATGTCCATACCGCGTACTTCTTTTGCGTCACCTGCTAACCAAAGGCCAATTGTGCCAACGCCACAATAAGCATCTACAACATTTTCAGTACCCGTCAGATGAGCGGCTTTTTTCACTTCGTTATAAAGGTGAACGGTTTGTACGGGATTCAATTGGAAGAAAGCACGAGCGGATAGGTCGAATACAAGACCGTCTAATATTTCAACCATTGTTTCCTTACCCCATAAGTTAAACGTAGTTTCACCAAAAATCAAACTTGTTCGGTCTGCATTGATGTTTTGACTGATTGAGACAATGGAAGCATTCATTTTAGTGATAGCCTGTGTCAATTCTTCTTTGTGCGGGAATTTCTTTTTTGTTGTAATGAGTGTCACTTGAATCTGGCCGCTTTCGATTCCTTTACGAACAACGATTGAACGGATGATGCCTTGTGGGTCTTTGTCATCGTAAACAGGGATCTTGTACTGCTCAATAAATGCTTTGATTTCGTTTGTGATCTTTGTAGTTTCCGGTTGTTGCACGAGACAGTCATCGATATCGACTAAGAAATTTGAACCGGCTGCAAATAAACCAGCCATCACTTTCGCACCTTTTTGACGTACTTGGAATTGACTCTTATTCCGGTAATGCCAAGGATCTTCCATTCCGATAGTCGGTTTGACAAGTTCCTCCGTCACATCTGGTGAGTAGCGTTCTAGCGCTTGGAGAACGATATCACGTTTTTCAACAAGCTGCCGGGTATACGTCATATGTTGAAGTTGGCACCCTCCGCAAGCGTCATAAACCGGACAAGGAGGAGTCACGCGGTCTTCAGATTTTTCGCGGATCTGCTTGATTTTTGCAGTTGCAAAGCGGCGTTGCACTTCTGTTACATGGGCTGTAATGACTTCTCCAGGAAGTGCTCCTGGAACGAACACTACATGCTTTTTGAAGAATCCAACCCCTTCACCGTTGATACCGAGTCGTTTGATTGTTAGCGGGAACTCTTGCCCGATCTTAATTGTTACATTTTCACTCATTCACTTCACGTCCTTCTTAGTATGTCCTCATTATACAGGACGAGAGAAGTCAATGGAAAGAGATGGGCGTATTCACGGACTGTTTGCGCAATTCATCTAATTCTTTGAATGTGTAACCGAGACGTTTTGCTTCAGCAATAAATTCAGGCAAAGCATCCGAGTTGTCTTGTGTTACTGTATGCAACAATACAATGGCACCGGGGTGTAACTGATCAACTAACTCTTTTACGACTACATCTTTGCCGCGCCTACGGTCTTGATGCCAATCTACAATCGCCATCGACCAAAAGATATGTCGTGTTCTTTCAACGTGTCTAAAATAGAAGTTGTCTGGCCGTTTTCATAGCCATTATCGAATGTTAAGTAAATTGTTTTTTCACCACTTTATATGCACGATACGCAAAATAAAACACACCCTTTTTAAAGTAGGGTGTGCTCATAAATCTCAATTATCCGTAAATATTCTTAAGGGCTTCTTGTGCTGTTGGAAACTCAAATTTAAATCCATGTTGCAACAAGACTTCTGGAATGACTTGTTGACCTTCAAGCACAAGCTGACTTTTTTCACCTAGAGCCGCTTTTAGAGCGACACCTGGGACAGGTACTAAGTGAGGTCTATGTAAGACTGTCCCAAGTACTTTTCCAAAATCATCGTTTCGAAGTGGTCGTGGTGCGGTTACATTGAAAGCACCCGAGAGCTCATCTGTAGTAAGTGCGAAATAAATCGCATTTGCCACGTCTTTTACATGTACCCATGAAAGCCATTGTCTCCCTGAACCTACTTTGCCACCGACAAATAATTTATAAGGTAATGCCATAAGTGGGAGAGCACCTTCGTCTTTTCCTAAAATGACACCAAATCGAGCACAGGCTACACGAACACCATGTTGTTCAGCCTTTTTAGCTTTCTTTTCCCAGTCCTCAACGGTTTTGGCTAAAAAGTCATCTGCTCGTTCAGGTGAATCTTCTGTATATGTTTTGTGCTTAGAGCTAGGATAAATTCCTATTGCGGAAGCATTCACGAGAACAGATGGTTTCACTGAAAGAGTTTCGATAATCCGGAGCACTTCATCAGTTGCCTCCATGCGACTTTCATAGATTTTCTTTTTCTGATCATCCGTCCAGCGACCCTCGTTAATTGAAGTGCCTGCAAGGTTGATAATCCCATCAATACCTTCTAATTCTGTTTCAGGCGTTGCGCCTTCTGTAAGCCATTTGACAAACGTGATAGATGAATCACTTTTTTTATCGGAGCGTGTAAGAATAAACACTTGATGACCTTGAGAAAGTAGCAAATTTGTTAGTTCTTTCCCTACAAAGCCTGTGCCACCCGTAATTGCAAACTTCATCGAATGACCTCCTTTTTTTTGTATGATACTATAGAAGTTACCCTAAAATCTCGTAGATGAACCTGAGGAGCTGAAAATATGCCAGTCATCACAAAGATTACACGTCAGAAAAGACATCAAGACCGTTATAATATTTATTTAGATGAAGAATATGCATTTAGCGTGGATGAAAGTGTACTCATTCAGCATCAAATCACTAAAGGTAAGGTCGTTGCAGACTTTGAAATGGATGACATGGTTTATGAAGATGAAGTGCGAAAGGCATTTAGTGCAGCACTCAATTATTTAAGTTTTCGTATGCGAAGTGAACAAGAAGTAAAGAAGAAATTACTCGACTCGGGTTACGGAGAGTCTGTAGCACTTGAAGCAATCAAAAAATTACATGATTACAACTACTTAAATGATGAAGCATTCTCGAAAGCGTTATTGTCTACTGAAAAGAATTCATCTAAGAAGGGACCGAACGCAATCAGACAGTCTTTAAAACAAAAAGGTATTGATGAAGACACACGTCAACAAGTTCTCGACACGTACACGGAAGAGGATCAGATAGAAGTAGCCATGGCCCTTGCGGAAAAAACATTACGTTCCGCCCAAAAACTCACGCCATCCCAACAAAAAAAGAAAATCCAAGATCTCCTAGCGCGCAAAGGCTATCCTTTTCATATTGGAAAATCTGTAATAAGCCGATTAGAAGATGAACTCGTCACAGATGAATGGGATGCAAAGTTACAAGATCAAGGCGAGAAGGCATGGCGTAAAGTGTCAGCAAAATACAACGGGCGTGAAAGACGCCAAAAAGTGAAGCAACAACTTTACGGAAAAGGCTTTCCATTAGAAATTATTGATCAATTTATAGATATGAAGGAGCAAGAAGATGGATAAGAAATATAGTCAGATGAACGAGCAAGAATTGCGACAGGAAATCGCAAACCTAAAAGAAAAATCCCGAAAAGCAGAGCAACTCGGTATTGTAAATGAATACGCAGTGTACGAACGCAAAGCAAAAATGGCTCAAGCATACTTGATTGATCCTAAATCTATCATTCCGGGTGAGTTGTATAAAATAGAAGGAGACCCAGGAGTCTACTTTAAAGTGGAGTATTTAAAAGGACGTTTTGCATGGGGATACCGACTAGGCGGAGAACGTTTTGAAGAAGCTTTGCCAATTTCAATGCTTGAAAAAGTAAAGTAACCTCTAGCAAACGCTAGAGGTTACTTTCATGATTCATCCAAGTTAAAATCAAGTTTTTTATGCAATTTATCTTCACTGAATATCCAACCTGTATAAGAGTTCACGATTTCTAGCTCACTGTTCAAGTGTGCAACTGCAACAAAAGGATAATAATCATTGCTACGGTAACGTAGGTCGATAAAACGTACTTCATGCACTTCTTCGTGTTTTGTGACTTCCCATCGGTAAATAGGGGAGAACGAGAGAAAGGCATCAATATTTTTATCTTTAAGTGCAGCGCGGACAATTTTATTTTCCGGAAGTGGCTGACGCTCGAACTTGTCATATATCGTAATATTCCGTCCGTAAGCGCGTCCTACATAGTAGTGATTGCCATCAATCGCCGCAATGCGCCACTGATAAAAACGCATAGTTGGGGAAATGATAATTCGTTCGGCATTTGGTATTTTTAATTTCACAGCATGTCGAACGGCTGCTTGTACTTGAAAACGAACGATGTAATAAACAATGATAATCGCATACATGATTAAAAAGGTGATTACAGGATTTGCTCCCAAAGCCCATGTCAGCAATCCTATAATATGAATTCCAAAAATAATGGGATCAAATGTATTGATTACCCCAAGCGCGACCCACTGATTTGAAATCGGACGGAGTGCTTGCGTTCCATATGAGTTGAAGATATCTACAAAAACATGAAGAAAGACTGCCAAGAACGTCCAGAGCCAGACATGTAGCATGTCAGCAGATGGAAAGATGAAGCTTAGTCCGAGTGTAATCAATAGGGGCCAAGTGATCACTGCAGGAATGGAGTGAGTGGCTCCTCGATGATGTCGAATATAAACCGCATTGTTCCGAAGTTTTAATACAGTGTCTATGTCAGGTGCCTGTGAACCAATAATTGTTCCCGCAAGGACCGCGGTGAATGTTACAGAGTGGTTTGCGACGACCGGATCAATTGTGGCCAATCCTCCGAGGGCAATACCCATCACGATGTGTGTACCAGTGTCCATGCAAACGTCACCCTCCTTTATAAATGGATTGATACTAGAATATAAGAAAATTACTCAGATGCCTAGCACATTGACTTTACCCTTTTCTCATCAAATGTAATCCGAAAGGAAGGAACACAATGCTTGATCAAAAAGGAAAAGAGATTCAACAAAATCTTGTTAAGTGGTATCTAAAAGAAAAACGAGATTTGCCGTGGCGACATACTACCGATCCTTATCATATTTGGATTTCGGAAGTCATGCTTCAACAAACACGGGTGGATACAGTTATTCCGTACTATAATCGCTTCACTAAAGCTTTTCCAACGATGCATGACCTCGCAAATGCGGAGGAAGAAGAATTGCTGAAATTATGGGAGGGACTCGGCTATTACTCTCGCGCAAGAAATTTGCAGCAAGGTGTCAAAGAAGTAATCGAACTTTACGATGCTAAAGTTCCAAATACACGTGAGCAAATCAGTGCGATTCGAGGGATCGGACCTTACACAGCAGGTGCTATTCTTAGTATTGCTTATGGTGTCCCAGAGCATGCAGTAGATGGAAATGTTATGCGTGTGTTAAGTCGTCTCTATGCAATAGAAGAAGATATCGCAAAACCGAAAGCAAAAAAGATTTTCGAAGACTTAATTATGATGATTATTGACAAGGAAGATCCGTCTTCATTCAATCAAGGAGTTATGGAACTTGGTGCAACAATTTGCACACCGGGGAAACCGAAGTGTTTACTATGTCCTGTACGAGAGCAATGCGCTGCATTTGAACAGGGGAAAACTGACTCTCTTCCTATTAAAAGTAAAAAATCGAAAGTGAAAAAAATCACATACAATGGCTATATGCTGAAACGTTCAGACGGCAAGTGGTTGGTCGAGCAAAGGGAAGAAGGGCTGCTTGCGAAACTATGGCAGTATCCTCTTATCGAAACGAATCAGACAAATTGGGCGGATCTGTATGGCATCACGTGGTTGGAAGTCGAGAAAGTTGGAGAAGTCACGCATCTATTTAGTCACTTAAAATGGGAGATTGAAGTCTTTGTAGGTAAGGTTGAAGTGAAAGACGCCGAAAAGTTTGCGGGTCGCTGGGTGACAGAAGAGGAGTTGAATCAGCTTCCGCTTCCAGTTCCCATACAGAAAATGAGAAATCTTGCTGAATAAGAAATTTTGACAAGGCTACTGTTATACTACTTTTTTCCTTCTAGTATTGTTATAATGTGAAACATCACAGATAAATTAGATAGGTTTTTCAGCTTGTCATTTGAGAAGGTGGCTACATCATGACTATTCCGGTGGAAGGAGAAATGATCCAGATTCACAGCTATAAACATAATGGCAATATTCATCGTGTCTGGCATGAGACGATGGTGCTGAAAGGGACAAAAAATATTGTCATAGCTGCAAATGATCGAACATTAGTGACGGAATCGGATGGAAGGACATGGGTGACGCGTGAACCGTCGATCTGCTACTACCATGCCGAGTACTGGTTCAATATTATTTGCATGTTGCGTGAAGATGGAGTATATTACTACATCAATTTAAGTTCGCCATTCGTCTATGAAGACAAAATGTTGAAGTACATTGATTACGATCTGGATATGAAAGTATTTCCAGATCAATCGTACACACTCTTAGATGAAGACGAGTATGAGCAACACAAGAAAGAGATGGACTACCCTGACGAGATTGATATCATTTTAAAGCGTACAATCCAGACTTTAAAGAACTGGATACAGCAACGGAAAGGTCCGTTCGCACCCGACTTTATTGATGCTTGGACAGCACGCTATCAACTTCATAAGGAAATCCGCAAACCTGACTAAACCTGTTGCTATTCTAGCAGCAGGTTTCGTCTTGCTTACAGAAAGGAGTGACAGCATGGATGTAATTAAACGCTATATGCAGTTTGTAAAACCGTACAATTGGCAAATTGCCATTACGATCTTCATCGGAATCATAAAGTTTGCCATCCCGCTTTTCATCCCTATTCTTATTAAAATTGTTATCGATGATATCATTGGCGGAAACATGTCAGATGCCGAGAAGTTGCGTCTGTTATTTTATTGGTTAGGAGGAACCGCACTAGTTTTCTTCCTCGTACGGCCACCGATTGAATACTATAGACAATATCTTGCGCAATACGTGAGTAACAAGATTTTATTTGATATCCGGGAAAAATTATTCGACCATCTGCAAAAGTTGAGCTTGAAATACTATGCCAACACACGTGCCGGTGAAGTCATCTCGCGTGTAATCAATGATGTCGAGCAAACAAAGAACTTTGTTGTGATTGGGTTAATGAATGTATGGCTGGACCTTGCAACAATTTTGATTGCTATTGGAATAATGTTGACACTCAATGTGAAATTAACGCTCGTCACGCTTATTGCATTCCCGTTTTATGCGTTCAGCGTCAAATATTTCTTTGGTCGACTAAGAGATCTCACACGACAACGCTCTCAAGCTCTAGCAGGCGTTCAAAGTTACTTACATGAACGTGTTCAAGGGATGAGTGTCATCAAAACATTCACACTCGAGCAGCATGAACAAAGAAATTTTGACGAAGCAAATGGGGAATTTTTAGACAAGGCGATGGACCAGACAAAGTGGAATGCAAAAGCTTTTGCAGTCGTCAACACCATTACAGATGTGGCCCCACTACTTGTCATTGCTTACGCTGGTTACGAAGCAATTACTGGTGACCTTTCAGTCGGAACAATGGCAGCATTCGTAGCCTATATTGAAAGACTCTATAGCCCACTGCGTCGACTGGTCAACTCATCGACGACACTAACACAATCCATTGCCTCGATGGACAGGATGTTTGAATTGATGGATGAGGGCTATGAGGTACAAGATCGACCAGGTGCAAAAACACTAGATAAGGCTAACGGGGAACTTTCTTTTCAAAATGTTTATTTCCAGTATGAAGAAGAAGGAACGCCTGTATTGCGTGGTATCAACTTTACCATCCATCCAGGGGAAACTGTCGCATTTGTTGGGATGAGTGGTGGTGGAAAGTCGACAATCATTAGTTTGCTCCCACGTTTCTACGACGTGACGGATGGTGCAATTCGCTTAGATGGCACGGATATTCGCGATGTTACGATAGAGTCTCTCCGAAAGCAAATAGGACTTGTTCTGCAAGATTCCTTATTGTTCAGTGATTCTATTAAAATGAATATCGCGATGGGAAATCCAAAAGCGACAGATGAAGAAATTATTGCAGCAGCTAAAGCAGCAAATGCACATGATTTCATCATGGGTCTGCCAAACGGCTATGATACAACAGTTGGGGAAAGAGGCGTCAAACTGTCAGGTGGACAAAAGCAACGAATCGCTATTGCACGTGTCTTTTTGAAGGATCCACGCATTTTGGTTTTAGACGAAGCAACTTCTGCACTCGATTTAGAGAGCGAAGCACTCATTCAAGACTCGTTAGAGCGACTCGCGAAGGATCGAACAACTTTAGTGGTCGCGCATCGTCTATCTACGATTACACACGCGGATCAAATTCTGGTCGTCGAACATGGTCAAATTACCGAATCAGGAACTCACGCTCAATTGATGAAAAAGCAAGGTGCTTACTATAACTTATTCCAAGTGCAACAATTAGAAGACTAGAAACCAGTGCGTTTACTTAAAGTAGAGTAAACGCATTGGTTTTTTTATTTTAAACGAAAATATTAGTATAGCTTTTTAAATATAATTTATTTATAAAAAAAGTGATTGCAAGGAAGGATTTCTTGTGTAAAATAATAATTACATAAAATTCATTTAATAAAGAATTTTCAGATAGTGGAGAGGGGCGCATCATGACAAAACGCAAAGCTGTCCTAGAAGTCAAAAACCTTCAAACATCTTTCTTCACAGACGACGGAGTTATTCCTTCAGTCGATTATGTAGATTTCGAAGTTCGTGAAGGAGAAATCCTAGGAATCGTTGGAGAGTCGGGAAGTGGAAAAAGTGTAACCAGTTTATCTGTAATGGGACTGATTCCTTCACCTCCAGGAAAAATCACTTCAGGTGAGATTCTTTACAACGGCACAGACATTTCAAAATACAATGACAAGAAAATGAGAAGTATACGTGGAAATGAAATTGCGATGATTTTCCAAGAACCCATGACATCGTTAAATCCACTTTTTACGATTGGAAGCCAAATGAAAGAAGCAGTTCTCCTACATAAAAAAGGCTGGTCTAAAAAACAAGCACATGCTCGGGCAGTAGAAATGTTGAAACTTGTAGGTCTTCCTCGTGCAGAAGAATTGATGAAAGATTATCCGCATCAATTGTCTGGCGGAATGAGACAACGTGTGATGATTGCCATGGCCCTAGTCTGTGATCCGAAAGTATTGATTGCTGATGAACCGACTACGGCACTCGACGTGACGATTCAAGCACAAATTCTGAAGTTGATGAAAGACTTAAACACACGTTTAAACACGGCGATCATCCTCATTACACATGATTTAGGCGTAGTAGCTGAAACGTGTGAACGTGTTGTCGTCATGTATGCAGGTAAAGTGGTAGAAGAAGGACCGGTTGAAAAGATTTTCACAAACCCAGAGCATCCGTATACAAAGGGTCTTCTTGCTTCGGTACCGGATATGCGTTTCAAAAAGCAGTCCCTGTACTCGATTCCAGGTAACGTACCAAAACCTGGTTCTATCAAAGAAGGCTGTCGTTTCGCAGCGCGTTGCTCGGAAGTATTTGGTCGCTGTACTGTGGAATCACCTCCTCTATACCAAACAGCAGCTGAACATAAGACACGCTGTTTCTTATACGACACGGAGGAGGTAGCTAATCATGACAGAGCCATTGTTGAAAGTTGAAGGGCTTAAAAAATATTTCCCAGTAAAAAATGGCCTGTTCGGAAAGACGACGGGGCATGTCAAAGCAGTGGATGACGTTTCTTTCTATGTGAATGAAGGAGAAACACTTGGCATTGTTGGAGAATCAGGATGTGGGAAGTCCACTACGGGACGGATGCTCATGCGCCTTCTGGAACCGACAGAAGGAAAAGTAACCTTTGATGGACAAGAACTTACGACATTGTCCGCACAAGAAATGCGTAAAGCACGTCGAGAAATCCAAATGGTGTTCCAAGATCCCTATGCGTCTTTGAATCCACGTCACACAGTGGAAAAGATTTTGATGGAGCCACTCATTGTTCACAACATTGGTGATACGAAATCCCGTAAGAAAATGGTGAAAGACTTTTTAGAAATAGTAGGACTCAGTAGTTATCACGCTAAGCGTTATCCTCACCAATTTAGTGGGGGACAGCGCCAACGTATTGGGATCGCACGCGCATTGATGACCAATCCAAAACTGATCATTGCAGATGAACCTGTCTCCGCTCTCGACGTATCGATTCAAGCTCAGGTGCTCAATTTGATGCAAAAACTGCAACGAGAGTTGAAATTGACGTATATTTTCATCGCGCATGACTTAGGCGTTGTTCGGCATATCAGTGATCGAGTTGGTGTGATGTACTTAGGAAAGATGGTGGAACTTGCGTCGAGTGAGAATCTTTACGCAGACCCGCTTCACCCCTATACAAAAGCACTACTCTCAGCTGTACCTGTACCAGACCCGAACTTTACGCGGGAAGAAATCTTGTTAGAAGGAGATATCCCGAGTCCTTCGAATCCGCCAAGTGGGTGCACATTCCATACACGCTGTCCATTTGCAAAGGAACAGTGTAAGCAAGTCGTTCCTCAACTCGAGGAAGTCAAACCAGGTCATTATGTTGCGTGTCATTTATATGATGCAGACATGATAGATAAAAAATCGTGGAGGGGTCTTAATGAGAAATAAGAAAATTTGGTCGTTCCTGTTGTTCTTCGGATTGATCATGATGCTCTTCTTAGCAGCTTGTAGCTCGGATGAACAAGGCTCAGAAGGCAACAATGAAGAAGGAAACAATGAAGAAGGCACGAATGAAGAATCAGGCGAACCAAAAGTATTAATCTTTGGTCGTGGGGGAGATTCGGTCAGCCTTGACCCAATCGCTGTAACGGATGGAGAGTCTTTCAAAGTTACACAAAACGTTTTTGAAACGCTTGTAAACTTTGGTGAGCAAGATACGACAATCAACCCAGGTCTTGCAAAAGAGTGGACTGTCTCTGACGACGGATTGACGTATACGTTCATGCTTGAAGAAGGCGTGAAATTCCATGACGGCACTGATTTCAATGCAGAAGCTGTTGTAGCAAACTTTGATCGCTGGTCTTCAGGTACAGCAGATAAGTACTACTATTACAAATCGATGTTCGGTGGATTTGGTGATGAAGAAGGTCACGTAATCGAATCTGTTACTGCAGATGATGAGTTCACAGTGACATTCAAGCTGAAGCGTCCACAAGCACCATTCTTAAAGAACATCGCAATGAGCCCATTCGGTATGGGGTCACCAACAGCATTTGAAGCAGCTGGCGATGCATTTGGAGATGAGCCAGTCGGTACTGGACCATTCAAATTTGTAGAGTGGAAGCGCAATGACTCGATCACAATCGAGAAGTTCGAAGATTACTGGCAAGAAGGGTTCCCGAAACTTGATCGCGTTGTATTCCGCGCAATTCCGGACAACTCAGCTCGTCTTAACGCATTACTTACGGGTGAAATTGATTTAGCAGATGGTGTAAACCCATCAGACGGAGCTTCAATTGAAGGAGATGCTGCACTTCAATTGTTCGAGCGTCCATCTATGAACGTTGGTTACCTTGGTTTAACAAACACGCGTCCTCCATTTGACAATGTATTAGTTCGTCAAGCGATGAACCATGCAATTGACAAACAAGCAATCGTGGATGCATTCTTTGAAGGTCGTGCAGAAGTGGCTGTGAACCCAATGCCACCAAGTATCTCTGGATACAACGATCAAATCGAAGGTTATGACTATGATCCAGAACGTGCAAAAGAGCTACTTGCTGAAGCAGGTCTACCAGATGGATTTGAGATGGAACTATGGGCAATGCCTGTACCACGTCCATATATGCCAGATGGTATGAAAGTTGCTGAAGTTATGCAGAAAAACTTAGCAGACGTTGGAATCACTGCTGAAATCGTGTCATTCGAGTGGGCTACTTACCTTGAAAAAGCACGTAACGGAGAAGCAGATGCGTTCATGTTAGGTTGGACGGGTGACAATGGTGACGCTGATAACTTCCTATACGTACTTCTTGATGGAGACAACATCGGAAGCAACAACTACACATACTATGACAACGAAGAATTACATGAACTTTTAATCGCAGCGCAATCTGAAGTTGACGAAAATACACGTAACGAATTGTACATGCAAGCACAAGAAATCATCCATGAGGATGCTCCTTGGGTTCCACTTGCTCACTCTACACCGTTACTAGCAGGGAAAGCTGAACTTACTGGGTTTACACCACACCCAACAGGTTCTGACAAACTGCACACTGTTGATTTCGAATAATATGCTGAGAGGATGAGGGGAATCTTCGAGATTTCCCTCTCTTTTTATGACGTTTTACTAAAGGGGAAGAGGTGAAGAGCGTGGTCAATTATATTGGTAGACGCTTATTACAGTTAATCCCAGTTTTGCTCGGAATGACGTTCGTAGTATTTATGATCATTCGTGCAATACCCGGAGATCCTGCTCAAGTCATTTTAGGTCAATTGGCTTCTAAAGAAGCAGTCGAAGCATTACGAGCAAAGCTCGGATTAGATAATCCCTGGTATATTCAATACTTTGAATACCTTGGAGGATTGCTCCAAGGCGACTTAGGGGAATCCTTACGAACAAAACAGCCTGTAGCTGAAGAGGTATGGCCTTATCTGGCTGCGACATTTGAACTGGCTTTCTTTGCCATCTTAATTGCCGTAATTATCGGAGTGAATGCTGGAATTATCTCTGCATGGTTCCAGAACTCATGGTTTGATTACACTGCCATGGTACTTGCACTTGTTGGAGTATCCATGCCGATTTTCTGGTTAGGTTTAATGGAACAATGGATTTTTGCTATCGAGTTAGGTTGGTTCCCAACATCTGGTCGAGAGGATGTGCGAAATCCGATCAGCGCACAATCTGGTTTTTACATACTCGATACAATCATGCAAGGTCGTTTTGATCAGTTGGGTCAAGTTCTGCGTCATCTAGTATTACCAGGTATTGCGCTTGCTACAATACCAATGGCCATCATTGCACGGATGACACGCTCTAGTATGTTAGAGGTCATGCGCTCTGATTACATCCGTACAGCGCGTGCAAAAGGTCAAAAAATGTTCTGGGTTGTATACAAGCATGCATTGAAAAATGCAGTTATCCCAGTATTAACTGTTATCGGTCTTCAAATGGGTCTACTTTTAGGTGGGGCGATTTTAACGGAAACCATATTTTCTTGGCCAGGAATTGGGCGCTATGTATATGAAGCGATTCAGTTCCGGGATTACCCTGTAATTCAATCTGGTATTTTAATCATTGCTTTCATTTTCGTTATGATCAACCTGATTGTTGATATTTTATACGGCTTGATTGATCCACGAATCAAATATGACTAGAAAGGAGGATATTTTATGACGACTCCAGATCCGAAAAATTTAGTGCCTGCAGAGCAGGAAGTGCAAATGGAACGTGAAACGGGTCCATGGCGTGATGCTTGGAAGAATTTCCGTAAAAACAAGATAGCTCTTGTTGGAAGTGTGATTGTCTTTTTCTTTATCTTACTAGCGATTTTTGGCCCATGGATTGCACCAGAAGGTATAAATGATCAAAAGTTAACGGAACGATTGAAATCTCCTTCTAGTCAATACTGGTTTGGGACAGATGATTTTGGACGCGACATTTTTTCTCGTGTTATTCTAGGGGCTCGTATTTCTCTTGGTGTTGGATTCTTTTCTGTAATTGGTTCAGTAATTGTAGGGAGCGCGCTTGGTATTATTGCCGGGTACTACGGAAAATGGGTAGACACAATCATCTCACGTGTCTTTGACATCATGCTCGCGTTTCCGAGTATCTTGCTTGCAATCGCTGTTGTTTCAGTATTAGGTCCTTCTTTAGTGAACGCTTTGATTGCGATTGCAATCATCAACATTCCGAACTTTGGTCGATTGATTCGCTCCAAAGTACTGACTGTTAAACAAGAAGAGTACATTACATCAGCAAGAGCAATCGGTATGAAAGACTTCCGAATTTTGATATCGCATATTCTTCCAAACTCGTTGGCACCGGTTATTGTAGCAGGTACACTTGCCGTCGCCTCTGCGATTATCGAAGCCGCTGCACTTGGCTTCTTAGGTCTTGGTGCACAAGCGCCAGCTCCGGAATGGGGCAAGATGCTTGCGGATGCAAGAAATTATTTGCGAAATGCTCCTTGGACGATGATTTTCCCAGGTGTAGCCATTATGCTGACCGTTCTTGGTTTTAACTTAATGGGTGATGGTCTACGAGATGCACTTGATCCGAAAATGAAAACATAAAAAAAGCTGCCAGCGATGGCAGCTTTTTATAGTTCAACTTTCACATCAATCTCGTCCCCGTGGTACGTCTGATAGGAACTGATCAAAGTATCTAAGTGTTCGAGGTGTTCTTCATATGTCAAAATCGCAGACAGCAGATGCAATAAATGATAGGTTGAGAAATCTTCATCTCGTTTTGTTTCGTAGATTTGTGTCATGAAAATCTCCATCACCTCATGGCGCTTAATAAAGTGATCATCATTGATCCATTCCAATTGATCAGGTTTCAATCGTCCAATAAACTTTAAATGCAGATGTTCATGGTACGTCAGAAGTGTATCCAAGCGTTCTTGAATCATCATGTGAAAATGGTCTGGCAATTGCATGATGTCATGCTCATACGCAGATAAACGCCGGATGACATATAAACTCTTATAAGACGTCGTAATAAGTTCACGATAGATGACAAGTTTTCTTCCTTTAGCATACTTCGCTTTTTTCGTATAACCACGTTCTTCTTTGAAGAGTAAAAATAGCTGATCGATTTTGACGAGTTGCTCTTCTATTGATGTGACAGCTTGTTTAAGTGATTGATGGTCTGCAGCATGACGAATACCGATTCGAATCCAGCGAATGATTTCATCCTGCGTGGTGCTGATTTTCGTGAACAGTCTTGTCTCGTATTTTGGAGGAATAAAGACAAGGTTCACCGCGAAGGCAGACAATACACCTACACCAATTGTGGCTATCCGAAACATGGCAGCAATAAGGAAATCATCGCCTTGAATTTCCATCACCGCAATGATGGTAACAAGTGCAAGCGGAATCGTCTTCTGTAGCTTTAGTTTTAACATGACCGAGATGGCTATGATCGTCGTCAAACCAACCATGAAAAACGAATTACCAAAGAGCATAGCGAACGTCACGGCAAACGCCGCTCCGATCAAATTCGATTGAATCTGTTCAAAAACAGTCATATATGAGCGATAGATCGACGGCTGTACAGCAAAAATGGCCGCGATACCTGCAAAGATCGGCACAGGTAGCGCAAGTAGATCAGCAATATAAAGGGCAAGCGCTATAGCGATCCCGGTTTTAAATACACGTGCACCTAGTTTCACTAGGCATCACACTCCTTTTACTGAGCCATTTTTTCAAATGCATGATTCACAGCTTTTACTGTTTCTTCAATATCTTGTTCCGTATGAGCAGTCGTAACAAACCAAGCTTCGTACTTTGAGGGTGCTAGGTTGATGCCTTGCTCGAGCATCAAGCGGAAGAAGTGTGCGAACTGCTCGCCATCCGAAGCTTCTGCTTGCTCATAATTTTCAACCTTTTCATCTGTAAAGTAGATGGAAAGGGCTCCTCTAATACGATTCACTGTTATCGTAATTTGGTGTTGTTTCGCAGCAGCAAGAATTCCATCTTCCAAAAGTTTACCTAGACGGTCGAGTTCCTCATAAACCCCAGGCGCACGAAGAACTTCTAGACATGCGATCCCTGTTTGAATAGACGCGGGATTTCCGGCCATCGTTCCAGCTTGGTACGCTGGACCATTAGGTGCTACTTGTTCCATTACTTCTTTCTTTCCACCGTAAGCTCCGATTGGTAAGCCTCCACCAATGATTTTTCCTAATGCTGTTAAATCTGGTTCAAATCCAAGGAGAGTAGAAGCGGCACCGTAGTGGAAACGGAATGCCGTTATCACTTCATCGTAAATGACAAGTGTGCCATGCTTTTTCGCGTGCGTGTGAACAACTTCTAAGAATCCAGGGTTCGGTTCGACCATACCAAAATTCCCGACAATCGGCTCTACTAAGATACCAGCTAATTCATCGCCCCATTTGTCCATTGCTTCTATAAAACGTTCTGGATCATTAAAAGGTACAGTGATGACTTCTTCGGCGATCGATTTAGGTACACCAGCTGAATCCGGCGTCCCAAGTGTTGCCGGTCCAGAACCTGCAGCGACCAATACAAGATCTGAGTGACCATGGTAACAACCAGCAAATTTCAACATCTTTATGCGACCTGTATATGCACGAGCCACACGGATTGTCGTCATCACAGCTTCTGTGCCCGAGTTCGTGAAACGGACTTTATCCATCGAAGGGATGGCTTCTTTCAACATCTTCGCAAATTTGATCTCGTGTTCTGTCGGTGTGCCGTACAGCAATCCATTTTGGGCTGCTGTTGTAAGTGCTTGTGTGATATGTGGGTGCGCATGACCTGTGATGATGGGTCCGTATGCTGCCAAATAGTCGATGTACTTATTGCCATCGACATCATAAAAGTATGCACCTTGCGCTTTCGCCATCACTGTAGGTGCGCCACCTCCAACTGCTTTATAGGAGCGCGATGGGCTATTGACCCCTCCTACTATATGAGTAACTGCTTCATTATGCAGTTTTTCTGATTGTGTTCGATTCATGGATATTCCTCCTCTAAGTGTTCCCCCTTATTGTAGACAACTTTAATAGGAACAACAAGAACTCTATGCTATCCTAAAAAGCAAATAGGAGGGATCAAGATGACTGTAGAAAACTTAGAAGGTTTACAAGCACCATCCGTATCTTTACCAGATGAAAATGGCACGACCGTATCACTAGAAGATTACAAAGGAAAACACTACGTAGTGTTGTATTTCTATCCACGTGACTCAACACCTGGATGCACGACGCAAGCGTGTGATTTTCGTGATCGATTCCCTGAGTTTCAAGAATTAAATGCAAAAGTCATTGGTGTGAGCACAGACAGCGCCAAAAAGCACCAAAACTTTATTGCGAAAAATGACTTACCATTTTCGCTCTTAGTAGATGCGGATGCCGAAGCGGCTGAAGCTTATGGCGTGTGGAAGAAAAAGATGATGTACGGTAAAGAGTTTTATGGTATTGAACGTTCCACATTCTTAATTGCCCCTACTGGTGAAGTCGTCAAAGAATGGCGCAAAGTAAAAGTCCCAGGCCACGTTGAAGAAGTTCAAAAAACTCTTGAAGAGTCGCAGAAGGAGAACGCATGAACATTTTATTTACATTTGAGCCAAAACCGACGATTCAACAAGGCTTACAAGAACAAAATCCGCAGCATGACTTTGTTTTTCAGAAAGGGCAAAAGCCAACAACGTCAACCGATGTATGGGTAACATACGGCGAGGATGTGAAAGAGAGTGACCTTGATGAAAAACACAATTTGAAGTGGATCAGTGTGGCATCTGCGGGTATTGAAAAGATGCCGCTTGAAAAACTCTCTGAAAAGGGAATTGTAGTTACCAATGCGCGTGGTATTCACAAAACTCCAATGGCAGAATCAATTCTCGGCCACATATTGGCGCTCTATCGCAACTTACCGGCCATCTATCAATTGACCGTTGAAAAAGAATGGAGAAGGCCAAAGGGGTCTCGTGAATTAAAAGGCAGCAAAGCGGTCATTATTGGACCTGGAGCAATCGGAGAAGAGGTGGCACGACTGCTCTCTGCTTTCGGCGTTACTGTGGTAGGCTGCAACCGAAGTGGAAGAGAAGTGGATAGTGCGCACAAGACCGTTCCATTTCAAAACCTTGTCGAAGAACTAGAGGATGCGGATATCGTACTCTCATTACTCCCGAGTACGGCTGATACAAAGCATGCGCTGACAAAGAGTCATTTCAAAGCTATGAAAGCAAATCCAATCTTTATGAACTTTGGGCGCGGTGATGTAGCTGATGAGGCTGTTCTTGTGGAAGCTTTAGAAAATGGCTGGATTCGGCATGCTGTCCTCGACGTATTTGAGATTGAGCCACTTCCTAAAGAAAGTCCACTTTGGTCACAAGATAATGTCACAATCTCACCGCATGTCTCGAGTCATTCAGATTATTATGTTGAAAGAGCATTGGAGATTTTCTCACGTAATTTGATTAAATGGGAACAAGGTGAAAGTGATTTAGAAAATCAAGTCGATTTAAAGCTAGGCTACTAAGGCTTGACGTAGTGAATCAGTTGACACTGCTGTTAGTTTCTTCTTATAATTAAGAATAACAATTCTAATGTAAGAATGAATCTGAAAGAGGTGCCGACTATGACCGAAGTGCATTTGCGTGATGCCTTAGATACACTGAAGTCAACAGGTGTTCGCATAACACCCCAGCGCCATGCTATTTTGGAATATATAATCCAGTCCATGACGCACCCAACTGCTGATGATATCTACCGTGCTCTCGAGAGTAAATTCCCGAGCATGAGTGTAGCCACTGTTTATAATAACCTTCGTGTTTTTAGAGAATCTGGACTTGTAAAAGAGTTAACATACGGTGATAGTTCTAGTCGTTTTGATTTCGTTACCAACGACCATTATCACATGATTTGTACAAGCTGCGGAAAAATCGTCGACTTCCATTACCCGGGATTGGATGAAGTAGAGCAACTGGCTTCGCACATTACTGGATTTGAAGTAGAATCTCATCGACTTGAAGTTTACGGAAAGTGTCCAAGTTGTAAATGACAATCGAAAAATGTACAATAAAAAACTACCGTGACGATTCGTCCACGGTAGTTTCTTTTATTCACTCTTCTTATTGTAATCTTGACTAAATTCTTTTCCTTCTAGTGAAGGGTCAAGAGTAAGAGGCTCATTGCAATACATACATAAATCTACACGACCTAAAACTTTTGTGTGTTTACCACAGTTTGGGCAAACTACTTGAACAGCTCGAGTGGACAACAAACCGATCCAACCGTAAACAACTACGCTACCTAAAATGGCTAGCAATCCAAGAAGCATAAAAATAGTGACAAGAATCGGGTTTTCTCTGAAGAAGATTGCTCCGTACATGATGATAAACCCAATAAATATTAAAGCAAGTGCAAATGAACGAATCTTATTGATCTTATTTTTATATGGCGCCATGATTACCCTCCTAATTTCACCTAATACTATAGCATAATTTGCAGGAGAAAGAAGGACTTACGCATTCAATGTAGAATTTAATGCATAACAAGGTTCAAGCCGAGAAGGAGTGGAACGATGGAAGCTTTACTTAGACCAATCTATCAAGAGCGTGCAAGCGACCCCAACACATTAGGGATTTTACATATTCAAAAGAAAGAAAAGGTAAGTCCGTTAACAGACACGTTTGATTCCATCTTACTTGTCATTACAAAAGACGCAGAGCGACCTATCTTCACAAAACATTATTCCTATCACAATCAAAAAGCTGCTCTTCATACAATTACAGAGAAGCAGCTGCAAAAATGGCTGACTCTTGGCAAAAACCCAAAGTTAGTGGATTGGTTATTAAACAGCCGCATTTTATTTGATCGAAATGAATTTATTACACACTTAAAGAAGGAACTCGATGAATTTCCTGAGCGTGGAAGAAAAATTCGCATGGGAATTGAGTTCGCTCGCCTTACCCGTAGATATTTGGAAGGCAAAGTTTTTTACGATCAACAAAATTACTTAGATGCATACACCGAACTAGTCGATTCACTACATCATCTAGCAAGACTAGCAATATTTGAGCGTGGCATGCATCCAGAGGTACTGGTCTGGAAACAAGTGAAAGTCCTGGACCCAGCAATTTATAAACTCTATGATGAATTGGTTTCAAGTTCAGAGCCATTACAAAAACGAGTAGAACTTTTGTTTTTAGCAAGTGATTTCCTTATACATTCCCGCACGAAAGAAGCAGCTCTGCATATACAAGAAGTATTAGCACAGAAACCGTATTGGTCTATTCAAGAGATCCATGAACAAGCAGAGTTGAAGAATTATTCGACGGACTTAGAGGTCTATATTGAATTTTTAGTTGAAAAAGGAATCATCTTTATAGAAGAACATCAAACGAAAAGTTCGCAAATTATGCATAGATATTATCGTGTAGTCTAGTATTAACAAGGGCTCAGGTTATATGCTTGAGCCACCTTTAAATTATTTTAAAAAAACAGTTGACGTTATGTTTGAATATAAGTTATGATGATACACGTCGCTAAGGCAATAACGAATCAAACGAGCACTACAGCTTATATAACATTCGAAAAAAACTTCTAAAAAAAACAGTTGACTCATATAAGCTCAACTGATAAAGTAGAGAAGTCGCCAAAACGAGTGACACACAAAATGAACATTGAAAACTGAACATGCAAGACGTCAAGATAGAGCGTCACCGCCCCGACCCCCGTTGGGTGTGCGTGACG
>NZ_JBGOBM010000008.1:0-114880 GCF_041475995.1 Chryseomicrobium imtechense | reverse complement strand
TCCGGAGCCCACTATCAAATATCAGATGTGAAATAGTTCAAAAAGGTCCGGCCAGGGTTTTTGGCCGGATTTTCTTAGATTACATAGATGTAATTGAAATGAAAGAACAGTCGATGGTTCGTAAGGTAGGAGTTTGAGAAGATAAGGGTACGAAGAAACGAACCGGAGGGGAACGATCATGACAAAGATTGAAACCGTTTATGAACAATACAATCGCTCAATTTACTACTTATGCTTAAAACTTACAAAAAACCAGGCGGAAGCTGAAGATTTGATGCAAGATGTTTGGATGAAAGTTGTACGTTACGAATCATATCTTGAGAACGTGGACCATGTAAAAGCTTGGTTAACAACAATTACTATGAACACATTCCGTGACAAATACCGCAAAGATGTTCGTCGTAGCAAGCATGTTGTAATTCAACCGGACCAATTGGATGTCTCGATTCTTGACCTGATTGCAGCAGACACGCTTCCGATTGAAGATCAGCTAGCGCAAGCAGATGTGAGTGAACTGATCCAGAAGAAGCTTGGGGAACTTGACTCAATCTACAGCAAAACGGTCTTTTATTTCTATGTAAAACAATTATCCCTTGTTGAAATCGCGGAAATGATGAAAGTTTCGATTGGTACAGTGAAGTCTCGTTTGTTCCGTGCGAAGCAGCGATTACGTGAGCTTATCTTAAATGACGCGGAATCGGCGGAAATGTTGCTTGCGTAATTAGATGTGGAGCCGACTGTTCAGAAATTGTGCGAGAAGCCAGCGTGAGCTGTGAAGCGTATTTTGCTTCATAGATTGCGATGGCTTCTTGCGGGATTTCTAGGAGGCGCAACTCGATTCCATTAGATGTGGAGAACGCCACTCAAGAAACTCCGAGGAAATCAGACGTGCCCGTGAAGGCGTTCTTCAGCCTTTGCGGGTGCGGCTGATTCCGGAGCGTGTTTCTGGCGTTCGGAACTCGATTCCATTAGATGTGTAGAACGCCACTCTTCGTTATGGAAACAGTTCCCAAAAAGTACCTGGTACCCAAACAATTCCAACACAATTTATATTTATTGACAATACAACGCAGGAATGCGGATTCCAAGTGTATTATTGATGAATAGTCATGAATATCAGAATAGTGTTTGGGACAGGTACCTAAGAAACAATCAAAAGAGGATGGGACAGAACTCATTAAAATGAATAAACCGCGTAAAATCAAGTTTCAAGAACCTTGATTTTACGCGGTTTTTCTATTTCTTAATCAGCTAATCAGGCTAAGTTTTGTACTTATGACCCAGCCTCTTTGCTTATTCAGAACGCTCTTCCACAAACTCTTCGCCTGTCGAGAACCATTCTTCTACATTCCATACTTTCGTCACAAGACCTTCATAAAAATCAGGCTCGTGGGAAACAAGGACAATTGTGCCTTTGTATTCTTGCATAGCGCGCTTCAGTTCTGCTTTTGCTTGTACGTCCAAGTGATTGGTCGGCTCATCAAACAACATCCAGTTACTCTCATCGAGCATTAACTTACATAGACGGACTTTTGCCTGTTCGCCACCACTTAAACTTGAGAGAGGGCGAGAGATGTGATCGTTTTTCAGACCAGTGCGAGCAAGTGCAGCCCGGACTTGGTTTTGATCCATACTCGGGAATGTTCCCCAAACATCGTCGATTGGTGTGACGTTTCCAGCTTTCACTTCTTGTTCAAAGTAAGCAGGAATCAAAAAGTCCCCGCGACTTACTTTTCCATCAAGTGAAGGAATTTTACCGAGCATTGTTTTTAACAACGTCGATTTTCCGACACCATTCATTCCAACAAGTGCGATTTTTTCTCCGCGTTCAATTGTAAATGTAAGAGGTGGGAGAAGGGGTTTGTCATACCCGATAACCAAATGGTCAGCTTCTATGACAAAACGACTTGATCCACGTGCTTCTTTAAAGCTGAATTGAGCATCTTGTGCAGTTTCGGGACGATCAATACGCTCCATGCGGTCTAATTGTTTCTGACGAGATTTTGCACGGCCTGTTGTCGAGTAACGTGCTTTATTTTTTGCGATGAACTGCTCTTGTTTCTTGATGAAATCTTGTTGTTTCTCGTATGCGTCGATATGTTGACGTTTATGCAGCTCCGCAAGCTCAATGAATTTTTCATACGTCGCTGTGTAGCGCGTCAGCTTCGAGAATTCTAAGTGGAAAATGACATCTGTGACAGTGTTCATAAATTCTGTGTCATGCGAAATCAACATGAAGGCATGTGGGTAATTCTTTAAATAGTTTGCTAGCCAGTTGATATGCTCTTCGTCCAAATAGTTTGTGGGCTCATCAAGTAGCAGCACTTTCGGTTTTTCTAAAAGCAATTTTGCCAATAAGACCTTTGTACGTTGTCCACCAGAAAGTGCGTTTACGGGTTTTTCTAAACCAATGGCATCGAGGCCAAGACCGCGTGCGACTTCTTCAATTTTCATATCAAGTGTATAGAAATCTCCAGCATCCAAGGCATCTTGAATTTCAGCCATCTCATCAAGCAGTTGCTCGAGTTCTTCTGGAGAAGCTTCCGCCATCTTCATGCCGATATCGTTCATTTTTGCTTCTTTTTCGTAAAGTGGAAGGTAAGCATCTCGCAATGTATCCATCATCGAGCGACCGGGCTGCAGGCGTGTATGCTGATCCAAGTAGCCATAATGTGTGCCCGGAAGCCATTCCACGCGACCTGTATCGTGCACTAGTTCGCCTGTGATGATAGACATCATCGTTGATTTCCCGACGCCGTTTGCACCGACTAGTCCAACATGTTCCCCTTCTACTAATCGGAAGGATACGTCTTTGAAAAGAGTGCGATCTCCGAAGGAATGTCCTAAATTATCTACTGTTAATAAACTCATGATTGTTCCTCAATCCTTAAAATATAGTTTCCATGAAAAGTGGCTATACGAAAAAACGCTCACTAATTAGAACTTAGCGAGCGCTTCGTTTAATTCCTGTAAGTGGACTTCTATCGCCGCTAAGCGTGCCTCTGCTTTTTCAAGCATAGCTGGATGACCTGTCGATTCAAGCTTCTCCATATCACCTTGCAAGCGTACATAATCCATTTTCAGTTCAGCGAGTTGTTGCTCTAGTTCGTGTTTTGTCATGATTATTACTTCCTTTGCTTGACAATCTACCCTTTAGTCTAACACAAACAGAGTTATGATGTGAATTCTCGAAGTTCTGCAAGTGCTTGGAGTTCTTGGAAAATAGATGAGACGTCGCACCCGTCCATGTTGCGTTGCGAAAAGAGTACAGGAAGAACCTGATCAGCCCGTTTGCTGAAGATTTTCACGGAGTCCGGCCACTTTGATTGGATTTGGGTAGCGCGCTTTTGCGCGTAAAGAGTCATTTCAGTTGTTGGGTCAAGAATATAGGCGATTTTTATAGCAATCATCCTCCTTAGAGTTCTCTCAGATACTCTATGAAGGAAGCTAGAAAAAAATACGCCCATGCGACTTAGACTTAGTCACACGAGCGCTAATTTTATTTATCAAACTTTAACCCTTTCAACGCTTCCGCTAACGCGTTGTTAACAGGCTCATCTTGTTGTTGCTGCTTCATAAACTTCTGCACACTGCGCTTATCTGCTTTTCCAGTGCCTTGTTGCTTTCGGCGCGCTTCAAATGCAGATAACTTCTCACGGTGTCCGCACTTACAGACGAAGATCTGACCATCGCCTTCACCACGTAGCTCAAGTTTTTTCTTACATTGTGGGCAACGTGCGTTCGTGAGACGAGAGACATTTTTGCGGTGTCCGCATTCGCGGTCCTGACACACGAGCATCTTGCCTTTTTTACCGTTCACTTCAAGCATCGGCTTGCCACAATCTGGGCATGTCTTAGATGAGATGTTATCATGCTTGAATTTCGCATCGCTTGACTTGATTTCTTGAACGATTTTTTCTGTGTACTGTTTCATCTCTGTGATGAACACATCTTTTTTCTTCTTACCAGTGGCGATTGCTTCTAACTGCGTTTCCCACTCAGCTGTCATTTCAGGAGAACGCAAGTCAGCAGGGACGAGGTCAAGTAGTTGTTTGCCTTTAGATGTGACATGAAGATCTTTGCCACGTTTTTCAATCAAGAACGAGTTAAAGAGCTTCTCGATAATGTCAGCGCGTGTTGCAACTGTGCCGAGTCCACCCGTTTTCTTTAACTTGTCTGCTAACTGTTTATTGGAATCCTCAAGATAGCCAGAGGGGTTTTCCATCGCACTCAGTAGTGTCGCTTCTGTGAAACGAGCAGGTGGTTTCGTTTGACCGGAAGTCTGACGTACATAATCAATCGCAAGTTTTTGCCCTTTTTCAAGTTTTGGTAAACGTTGTTCTGCGACTTCCTCATCGTCATCTTCTTGTAAGTTTTTCACTTCATGCCAGCCTTCTTGAAGAACAGTTTTCCCTTTTGCGAAAAATTCTTCTGAGCCAACTTTTGTGACAACTGTTAACTGCTCAAATTCATGTGCAGGAAGAAGGACAGCTAAGAAGCGTTTCACAACAAGGTCATAAATTTTTCGTTCTTTGTCATTCATCGCACTCAAGTTCACAGTTTCCTCTGTTGGAATAATGGCATGGTGATCCGACACTTTTGCATCGTTCACGAATGAACTAGAAGCTTTGATAGGTTTCGTCAAAATCTTATTGGCAACTGTTCGGTAATCGCTCACCGCACAAGCTTTCAAGCGTTCAGCAAGTGTCGGGACGATATCACTCGATAGGAAACGTGAATCGGTACGCGGATACGTCAGTACTTTGTGCTGTTCATACAATTTCTGCATCGTACTAAGTGTTTCTTTTGCAGAGAATCCGTAGCGTTTGTTCGCATCACGTTGCAATTCCGTTAGATCATAAAGAGCAGGAGAGTATGTTTTTTTCTTTTTCACATCGAGTGACGTGATGACCGCTTCTTTCGATTCGACAGCTTCCACGAGTTGCTTGATTTTGGTAGCATCAAACGAGCGACTTGCCCCAGATTTGGCATCACGCCATGTAAGGGTCAAGCCTTCTTTCGTCATTGCCTGCACACCGTAATACGTTTGCGGGGTGAACTTTTTAATTTCCTCTTCACGTGCTGCAATAATAGCAACGGTCGGGGTTTGGACGCGACCCGCAGAGAGCTGCGCGTTGAAGCGCGTCGTGAGTGCACGTGTTGCATTCAGTCCGACATACCAGTCTGCTTCTGAACGAGCAACCGCTGCATGGTACAGATTTTCATACTTTTGACCAGGCTGCAGTTTGGCAAACCCGTCTTTGATTGCTTTATCCGTAACAGACGAAATCCAAAGACGTTGAATCGGTTTTTTTGCTTTCACTTTTGCGAAGATCCAACGAGCGACTAGTTCGCCTTCGCGACCGGCATCTGTTCCGATAATCCAGCCGTTCACATCTTTTCGTTCGAGTTGTGCTTTTACCGCGTGGAATTGCTTACTTGATTGGCGAATGACTGTTAGTTTCAATTTTTCAGGCATCATCGGCAAATCTTCTAAATTCCAAGTCTTGTACTTGTTGTCATACGTTTCAGGGTCAGCAAGTGTCACTAAGTGGCCGAGTGCCCAAGTCACAATATAGTTGTCGCCTTCTAAAAAGCCGTTTCCTTTTTTCGTGCATTTCAGGACACGCGCGATGTCACGGGCAACAGATGGTTTTTCTGCTAGAACTACTTTTTTCATACACTAATCTCTCCTTCATGTGTCCCTATCTTACCATATCAAGGGCTTGACCTCATGTCGTATACTTAAAGGAGTGTATGAGAAAGAAGGGTTTAATGTGAAAAAGAATTACGTCGTGCGCTGGAGCGTGTATTTAATCGGGCTCTTGTTAATGGCGCTAGGAATAACACTGACGATTAAAGGGAACTACTTAGGGATCGGACCATGGGACGTGTTGCACGTCGCGTTGTTTCAATTGTTTGGATTGACGATTGGGACTTGGTCGATTCTTGTAGGCTTCTTGTTGATTTTGGTCGTATTCGTCATTGAAAGGCGCATCCCGCTCCTTGGAACCTGGTTGAATATTTTGTTGATTGGTGCATTCATCGATATTTACAACTGGTTGCTTCCCGATCCGGAATCGGTTGTGGTTCAATCAATCGTGTTCGTTTTAGGGGTCATCGTGATGGGAATTGGTGCAGGTACATACGTCGCTGCTCGAGTGGGTGCAGGCCCGCGTGATTCCATTATGATGATGCTTGTCGCGAAGACGGGTGCGAAGGTGAAGACGGTGCGAACGTCAATGGAGATGGGCGTTGTGTTGCTGGGATGGCTACTCGGTGGTCCTGTGGGAGTCGGGACCTTACTGATTGCATTTGGTCTTGGACAGTTGGTTCATTATACATTGCCCGCGGTTGAAAAATTGATTGAGAAGCTGTCTGGAGAACCTTTCGATGTGAAGGTAAAGGCAAAACCGGTCATTAAATGATACACTACTACTGACTACAGCTAGGAAAGGAAGAAAACTATGTCAAAATCACTCGATACATTTTTAGAGAAAAATCTAAATGAGTTAAAAGAGCAAGGCCTCTACAACGAAATCGATCCAGTAGAGGGTCCAAATGGTCCGATTATTAAAATCGGTGGCAAAGACCTCATCAACCTTTCTTCAAATAACTATTTAGGACTTGCAACAAACGATGAATTAAAACGCATCGCAAAAGAAGCAACAGATAAATACGGAGTAGGTGCAGGGGCTGTTCGTACAATCAATGGAACGCTAGACCTTCACGTGAAACTAGAGGAGAAGCTTGCGGAGTTCAAAGGAACAGAAGCAGCGATCTCGTACCAATCTGGTTTCAACTGCAACATGGCAGCTATCTCAGGTGTGATGGATAAAAATGATGCGATTTTATCGGATCAATTGAACCATGCATCGATCATTGACGGATGCCGCTTGTCGCGCGCAAAAATCATTGCTTACAAACATAACGATATGGACGATCTTCGAGCGAAAGCGAAAGAAGCGAAAGAATCCGGTCTTTACAACAAAATCATGGTCATCACAGATGGCGTGTTCTCTATGGACGGCGACCTAGCGAAGCTTCCAGAAATCGTAGAAATCGCACGCGAATTCGACTTGATCACGTATGTAGATGACGCGCACGGATCAGGCGTCATGGGTAAAGGAAAAGGAACTGTGAAGCACTTCGGTCTAGAAAAAGAGATCGACTTCCAAATCGGAACACTATCAAAAGCAATTGGTGTTGTGGGTGGCTACGTAGCCGGTTCAAAACAATTGATTGACTGGTTGAAAGTTCGTTCACGTCCATTCTTGTTTTCGACAGCTCTTCCACCAGGGGATGTAGCCGCGATCACAGCAGCTATCCAGATGCTGATCGACTCAACAGAACTACACGACAAACTTTGGGACAACGGAAACTACTTTAAAGCAGGTCTTGAGAAGCTTGGATTCGATATCGGTCATTCAGAAACACCAATCACACCGACAATCATCGGAGACGAGAAGCTGACTCAGCAGTTCTCAAAACGTTTAGCGGAAGAAGGCGTCTACGCAAAATCAATCGTCTTCCCAACAGTTCCAAAGGGGACAGGGCGTGTTCGCAACATGCCAACTGCGGCCCACACAAAAGAAATGCTCGATGATGCTTTAGCGATTTATGAAAAAGTCGGAAAAGAGCTCGGTGTCATTAACTAAATACGTATTTGAAGCCCTGCGCTTGGAGAGATGTATCTCTCAGGCGTGGGGTTTTTATTTTGGAAACTACCCCCATTTGGTGCCAGTCACCATTTACCATCTCGTACCAGTAAATCCCTCCACCCAGAACGTCATTTCCTGGGTGGGTTTCCCCGAGCCTCCCCACGTAAGATGAAAGAAGAGCACTTTCATCTTCGTTGCCGGGTCTCGTGAAAACCCAGATGGCCCGGGAAATGACGTCCTGACCTCCGGGATTTCCTATAAGGGGTCTGTCACCTTTAAAAAGCTGTCGGCTTCAACCTGAACGAACGTTCATCGGATGAATACGTAATTTCTTCTGCACTAATCAGGATTTCTTCTACTGAAACTGATTTTTCTTCTACACTAAACGTGATTTCTTCTACCGAAGTCATATTATGGAAACTAGTCCAAAACTCAGACCTGATTTCTTAAGGGCCTTTCTAGTAAGATCTTATGATTCTTACAATCGACAAGTGGAGGTAGTGAGTTCCTGGGCATGTGCAACTTTTGTAATTTGCTGCTGGCATTTTTTTATGAGCAACTTTCTACTTTTTGTGTGCAACTTTTAGATAGTGCTGATGCACTTTCGTGATTTGCTGCTGGACATCTAGATTTTGAAGACGAATCATCGCACTTATCGAAACTAAAGTTGAGTGGAGTGGAGGGGCTGACTCCGGAGGGGTTAAAAGTGGAACGTGAGACCCCGGAAGCGTGTTTTTGCGCTGAGGAGGCTCACGCCGCGCCCTCGGAAAGCAGCCTCGCAACGGAACTCAACGTTTTGAAACAGTCGGCTCCACATCTAAGTATTGTACCTCCCCAAAGAACATACTATAATACTAGTTGTAAAAACATTATAAAATCAATGTTCTATACTACTATAATGTACTTTCCAAAAATACAACTGTAAATAAGGAGCGAATCGCCATGAAAAAAATCATGATTACCGGGGCTCTTGGCCAAATCGGTTCAGAGCTGATCACCAAGCTTCGCAAAGAATACGGAACCGAAAACGTTCTAGCAACAGATATCCGTCACATCGACAGCCCGATCGTTGAAGAAGGGCCATTTGAAATCTTAGATGTAACAAATGCAGAAGAGATGCACCGCATTGCAAAAGAGTTCGGTGCGGACACAATGATGCATATGGCAGCACTTCTTTCAGCAACAGCTGAAGCAAAGCCATTACTTGCTTGGAACATCAATATGGGTGGTTTAGTCAATGCACTAGAAGTTGCACGCGAAGAAAACATGCAGTTCTTCACACCGAGTTCGATTGGCGCATTTGGTCCATCGACTCCAAAAGTGAATACTCCACAAGACACATTACAGCGCCCGACGACAATGTATGGTGTGAACAAAGTTTCAGGAGAACTACTTTGTGATTACTACTTCCAAAAGTTCGATGTTGACACACGCGGCGTTCGCTTCCCAGGTTTGATTTCGTACGAAACACTACCAGGTGGAGGAACGACGGACTATGCGGTTGATATTTATTACAAAGCGTTGGAAGAAGGAACGTACACGTCGTATATCGACAAAGGCACCTTCATGGACATGATGTATATGCCAGATGCACTTCAAGCAATCGTTGACTTGATGGAGGCAGACCCGACGAAATTGATTCACCGCAACGCTTTCAACGTTACAGCGATGAGTTTTGATCCGGAAATGCTTGCTGCTTCAATTCGCAAAGAACTTCCTGGCTTTACATTAAATTATGAGGTGGATCCGATTCGCCAAGCGATTGCAAACAGCTGGCCAGATTCAATCGATGCAACGGCTGCTCGTGACGAATGGGGCTTTAAGGCACAGTTCGACCTAGATGCGATGACGCGCGACATGCTCAAACAATTACGTGCGAAACAACAACTAGTGTAATAAAAAAATAATTAGGTTAAAGTTGATTTCTAAAAAGAAATTGATAAATCACAAAACTTGTAAAGTGGGTAGGGGTGACTCCAGCGGGATTAAAAGCGGCAGCTGAGACCTTGGCTCAGCCCGCGCCCGCGGAACGCTTCCCCTACACACCTAACACCATACAAAAAGGAGTCTCTCAATTTACGAGAAACTCCTTTTTTGATTCAACCTATTTTATATTATCCATTAAAACAGAAGATGCGCTACTACCGCGATGATTGGGAATGCAATCAATGTACGTAGTAGGAAAATGACAAGTAAGTCTTTGAAGTTGACTGGAATCTTCGAACCTAGAAGAAGTCCACCGACCTCAGACATATAAATCAATTGTGTAACCGACATCGTTGCAATGAAGAAACGTGTCATTTCTGATTCAATTCCTGACCCAAGAATTGCAGGTAAGAACATATCCGCAAACCCGACAACGATTGTCGCGGCTGCTTCTGAAGCTTCAGGCAGACCTGCAATCATCAATAACGGTTCAAACGGTTTTCCTAGGATTGTAAAGACCGGTGTGTATTCCGCAAGCATCAACGCAGTCGTACCGAAAGCAAGAACGACGGGTGCAACACCTATATACATATCGGCAACAGTCTTTAATCCATCTTTAAAGAAGTTTGAAACTGAGCGATTGGCATCAGCTTTCTTCAATGCGTTTTCTAAACCATACGATACAACGGAATGGTGTACAGGTAATTCTTCACGTGACAAATCAAGTGGTGTATCATCCACATACGTTTCCGACTTGCCGCGAAGTGGATAAATACGTGGCATAACGAGTGCAAGAATAATTCCACTTAAAATAACTGTTCCGTAGAATGGTAAAAAGTATGCACCAAGACCAATTTCTTCGATAACAACAATACTAAACGTGATGGATACGACAGAGAAGGTAGTTCCGATAATGGCTGCTTCTTTTTTCGTATAGTAGCCTTCTTCATACTGACGTGAAGTCAGAAGAACGCCGATTGTTCCATCTCCGACCCAAGACGTGACCGCATCGACTGCTGAACGACCTGGAAGTCCAAATAAAGGACGCATCACTTTTACAAGCATGGCACCGAAGAACTCGAGTAAACCAAAGTTTAAAAGCAATGGAAGAAGTAATCCGGCAAATAAGAAGATGGTGAATAGGAAAGAAACCAAACCTTCAGTTGGTTCTAAAAGTAAGCCACCTGTATACTCATTCCAAACAGCTTCCGGTCCGATTTGGAAAATGATCATCACAGCATACACTAGTGCAATAAGACGAACGACTAACCAAAACGGTGTAACTTTAAAAAGACCAGACGCGAACGAATCATCTTTCGGACGTGCGACAAACAGTAACGAACCAATCGCTGCGAGTGCCACTGTGGCTAACGCAATCCACTGAATAACAGGAGCTAGCCAACCAGAAAGAACGTTGGCGAATGAAGCGATCGGTACGCGCATTGTATCGCCATCTGGAAGTGGAATCATGAATAAAACAACACCCACGATGGAAGGGATTAAAAACAGCAACCATGTGGAAAGAGAAAATTTCTTTTTCATACGTAGTCTCCTTTATGTAAATACTTCGGCGAAACCGTGCACTTATCATACGAAAAGCGCTTTCAAATGTCTATGTAAGATATTGTAAAAGTCTGTGAAAATCGCATGATTTCAAGGTGAAAAGACTGTAATTTTAGTTTTAGATAGTAAAATTGAACTATTTTGTTTATTCAATCTATTCAATTTATATGCGTACTTTAAGGAAGTAAAGTGCATATTAGCGTATGAATATTCGATAATAATGAATAAATTATTGTGAAATAAATTATAGTGAAATTTATTCAGAAAAATTAAAAAGATGCCTAGTTTTCACCAGGCATCGATTTGGTTTACTGATACTTGCTCGTTTCCACATCGTATACATAAAAACGTTCAAAGTGGAGCCAGTTTTCCGCTTCCGGTTCACCTTCGGCAAGGCGTTTTTCCATTTCTTCAAGCATCCAAGCTGTCTGAGAAATATGTGCACGCATCGCACCCATTTTGTTGTCGCGGGCTTCTGTGATGTCATGAATCACATGAGGCTCTCCCAAATCATCCTTTGTATCATTCGAGAATGCAACAGCATACAGTTTAGGTCGTGCTTCTTTAGGAAGACGATAAACTGCACGCGATACTGCGCGAGCCGTCGCTTCATGATCAGGATGGACAGAGTAATCTGGGTAAAACGTGATGATAAGAGAGGGGTTCACATCCTCGATCAAATCTTTCACGAGCGTAACCATCTTGTTGTCGTCTTCGAACTCAATCGTCTTGTCACGTAACCCCATCATGCGCAGATCCGTAAGTCCCATTGCATCTGCAGAGGCTTGCAATTCCTTTTTGCGAATCTGTGGAAGTGATTCACGTGTCGCAAACGGTGGATTTCCTAAGTTACGTCCCATCTCACCGAGCGTTAGGCAAGCGTATGTAACAGGAATACCTTGTTTTATATACGTTGAAATGGTGCCAGAGACACCAAATGCTTCGTCATCCGGATGAGGAAAGATGACGAGAACAGCTTCTTCATGCGGTAAAGTCATGTCAATTCCTCCTTAATAAGCAAACGGTGTGCGGCTGATCTGAAGAGCGACCGCTAATTTGCCGCTATAGTCATGACCGGCCATCAATAGGCGGTCGTGTTCATCCACTTCAAAGTGCGTGATGCCTTGTGCATATACCCAGCCATTCGGCAATTTTAGACCGACACGGTGGGGGGAGTCGCCCACGACTTTTGCAAGTTCATACCGTAACTGAACATTGCGGATGAATGCGCCTGCATTAAATACTTCTTGATTAAAGTGGTTGGCATATGCGCCATTCGTCGTTTCTAAATGAATGTAAACGTCCTCGCCGGCGAAGCGGTCGAGGTGGTGTTGTAAAGTTTCGAGTTGAACAGTTTCCATAGATAGACCTCCTTCGCGTGCGTTAGAAAAAGCCTGCATAGTGCAGGCTATTAAACTTCTGTAGTTGTGACTTCTGGTGCGCCGTGAATGCCTTTAGCTCCGTGTAGGACTGGCCCGACGTATTCATTTAATTTCCAACCGTTTTTGATTGCAGCAGAAACGAATTCTTTCGCTTCAAACACAGCGTCTTCTACAGACATGCCGTTTGCTAGGTTGGCTGTGATAGATGCTGCAAATGTACAGCCTGCTCCGTGATTGTAAGTAGTAGGTGTTTTTTCTGTCTCTAATAACGTGAACGTCTCTCCGTTGAAGAACAGGTCCACAGCTTTTTCGTGCTGCAACTGTTTGCCGCCTTTAATGATGACGTTTTTCGCGCCAAGCTCGTGAATTTTCTTTGCAGCAGCTTTCATATCTTCAATTGTTTTTAAAGCGCCAAGCCCTGAAAGTTGTCCTGCTTCGAAAAGATTCGGTGTGACAACTTTTGCGTGAGGCAGTAAGTATTCAATCATTGCCCCAACAGTTCCTGGATTCAGAACTTCGTCTTCGCCTTTACATACCATTACTGGGTCAATGACAACGTTGTCTACGCCAGCTTGTTGAATCGCATTTCCTGCAATTTCAATGATTTCTTCTGTGCTTAACATTCCTGTCTTGATCGCATCCACGCCTGTTGAAAGAGCTGTTTTGATTTGAGACTTTAAGACGTCTGTTGGAAGGGAATAAACCCCGTGACTCCAGCCATTGTCTGGATCCATTGTAACGACTACTGTCAACGCTGTCATACCGTACGTTCCATGCTCTTGGAAGGCTTTCAAATCGGCTTGGATACCTGCGCCTCCAGATGTATCTGAACCTGCAATTGTAAGAGTTTTCTTGATTGACATTGTAGTTCCCCCATTTTCCACGGCGGAAGATAGCATCATTCCGCTCTGAATTCTATGTTTTATTGTAGCAGATACTCGCCAGATTTCCATTAAGGAAGCTTAGGCGCCCTTGCCACATTCCACGCAATTACAGCTAGACCACTACCTGTTATAAAAAGAAAAGCGGCGGTACCGTAACTTTTTCCGATTATTGAAAGAATGGCCAGCACAAAAATCGCGAGAATGACAAGGCTTGCAAAGATGGCTGTTAGACGAAGTCCCAGTTGTTTAGCTTTCTCGGGAACATGGTCCTCTGTCGTCGCGGCTTTTTCAATTTCACGTAGTTTTTCTCGAAATCGTAAATCTGACATAATTTCACCTCTGAAGTCATCCTATCACGGGCTTCCAATTGCTACTAGTGGAATTTTTCTGGTACAGTTTAAGAAACTGTCGAAAGAGGGAATCCTATGTCGAATGACAAAAGAATTAAAGAGCTCGAACAAAAATTACAAGAGTTGAAACGAGAAGAAGCAGCAACCTACGCGGAACCACCTGGAAGAGTTCGAAGTGTTAGAAATCCAGTAAAGCTTACAAAATGGATCCCCCTATTAATAGGTATTGTCGTTATTTTACTAGCTTTTAATTTTGTACGAACGTTTGAGTTTGGTTCTTTAATCGGCACTAGCTCTAGTGAGAGTAAAAGTGCATTTATTGAACGATTGCAAGAAAGTGAAGAGTTAGTTACAGCTGAAGGGTATTTAAAAACGGTCATTCAAAGAGAAGATTTTAAAACGTTACCTTTCGATGTGAAAATCCCAGGTACGACTCGTCAAATTTTAATAATCTTTCCCGGTCAAGTTCAAGCAGGTATTGATTTGTCGGCTATCTCTGAAGAAGATATTGAATTAGACGAAGATGCAAAAACAGCAAACTTTACTATTCCTAAGCCAGTGATTTTGGGAGAACCCACCCTCTTTATGGATCAAGTTCAAGCCTATTCACATACTGGATTATTAGCTGAAAATCTAGACTTAACAGAGTCCTATGAAATTGCAGCGGAAGCGCAAAAATTAATGAAGGAAGAAGCGTCATCTAATGGATTACTGACATTAGCCGAAACAAACGCTGAAAAAGTGTTACAAGACATGTTCCAACTAGTCGACTACGACGTGACGATCGAATTCGAGGAGTGATGGCCAAGTGGAGTGGAAAGAAGCATTAGCTGATGAGTGGGAAGCCCCGTATTTCATTCTATTGAAAGAACGATTGGAAGAAGAGTATAAAACGAAAACGATTTATCCGGCATGGGACGACGTATTGAATGCACTCAAATACACAGCTTTTGAAGACGTTCGTGTGGTGATTTTAGGACAAGACCCGTATCACGGACCTGGGCAAGCACATGGACTCAGTTTTTCAGTACAGCCCGGAACACCACTTCCACCATCTCTTCGCAATATGTACAAAGAGTTGGAAGCAGACCTTGGATGCAAACGTTCTACGGGAGACCTACGCAGTTGGGCCGCTCAAGGTGTGCTACTCTTAAATACGGTACTCACAGTCGAGCAAGGCAATGCGCATTCTCATAAAGGATGGGGCTGGGAGAACTTCACAGACGCCGTCATTCGCGCTGTTTCTGACAAAGAAGAACCTGTCATTTTCGTATTGTGGGGAAGACCGGCCCAAACGAAAAAGGCCCTGATCGATACCGAGAAACATGTGATTATAGAGTCTGTTCACCCAAGCCCGTTGAGTGCTTCTCGAGGATTTTTTGGAAGCAAACCTTACTCGCAGATCAATCAGCAACTGGAAGCTTGGGGCAAGTCACCAATTGATTTTTGCCGCTGACTACGCTAGCATGGAACGGGGAAAAGGAGTCAAACGACATGATCAGTTATCAACAAGTAGCAACACAAATTCAAACGTATACACAACGTCTTCAAGTGGCTACAACAGATGCCGAACGAAGAGAATGTTTCGCGGCGATTCGTGCGCTTTGTGATATTGGGCTTGCAACAGGTTCTGTTCCTGTACAAACGCCAACTCAAAGTCAATCAGTAGTTATGCCCCAATCAGCACCACCTGTTCAACAAGCTTCGCCGTCAGTTCCACTGACAGGCAAACGATTTGAAGAAGACGATGCTAATGGAGATTCGTTATTTGATTTTTAAACGAAAGAAGGAATAGAACGTGAAGTTGTTTATTATTGCGGGAGCTATTAACGGTTTCCTAGCTGTTGCTTTAGGAGCATTTGGCGCACATGCGTTAGAGGAGCGTCTATCCGAACGCTATTTAGCAATCTGGGAGACAGCAGTACAGTATCAAATGTTTCATGCAATCGCACTCATTGCGATTGGGATTTTGATGCATCCAAATATACTTGGAGCTAGTGGTGCTTTAACTGGTGCCGGCTATGCGATTTTACTTGGAATTGTTATTTTCTCTGGAAGTTTATTCGTACTTGCTTTGAGTGGAGTAGGGATTTTAGGGGCAATTACTCCGATTGGTGGAGTGGCTTTTCTAGTAGGGTGGGTGCTACTGATCGTAGCCGTTGTCAAATCAGCTTTATAAAACGCAGAGAAGTTGGGTAGTAATAAATTTAAAAGCGAAAAGTAGTTGGATCAACATTATTTAAAAAGTGTAGGGGTGACTCCAGCGGGATTAAAAGCGGAAGCTGAGACCTTGGCTCAGCCCGCGCCCGCGGAACGCTTCCCCTACACGTCATGGAATATAAAGATAGGGAGTTCCTCAATTAATATGAGAAGCTCCCTTTTAGTATATCTAATTAAATTTGAAAAAACTCTTTACGCTTGTCGCTGTCTAGGTAAGTTCCTACGAAGAACGAGCCGAACTCGCCATAACGTGCGCTCACTTCATCAAAACGCATTTCGTAAACAAGCTTCTTAAACTGAAGCACATCATCCGCGAACAATGTAACGCCCCACTCGAAATCGTCAAAACCGATAGAGCCTGAGATGATCTGTTTTACTTTCCCAGCATAGCCGCGGCCAATCATACCATGGCTGCGCATCATAGCTTTGCGGTCATCCATTGAAAGCATGTACCAGTTGTCTTCTCCTTCACGGCGCTTATCCATTGGATAGAAACAAACATATTGTGAGCGTGGAAGTTCAGGATAAAGACGCGCGCGAACGTGTGGATTCTGGTAAGGATCTTCATTCGATTCCCCAGCCAAGTAATTTGAAAGCTCGACTACTGATACGTACGAATACGCAGGAACTGTGAATTCTGCAATCGTCAGCTTGTTGAAGCGGTTTTCAATCGCATTCAATTCGTCCATTGTCGGGCGCAATGTCATCAACATGAAGTCTGCTTTTTGACCGACCACCGTGTAAAATGCGTGAGCCCCTTCTTTTGCATCATCGACTTGTTGCATCTCATCTAAAAATGCTAAAAACTCTTCTGTTGCGGCTTGGCGCTCTTCTGCCGATAACTGTTTCCAAGAAGACCAGTCCATCGTGCGGAAGTCATGCAGTACGTACCAGCCATCTAATGTAATTGCTGCTTCGTTCATATTTAAACACTCCTTTAGTCCTTTTCAACATTCCCAGTTTACCATATGTCTTGCCCACCTTTCTATTGTAGCGTTGACAAGGCATGACAAACTGTGGCTAAATCATGTATTCTTGCAATAGAAGAACGAAGGAGGAGACCGGATGACACATTTCATCGATCAAATCAAAGAAACGCTAAAATCGAAACAACAAACCATCGTCTTACCTGAAGGGACAGACTCTCGTATACAAGAAGCAGCGATTCGTCTACATGAAGAAGGTATAATCAAGCCGGTCGTTATCGGCAATGTTCCGGAATTGTCTGAGCGAGGAATTGAGGTAATCAACCCAGAAACCTATGCCTATATAGAAGAGCTTGTAGAAGCATTCGTATTACGCCGTAAGGGAAAGACTACGCCAGAACAAGCACGTGAATTATTGAAGCAAGTGAACTACTTCGGAACACTGCTCGTGTATACGGGGAAAGCGAACGGATTAGTCAGTGGCGCTTCCCACACAACAGCGGATACTGTTCGTCCAGCACTCCAGATTATTAAAACAAAGCCAGGCATCCAAAAAACAAGTGGCGCGTTCATCATGGCAAAAGGCGACACGCGTTACGTATTTGCCGACTGCGCCATCACGATTGCACCAACGAGTGAAGATTTAGCAGAAATCGCTGTAGAAAGCGCCAAGACCGCTTCTGCATTCGGTATCGACCCGAAAGTGGCATTGCTGTCGTTTTCTACGAAAGGTTCCGCTGTATCAGAAGAAACAGAAAAAGTTTCGCGTGCGCTAGAACTTGCGAAGGAAAAAGACCCAGCGTTGTCAATCGACGGAGAGCTACAGTTTGATGCAAGTCTCGTCCCGTCCATCGCTGCAAAGAAAGCACCAGGTTCAGAAGTTGCAGGGCAAGCGAATGTCTTCGTATTCCCAACACTTGAAGCAGGAAACATTGGCTACAAAATTGCAGAGCGCTTAGGCGGGTTTGAAGCAATCGGGCCAATTTTGCAAGGGTTAAATCAGCCGGTGAACGATTTGTCACGAGGGTGTTCTGCAGATGATGTTTACAAATTAAGTTATTTGACTGCTGCACAAAGTTTGCAGTAGCACGGATGGACTAGAAAGAAGTTGTCTCATGAAATTATTACAACGCCCTTTATGGCGATTTTGGGATGAATCCCTAAGTGCACAATCACGTTCTGCATTAGAATCGTTCGCGGCGGACGATACGCTTTGCCATGCAGTCGGTCAAACTATTTCACCCCCAACACTTCGCACGTGGGTGCACCGTCAGACAGTCGTGCTCGGTATTCAAGATCACCGGTTGCCCTATTTAGAAGACGGAATGGACTATCTCCGGACACAAGGGTTTTCACCGATCGTTCGGAACTCAGGCGGCCTCGCAGTTGTCCTTGATGATGGTGTGTTGAATCTCTCTCTAGTATTTTCAGAGCAAGGAGAACCCATTGATATTCCAGCAGGCTACGAAGCGATGGTTGACTTTGTGAAATTGATGTTGCCAGAAGTAGAAGACCAGATTGAAGCGTATGAGATTGTCGGGTCCTATTGCCCGGGCGATTACGATTTAAGTATCGGTGGCAAGAAGTTCGCAGGTATCTCGCAACGCCGCATTCGTCAAGGCATTGCCGTTCAGATTTATTTATGTGTGGAGGGAAGCGGAAGCGCGCGTGCAGAACTCGTTCGTGAATTTTACGACTTGGCACTGCAAGGCGAACCGACTAAATTCACGTACCCTGAAATCAAACCGGAAGTGATGGCGTCCCTCGTTGAATTAACGGGACAGCCATTCACCGTGCAAGACCTGGTCGTCCGCAGCTACCAGGTCATTCAGGCCTTGGCTGGCGACGTGCGTATCCAGTCACTTGCACAGGAAGAGATGGAATTGTACACATCCTATTTGACTCGTGTCGTCGAACGAAACCAGAAAATGTTAACGAAGAACTAGAAAAAGGGCAGCCGCGGCTGCCCTTTTTAGGTCCCTGGAGCTTCCCAGAGAGTTTCCTATAATAAGAAGTTAACTTGTATTTGAAATCTTCCCTGGGAAGTAATTTTCCCTCTTTTCTCTTGTGTTCTAAAATCTAGCATAGGCAGATTCTAAGACTTTTATTCACATAAATTTCGCTTGCTAGAAAACAATTTCCTGCGCTACAATGACAACGAGTTCGACATTACACAAAAGGGTGTGGAGATTATGGCAAACCATTTTCGTGTTTGCAATGAGTGTGACGCCGTCCATCTCAAGACACTGCTTCCGAAACTGAAAGCTCTCGATCCTGAGGCTGAAATAGAAGTGAAAGAATGCCAGTCCTACTGTGGGCCTGGACGTAAAAAGACATTTACATTCGTCAACAACCGCCCAGTTGCGGCGCTATCTGAAGAGGAATTGATGGAAAAAGTAATTGCGAAGCTAGAATCCCAAGGGATGCTACCAAACGCGTAACAGTCTGACGAAAGTTGAGTCAGACTTTTTTTATTCTGAGCAATTTAGAGGATTTAAAGGACTTGTTCACGAAGAAGAAGGGTATAGAAGAGCAGTTCGGAAGACCCTTTTTTTCAACCGACAACTTCCTTATACTGATTGAAAGACGGTGAAAGCATGACACCTTATGCCACACAAAAACTAGCAGAAGAAAAAGTGTTCAAAGATCCGGTCCACCGTTATATACATATTCGTGATCAAGTGATTTGGGATGTCATTGGTGCAAAAGAATTCCAACGACTTCGCCGCATTCGTCAGCTCGGGACGACGTATCTGGTGTTTCACGGAGCGGAACATAGCCGTTTTAGCCACTCGCTTGGGGTCTATGAGATTGTTCGTCGAATTATCGACAACAGCTTTGAAGGGCGCCCCGAATGGGATCAGTCGGAACGCTTAGTTGTCCTCTGTGCAGCGCTTTTGCATGACCTCGGACACGGGCCGTTTTCCCACGCATTCGAAAACGTATTTTCATTAGACCATGAAGACTTCACACAAGCTATCTTACTCGGCGACACTGAAGTGAATGCTATCTTGTCACGCGTTAGTACAGACTTCCCGCAAAAAGTAGCAGACGTCATCGCAAAGACGTATCCAAACAAACAAGTCGTCAGCTTGATTTCAAGTCAAATCGACGCCGACCGAATGGATTACTTGCAACGCGATGCCTACTTCACAGGGGTCAGCTACGGGCACTTTGATATGGAACGAATCTTACGTGTGATGCGCCCGCGCGAAGACCAAGTTGTCATCAAATCTAGTGGGATGCACGCGGTAGAGGATTACATCATGAGCCGCTACCAAATGTATTGGCAAGTCTATTTCCACCCGGTATCACGAAGTGCGGAAGTGATTTTGACAAAAGCCCTTCACCGTGCAAAAAAACTGAGTGAGGAAGGGTACACGTTTACACATGAACCTACACACTTCAAAAGTTTCTTTGACGGCACATTCACACTAGAAGACTATGTCGCACTCGATGAAAGTGTGTTACTGACCTATTTCCAATTGTGGACGAAGGAGCAGGACACGATTCTTGCGGACTTGTGTTCTCGTTTCATGTACCGCAAGTTGTTCCAGTATACCGAATTTGATCCCGCCAAAGACTTTATGAAAATGCGGGAGCTGGAATCCCTTTTCCGAGAAGCGGGTATCGACCCAGACTACTATTTAGTATTCGATTCGTCGTCTGACTTACCGTATGATTTTTACCGTCCAGGCGAAGAGGGCGAACGAATTCCAATCCATTTACTCATGCCATCTGGTGAAATAAAGGAACTGTCTCGCCAATCAGAAATTGTAGAAGCGGTCTCTGGCAAGAGGCGCTCCGATCATAAATTGTATTTTCCGGAAGAACGGCTGCGCGGTGATACGCCTGCAGAGCGACGTATCCGAGACGTATTAGGACTGAAGGAGGTGTAACCATGCTACGTGATCACGCAGCAATCGTGCGGTTTATCGAGCAGGCACATGGCATCACAGGCCGAAAAAAACTTCAAAAGATGATGTACATCGCAAAAAAGCTCGGCTATCCTGTGAACGAAAAATATGAATTCCATATGTATGGCCCGTATTCTGAGGAATTGACGGCGCGTATCGAAGAACTTTGCACAATGGGGTTCTTGGTGGAAGAAAAAGAAGACAAAGGGGCATATACACAATATGCGTACTCCACGACTTCTGAAAGCATGGACTTTATGGAACTGTCCCCTCCATTGGGCGACGCCTTTTCAACGTGTATTGGGGAAATGAAAGAAAAGTCCTCTCGTTTCTTGGAGCTTGTGGCAACTTTATTTTACTTCGATGATTTGGAGCAGCAGGCTCAGATCGATAAGGTACATATTGTCAAAGGGAAGTTGAATTTTTCAGACGAAGAGTTTGCAGAAGCGTTCAAGTTTATTGAGGATTTGAAGAAGAATAACTGTTAAATTTAGATGTGGAGCCGACTGTTCAGAAATTGTGCAAGATGACAGCGTGGGCCGTGAAGCGCTCTTGGCTTTATGGACCGCGATGGCATCTTGCGGGATTTCTAGGAGGCGCAACTCGATTCCACTTAGATGTGGAGAACACCGCTCTAGAAAACTACTTGTACTCAATCTCTGGCGATTGAAATAGAGAATGTATCTGGAGAGAGTGTTGCACTCAACTCAAGTTAGAATAAGTAATTCGATTCCTCGATTCCAAGTTTAGTGAAAACGAGTTGGAAGCAGTTCCCAAAAGGTACCTGGTACCCAAACAATTCCAACACAATTTATGAATATCGAGAATACAACGCAGGAATGCGGGTTTGCAGTGCATATTTGATGAATAATCTTGAATGTCTGAATTGTTTCTGGGACAGGTACCTAAAAAAAGACAGCAAATTCTCTTGTTCTAAAAGAATTTGCTGTCTTTTGTTGATTCTAGATTACTGGTCAGAAAGGCGTTTTCCTGCAACAGCGTAATGGTTCTTCGGCATTTCTTCGATGAACACGACAACTTTCTCAGCAGGTGCATCGACAGTTTCTGTCACTGCAGCAGTCACACGCTCAACTAAAGCTTTTTTCTGTTCTTCAGTGCGACCTTCTAACATTTTCACGGTAACGTATGGCATATTTCTTCCTCCTTTTGCGAAATGTTCTGTATACTAATAGCTATCGTACCATAGAGGAAGGAGCGAAGCGATATGCCAGATGAGCAAAAACCAAAACAAAAAATAGGCTTCACCATTATAAAAAACGACCCAACAGACGGCCACAAAGGCTACGGGATTGGTTCGTTATCACTTGAAAATGTTTCCCCCGTAATCGTCGATGTAGAAGAGGGGGTGGCCCGCGTTGAAATCGGAGCGATGCATGCACGCAGTGATACGGAGCGCGGGATCAAATTCACAACCAACCGAGAAGACTCAGCAGGCGGGAAACCGTACTGGCTCGTGTGGGTAACAATTGACCAGCTTCCAGAAGGCCCATATTATGCAGGAATGGCGTCGTGTGAAATGGTGATCAACCGTGAAAAGCGCCGTGGTTATAAGTTGTTAGCAGATCACGTGAACCGAATGGACAAATCGATGAAACGCAAATTTATGCTAGAAAATTTGGACGAACGGTCAAAAGATATTTTGCGTGATTTCTTAAAGTCTCACGATGAGCAGATGTGGGAAAGAAGTCCAGAAGAATTGAAACAGGCACTTGCAAGTTCTGACTAAACTGTGACAATTTCAAATCCGGTTGAATTTCGGCACTAAAGAAAGTAAAATGAGTTTAAAGCTTACGTAACTGTAATGCTAGGACACGACGCTCTTTTACCAGCTTGCATACCCGTACACGCTCGTAAAAGCAGGCGTCACGCCCCCGAATGGCCGGAAACCATTTGGGGGTTTTTTATGTTTAGATGTGGAGCCGACTGTTAAGAAATTGTGCGAGAAGACAGCGTGGGCCGTGAAGCGCTCTTGGCTTCATGGACCGCGATGGCTTCTTGCGGGATTTCTAGGAGGCGTAACTCGATTTCATTCACCATTCGGTGCCTGTCACCTTTTTCCAGTGGTTCCCAAAAGGTGACAGGCACCTCACGAAAACGCCATTGGAAGGTAAGGGGACATGTCGTCAAGTTCTATCCAATTCCGCCTTTCTTCACTGTAACGTGTCGTGACGGGCGTACCAAGGGAGTCCGTGTACGTGTTGGCAGAAGGGACCGCAAGTATCGGTGGGCCGAGCAGTTGCGCATAAAACCATAGGCAGCCGTATCCACCAAGCGCGATACCAAATAGGAACAACACGGCAAGAAGTCCTCGTCGAAACCAGGACTTTTGTTTCTTTCTTCGGCGTAGCTGCGCACGTTTCATAGACGTTTCCCTCCCTTTCCTCTAGTATGGAAAGGGAATGGACAGATTAAACGAAAAACAGTTGCACTTTTTGAAAAAACCTGTATAGTTTGTCTGTATTTTATTTTTTCAAGCTTGGAAGGAGATAGATAAATGAGCGGAAACTGGTATACAGAAAAGCAGACCGAAAACTTTGGAATTATGATGAAGATAAATAAAACGTTACACGTTGAACAGACGGAGTGGCAATTCTTAGAGATGGCGGAAACAGCAGAGTGGGGCAACATGTTGTTCCTAGATGGCATGGTCATGACGTCTCAAAAAGATGAGTTCGTTTATCACGAAATGGTGGCACACGTGCCATTGTTCACACACCCAAATCCTGAGAACGTATTGGTTGTCGGCGGTGGAGACGGTGGAGTAATCCGTGAAGTGATGAAGCACCCGAAAGTGAAAAAAGCAACGTTGGTTGATATAGATGGAAAAGTAATCGAATACTCAAAGAAATACCTTCCGGAAATTGCTGGGGAACTTGATAACCCACGCGTCGAGGTCATCGTTGGTGACGGCTTCATGCACATCGCAAAATCGGAAAATGAATATGATGTGATCATGGTCGATTCAACAGAGCCGATGGGACCTGCAGTTGACCTGTTCACAAAAGGTTTCTATGCTGGAATCCACAAAGCCTTGAAAGAAGACGGTTTGTTCGTGGCACAGTCCGACAACCCTTGGTTCAAAGCGGACTTAATCAAGCAAGTGCAAAGCGACGTGAAGGAAATCTTCCCAATCACAAAGCTCTACACGGCAAATATTCCGACGTACCCATCAGGTCTTTGGTGCTTCACAATCGGATCGAAGAAACATGATCCATTGAACGTGCCGGCGGAGCAATTCCACGACATCGACACGAAGTACTATACGAAAGAGCTTCACACTGCAGCGTTCGTCCTACCAAAATTCGTGAAGGATTTAGCAGGTGAGTAAGATGAGATTTGATGAAGCATATAGTGGCAACGTTTTTATTAAAAGCAAACAAGACTACGAGAACGCGCAAGCCGTAATTTACGGAATGCCTATGGACTGGACAGTTAGTTACCGTCCAGGTTCTCGTTTTGGCCCACAGCGTATTCGCGAAGTGTCAATCGGTCTTGAAGAATACAGCCCGTACCTCGACCGCGAGCTAGATGACGTAAACTACTTTGACGCAGGCGATATCCCACTTCCATTCGGAAATGCGGAGAAGAGCCTTGAGTTGATCGGTGGCTTCATTCGTCAACTACTCCAAGACGGCAAAGTCCCAGTCGGAATGGGCGGGGAACACTTAGTATCGTGGCCGGTCATGAAAGAAGTCGCAGCGGTTCACAAAGACCTTGCAATCATTCATATGGACGCGCACACAGATTTACGTGTGGACTATGAGGGAGAGCCTCTTTCTCACTCGACACCAATTCGTAAAATCGCTGAACATATCGGGCCGCACAACGTCTATTCATTCGGAATCCGTTCTGGAATGAAAGAAGAGTTCGAGTGGGCAAAAGCGAACGGTATGGAAATTGCAAAGTTTGAAGTATTGGAACCACTGAAAAAAGTGTTACCAAAACTTGAAGGTCGCCCGGTATACGTGACGATCGATATCGATGTCTTAGACCCAGCGCATGCACCGGGAACGGGCACAGTAGACTGCGGTGGTATCACGAGCCGCGAGCTACTTGCTTCGATCCACGCAATCGCAAACTCTGGCGTCAACGTGGTCGGCTTTGATTTAGTTGAAGTGGCACCAATCTATGATTCATCGGAGCAAACAGCAAACACGGCTTCAAAATTGATTCGTGAGATGTTGCTTGGGTGGATAAAAGAGTAAGAGTTCAAAACACGGAAGTCGAGGTATTCTCGATTTCCGTGTTTTTTCGTGAGATCACCGCTTTAAAAAATCAATCGTAATTGGAAATAGTTCCTAAAAGGTACCTGGTACACACACAACTTCAACACAATTTATTTTTATACATTTTTTAACTTGATAGTGCGAGTTTGCGCTGCATGAATGGTGAATAATCATGAATGTCAGAATTGTTTGTGGGACAGGTACCTAAAAAAGCGTGAAACTCTCCCAGGAAATAGCGTTCTGGCTGTAGGACTCCCCAAACAACACTCCCACCTTCACAATCTCCCCAATCTCCCGTATACTAAAAAGGTTATAGAAATAACCAAATACCGAAAAGAGGGCTTGAGAATGACCGAACAGGCAGGGATTCCGATTCAGCTGAAGATTGTGTCGACCTTCAAGCATCCCGGAACAAAAATGACCCAGGAATACCACCGGGCAACTGGCTCGATGTATTACAAACAACAAAAACGCTTCTTACGGTTTGAAGAAGTGACAGAAGAAATCACCCAAACCCTCGTTAAATTTGAAGGGTCCGGTGGCTACATCCGACGGCGAGGCGTCGCGGATATGCGAATTGAGTTCGAACTTGGACAAAAAACAAAAGGGCACTATACAATGCACGGTCATACGATGCCGCTGGAAGTATTCACGAGTCGAATCATCCATACAGAAGGCCACGACCGCATTGAATATTCTCTTTATCAAGACAGTGAAAAAATGGGCGATTACACAATCGACTATCATTATACGGAGGTAACCGAATGAATGCAGTAGAACAACTTCAACAATCCATTAAAGACGCTCTTCAAAAAGCAGTCGACGCGACAGGTCTAGCAGGCGACCAGTCGGTTTCGATCCACTTAGAGGCCCCTCGTGACAAAGCAAACGGGGATTACGCGACAAACGTTGCTATGCAACTCACAAAAATCGCGAAGCAAAACCCGCGTGCTATTGCTGAACAGATTTTAGAGAAACTTGAAACAGAAGGAACATCGATTGAATCTGTTGAAATCGCGGGACCTGGTTTCCTAAACATCCGTACAAAAAAAGACTACCTGCAACAAGTCATCAACACAGCTTTTACAGCGGGTACGGCATTCGGTCGCTCAGACACTGGGGAAGGCGAAAAAGTACAAGTCGAGTTTGTCTCTGCGAACCCAACAGGCGACTTGCACCTCGGCCACGCGCGCGGAGCTTCTGTAGGAGACTCACTGTGTAACGTTCTTGATTTCGCAGGCTATGACGTGAGTCGTGAATATTACATCAACGACGCTGGAAACCAAATTCACAATTTGGCGCTTTCGTTAGAAGCACGCTACTTCCAAGCGCTCGGGCAAGACCGGGACATGCCGGAAGACGGTTACCATGGACAAGATATTAAAGACATTGCGGGGGAACTTGCAGCAAACGACGGGGACAAATACGCATCTCTATCGGACGAAGAGCGCTATGAATTCTTCCGTAGCTACGGGTTACAAAAAGAACTTGAGAAATTGCAACAAGATCTAGCAGACTTCCGCGTGAACTTCGACGAGTGGTTCTCGGAGTCTTCACTTTATAAAAACGGCAAAATTGACGTGGCACTGGACAAGCTTCGTGCGAACGGCCATATCTACGAAGAAGAAGGCGCGACCTGGTTCCGCTCGACAACATTTGGCGATGACAAAGACCGCGTACTGATCAAACAAGACGGCAGCTACACATACTTGACGCCAGACCTTGCGTACCACGAAGACAAGATCAACCGTGGTTTTGAAAAGCTGATCAACATCTGGGGTGCAGACCACCACGGCTATATTCCACGTATGAAAGCAGCCATTCAAGCGCTCGGCTATGACCGCGACACGTTAGAAGTCAGCGTCATTCAAATGGTGCAATTGTATAAAGACGGCGAGAAGATGAAGATGAGCAAACGTACAGGGAAAGCTGTGACGATGCGTGAACTAGTAGAAGAAGTTGGGCTCGATGCAGTGCGTTACTTCTTCGGTATGCGTTCAGGCGATTCACACATGGACTTTGACCTTGACCTGGCTGTTTCTCAGTCGAATGAAAATCCTGTCTATTACGCACAGTATGCACATGCGCGTATCTGTTCGATCTTGCGTGCAGCAGAAGAGCACCAAATGGCCCCATCCGTTGAAAACTTGTCCTTGTTAACGGACGAAAAAGAGATTGACTTGATGAAAAAAGTGGGAGACTTCCCACAAGTGGTGGCAGATGCAGCGAAGCTTCGTGCACCGCACCGCGTGGCAACGTACATTCAAGAACTAGCTGCACAGTTCCATAGCTTCTACAATGCCAACAAAGTATTGGACCCAGAAGCAAAAGACTTGTCACAAGCACGCCTTGCACTGATTTCGGCTACGCGCCAAACGATTGAAAATGCACTGAAATTATTAGGGGTTTCCGCTCCAGAGAAAATGTAGTACGCTAGACACAACACAACAAGGTGCTCAAGTAACGGATTGCTTGAGGTAAAAGGGAAGCTGGTGAAAGTCCAGCGCGGTCCCGCCACTGTAAGCGACATCAGTCGTAAGCCAGGAAACCTGCCTTGTTGAATGCGCCGTGAACCTACGAGGATGGGTTGGTGTAAGTCGACTATGCCTTTTTGCATGCTCTAGCCGATTTATACCTATTTTCACCCGTCTTTCCGTAGAGGAAGGCGGGTTTTTTACATACACAGAAAAGGGGAAAGACAATGAAAAAATGGGTAGGTTCACTTTTAGCAGCCACTTTACTACTAGGGGCATGTACAAACGAAGAAGCAACTGAAACTCCGGAGACGTCAACAACTCCGGAAACAGAAGATACAGCATTTCCACTCACAGTTACTGATGCAGTGGGCAATGAAATTACCTTGGAAGAAGCACCAGACGCTATCATCTCGATGATTCCGAGTAATACGGAAATCTTATTCGCCTTAGGATTAGATGAAGAAGTCGTAGGGGTCACAGATTACGATAACTACCCAGAAGCGGCAACGACGAAAGAAAAGATCGGCTCATTTGAATTTAACATCGAAGTGATGACCGCTCTCCAACCCGACCTCATCCTTGCACATGAATCGAGCTGGTCGTCAGCAGAGGCAGGCTTGCAACCACTGATCGACTCAGGTGTACAAGTATTTGTCGTTGACAATGCAATGAGTTTTGATGAAACGTACGAGACCATTCTCGACATCGGAGAAGTGACGGGGAAATCAGAAGAAGCTGATCAAGTCGTTGCAGATATGAAAGCGCAAGTAGAAGAAGTAGCGAGTAAATTAGAAGCGGTTGAAACACCGAAAAAAGTTTTCTTGGAAGCATCGGGGGACCCTGAAATCTACACAGCAGGCCAAGGTACATTGAATCAAGAACTACTAGAACTTATCAATGCAGAAAATGTTGTAGCGGACCAAGAAGGCTGGCTGATGATGAACTCAGAAGAAATCATCTCACGCAACCCAGATGTCATCGTCTTGACGTATAACTACATGGAAAATGCCGTGGATGCTGTGAAAGCACGACCTGGATTTGATCAAGTGACAGCAGTGCAGCAAGATGCTGTCATAGAAGTGAATGAAGATATTACAACGCGTCCGGGACCGCGTCTTGCACTGGCTCTTGAAGAGCTTGCAAAGGCTGTCTACCCGGAAATTATGAATGACTAGAAGACCTCTTGGCTGGATTGTATCGATCTTGCTGTTAGTCGCTTCAATCTGGCTCGGTGTCTCGATTGGTGCCGTCCAGATTCCAGTATCCACTTTATGGGGAGGGAGCGAGGATGCAACCGCCTCAACGATTGTCTGGAATATCCGGATGCCGCGTGTGTTTCTCGCAGCCCTTGTCGGAGCTAGCTTAGCAGTGGCTGGAGCTGCATTCCAGGCATTATTGAAAAATCCACTTGCTGACCCGTACACACTCGGTGTCTCTTCCGGCGCGTCAGTCGGAGCCGTGGCAACCATCTTTTTTGGATTGTCCTTACCTTTTTTCGGAATGTTCACATTACCGCTACTCAGTATGGTCGGAGCGGTTGTCACACTCATCGTCGTGGTTTCATTCGCCCGCATGATTGACCGCTCACTGCGGATGGAAACTATCATTTTGACAGGGATTATTACGAGTTCCTTTTTCGGTGCCATGATTTCGCTCATGATCGCTCTAACTGGCGAAGAATTGCGTCAAATTATTGGCTGGCTACTTGGGAGTGTCGCTATGCGAACATGGACACACGTGCAAATGATTGTACCGTTCGTGGCGATTGCGGGTACATGGCTTTTGTTCCGAGTGCGGGATTTGAATGCTCTACAACTTGGTGAAGACCGCGCGCATCATTTAGGGGTCAATGTCGCGCGCGTGAAAAAAGAAGTCCTCGTTGCAGGTTCCATGTTGACTGGGGCAGCGGTAGCAGTTTCGGGAACGATTGGATTTGTCGGTCTGGTCGTGCCGCACATGGTCCGGCAATTATTCGGTGCTGACAACCGGCACGTGTTGCCACTCAGTATGATTAACGGCGCATCCTTGCTCATTTTATGTGACTTGGTGGCACGCACGATTATCGAGCCGACCGAGCTGCCAATTGGTGTCATGACCGCATTCATAGGGGCACCTGTATTTGCGTGGATTTTCTTCCGCCAGCGACGAAAGGGCGTGAACTAGATGTTACGAGTCGAAAAGATTTCCGGTGGTTACGCCCATCCTATTGTCCATGATGTCTCGTTCACAGTAAAACCTGGGGAAATCTTAGGGATTCTCGGTCCGAACGGAAGTGGGAAGTCGACACTTTTGAAGCTTGTCAGTGGACTGCTCTCTGCATCCTCTGGGAAAGTCTCTATCGAAGACAAGCCAATGACATCTTATAAACCAAAAGAACTCGCACGCAAGATGGCCGTGCTTCCGCAATTGCCGCCCCAAAGTTTTGGGATGACTGTAAAAGAAGCGGTGTCGCTTGGACGCTACCCGCATCAACAAGGGTTGTTCTCAAGCTGGAAGACAGCGGATGAGGAAGCTGTCATGGAGGCCATGCAGATTACCCAAGTTGTACCGTATGCGTATCAAGAAATTACGACATTATCGGGTGGGGAGCAGCAACGAGTATTTGTCGCACAAGCACTTGCCCAGCAAGCGAATCTTCTTCTTCTCGATGAGCCGACGAATCACCTAGATATCGCACACCAAAAACAATTGCTTGATACGTTAAAAATGCATGTACAAACGCAAAATACAGCCGTCGTCAGTGTATTCCACGATATCAACCTGGCTTCTCTTTATTGTGATCATTTGTTGCTACTGGAAAAAGGCCGCGTGTCCGCCTACGGAGAGCCACATGAAGTTGTAGAAAAAGCGACACTCGAAACGGTCTATGAGACACGTCTAGATGTCGCGGCGCACCCGGTTGAACCTAAGCCGCAGATGACTTTATTGCCAAGTGAAGTGGAAGGCTCAATTTCCTGGGTTCGTGCCACGGACGTGCTCGTGACCGAAAACGCCATTGTGCTTCACAAGGAGCGTCCACTTCGGGTAGTGTCCTCAGCAGTTTTGAATCCGGGTTTTGGCTGGTACCGCACAATCGTGAATCGGCAAGTACCACAGACATACAACGTCAATGATGTCGAACAGGAAGTGAAGCAGTTTGCGCGGATGCGTCATTGGATTCCAACAGAGACCGTCATGCAACTCACAGCAGTAGATGTAAGCGGAGCAGCTATCAAAGAGTATGAAGCGTCATTTGGATCACTCATCATCATGGTCACCGCGGGCATCGGAAACGCTCTCGATGTGTCACGGGCACATGAAGTGCAGTCTCTACCAGCCATTGGTACAATCAATACATGGATCCTCGTGAACGGAAACTTGTCTGATGAAGCGTTTATTGAAGCGATGATGACAGCCACAGAAGCGAAGACGAAAGCTCTTGCGGAAGAACAAGTCTTGGATAAACGCACTGGGACGTTAGCGACGGGTACGCCAACAGATAGTCTTGTGGTCGCAGCCACCCAACAAGGAGAGAACTTACCTTACGGCGGCCCAATCACGGAACTCGGAAAGTTAATCGGAAAAGGCGTCGTCGACTGTACGCGCCAAGCGATTCGTTCTTACAAGCAGGTACAAGGGGAGGAAAACTAAATGAAGATTTACACGAAAACAGGGGACAAAGGGCAAACCAGTTTAATTGGTGCGCGCGCAGATAAAGACGATCTACGAATTGAAACGTACGGCACGATCGATGAAGCCAATTCTTTTATCGGCAAAGCTGTTACGGAACTTAATGCGGAATTATTCAAGGACATTCTTGAAGATTTAGAAGCTATCCAACACGAACTTTTTGATTGTGGTGGTGATTTAGCCGTTGTAACAAAAGTCCGGAATTATAAATTGACAGAAGAACCAATCGAAGTTTTAGAAAAGCGTATCGACCAGTTGATGGAGGAAGGGCCGGCACTCGAACGGTTCATCTTACCAGGTGGAACTTCTGCTGCAGCGACTTTACACATCGCGCGAACAGTTGCGCGCCGTGCAGAACGTCAAATGGTGAGTTTGATGAAACAACAGGAGGATGTTCCTGTCATCGTTCAGCGCTATTTGAACCGGTTGTCGGATTATTTGTTCGCGGCAGCACGCGTGGTCAATGCCCGCAGTGGAGTCCGCGACGTAGAGTACATCCGCGGCGCAAAAGTGTTTCACACAGAAAAAGAATAGTGTTCCAATCCCCTGATCAGCTTTTGTTGGTCAGGGGATTTTTAGATGAGGAAAAAAACCTTGACTGAATGCTCATTCATTTTTATACTGAAACAAACACTTTCTTTCTTCGAATAGCGTTGTTATGCTTACAAGTAAGATCGAATGTCATCCTAGAGGGGGAGAAGAAATTGAGTCCGTTATTAATCGCAAACTGGGTTCTATTCATCGCTGTAACTGGCTATGCCATTTACTTATTCGCGTACCTGCTCAAGACACGTTACCAATTCATCAAACTCGGGAAAAAAGTCGAGTTCGAAGATAATGTCAAAGAGCGTATGCGCAAGATTTGGGTGTATGTATTTGGACAAAAGAAACTATTGAAGGATAAGAAAAGTGGTGCAATCCACGTCATGTTCTTCTACGGGTTTTTACTCGTTCAATTAGGCGCAATTGATTTTATTTGGAAAGGTTTGAAACCGGATTCACACTTGCCACTTGGGCCTTTGTATCCTGCTTTCACTTTCTTCACAGAGATTGTCACACTCGTCATTTTAATTGCTGTCGTGTGGGCATTCTACCGTCGTTACGTTGAAAAGCTAGCTCGTCTAAAACGTGGCTGGAAGAGTGGACTAGTCCTCATCTTCATCGGGGGTCTAATGGTTTCTGTATTGATCGGAAACGGTATGAACATGATTTGGCACGACCATGCGGGGACATGGACAGAGCCAGTCGCTTCATCCATCGCAGCGGTATTTGGCTTCTTGCCACCAACAGCGGCTGCAGTCGTATTCTTCATTATGTGGTGGGCACACTTACTATTCCTACTCACATTCCTAGTGTACGTTCCGCAATCAAAGCACTTCCACTTGATCACAGGACCAGCAAACGTCTATTACCACCGTTTAGACAATGTTGGACGCCTAAAACCGATTGACTTTGATTTGGAAGAAGATGAAGACAACCCGGACGCGGAAGAAGAAATGCCATCGTTTGGTGTGGGCCGCATCCAAGACTTTACGCAAGCACAGATGATCGACTTCTACGCATGTGTAGAATGTGGACGCTGTACAAACATGTGTCCAGCTTCAGGGACAGGGAAAATGTTGTCACCGATGGATCTGATTACAAAACTTCGTGATCACTTAACATTCACGGGAGCTGTTGAGACACAACAAAAGCCATGGGTGCCAGCACTGGCGTTCAGCGGGACTAAAGGAAACCAGTTGGCTATGGCAGCTGGTGCACAAGGTGCTGTTATTGAAGACATCTACAGCCCATCATTGATCGGAGATGTCATCACAGAAGAAGAAATTTGGGCATGTACAACGTGCCGTAACTGTGAAGACCAATGTCCTGTAATGAATGAGCACGTTGATAAAATTATCGACCTTCGCCGTTATCTTGTCATGACGGAAGGAAAAATGGACAAAGACGCTCAGCGCGCGATGACAAACATCGAAAAGCAAGGGAATCCATGGGGACTAAACCGTAAAGAAAAAGAAAACTGGCGTGACGCACGTCCGGACATCGCCATCCCTACTGTGAAAGAAGCAGACAAATCAGGAGAAGGATTCGAGTACTTGTTCTGGGTTGGTGCAATGGGATCGTTCGATAGCCGTTCACAAAAAATCGCTCTAGCTTTCGCACACTTGATGAACGAGGCAGGCGTGAAATTCGCTATCTTAGGAAATAAAGAGAAAAACTCTGGAGACACACCACGTCGTCTCGGAAATGAATTCTTATTCCAAGAGCTTGCACAAGCAAACATCAAAGAATTCGAAAAAGCGGGCGTTACAAAAATTGTGACGATTGATCCGCATGCATACAATATCTTTAAAAACGAATACAGTGATTTCGGTTGGTCGGGAGAAGTCCTTCACCATACAGAAATGTTGTATGACCTTGTGAATCAGGGACGCTTGAAGCCTACACACGCTGTAAACGAGACCATCACGTTCCACGATTCGTGTTACTTAGGCCGTTACAATGATGTCTACGATCCACCACGTGAAATTCTAAAAGCCATTCCTGGTGTCAAGCTTGTCGAGATGGAACGTAACCGCGAGACAGGCATGTGCTGTGGAGCGGGTGGCGGTATGATGTGGATGGAAGAACACGTTGGAAACCGTGTCAATGTAGCACGTACGGAACAAGCATTAGCAGTAAACCCATCTGTGATCTCATCTGGATGTCCATACTGCTTGACAATGTTGTCCGATGGAACGAAAGCAAAAGAAGTAGAAGAGTCAGTCGGTACGTATGATGTGGCGGAACTTCTTGAGCTAGCTGTATTTGGGGAAATGCAACCACCCACGACTGAAGAAGAAGTAGAACCAATCCTTCAGTAGTAAGTATTGCAATTCATCAGATAATTCGTTAAACTAAACGTAAGTGAAGGGAGTGTGGAATGCACTCCCTTTCTTTACGGGACTAAACTGAGCGAGCGCTCGATAGCCTATATTTTTTCTACCTTATGAAAGCGATTACAACAAAACTTTTCAATAAAAGGAGTTACGCAAATGACAAAGACAGTTATCCTTTCAGGAGCACGTACGGCATTTGGTAAATTTGGTGGAGCACTTAGCCCACTTTCCGCATCAGATCTCGGGGGACACGCAATTCAAGCAGCCTTAGAACGCGCTGGAGTTACACCTGAGCAAGTCGATGAAGTGATCATGGGAACAGTTCTGCAAGCAGGTCAAGGACAGATTCCTTCTCGTCAAGCAGCGAACAAAGCTGGGATTCCGTGGAGCGTCAAAACAGAAACCATCAACAAAGTATGTGCATCTGGTATGCGCAGCATTTCACTCGGTGACCAGTTGATCCGACTTGGAGAAGAGCATATCATCGTTGCAGGCGGGATGGAGTCGATGTCTAACGCACCGTACTACCTTCCAAAAGCACGCGAAGGATTCCGTATGGGGAATGCGCAAGTAGTAGACGGCATGGTGTATGACGGATTGTCCTGTGCTTTCCATCCGAAAAATGTGCATATGGGAACGTACGGAAACTCAACAGCGGATTCATTTGAAATCAGCCGCGAGGAGCAAGACAAATGGGCAGCACGCTCACATGACTTAGCACTCAAAGCAATTGAGTCTGGTCGTTTTGAAGAGGAAATTACACCGATTGAGATCCCACAACGCAAGGGAGACCCAATCACGGTGGCAACAGACGAGGCACCTCGTAAAGGCACGACAGTAGAAGGGCTCGCGAACTTGAAACCGGTGTTTGGAAAAGAAGGAACTATTACAGCAGGAAACGCACCAGGTGTGAACGACGGAGCCTGTGCAGTCGTACTGACTTCTGAACAAAAAGCACAAGAACTAGGCGCAACACCGCTTGGCTATATCGTCGGACATGCAGAAGTGGGAGTGGCACCAGAAGACTTCCCGCAAACACCAGGACTAGTTATCAACACACTTCTTGAAAAATATAACAAATCGATTGAAGAAATCGACTTGATTGAAATCAACGAAGCATTCGCAGCGGTTGCACTTGTCAGCAATCAGATCGCTGGCCTGGATGCAGAGAAAGTAAACGTGAACGGCGGAGCGGTTGCTCTCGGTCACCCGATCGGCGCATCAGGAGCACGTATTGTTTACACAGTAGCACTTGAACTTCAAAAGCGTGGCGGAGGACTTGGTATCGCAGCCATCTGTTCAGGCGGCGGTCAAGGGGATGCAATTCTAATCGAAGTACCAAAACAAGCGTAAGAGAGGCGGATAGAGATGGCTATTCAAAAGGTATTAGTAATTGGCGCAGGCCAAATGGGGTCAGGAATCGCGCAAGTTTGTGCGCAAGCAGGTTTTGATGTGAAACTAAATGACCGTGCTGAAGAATTCTTCGAACGCGGCTTAGCAGGCATTACAAAAAACTTAGCACGTGATGTGGAAAAAGGACGCAAGACAGAAGACGAAAAAACGGCCATCCTTGGACGCATCACAAAGTCTTTAGATATCAACGACGCACGAGACGTAGATATCGTCATCGAAGCAGCAGTGGAAAACATGGAAATCAAGCAACAAATCTTCAAACAGCTTGATGAAATCACACCGAAACATGCGATTTTGGCGACAAACACATCGTCTCTTCCAATCACGGAAATCGCAGCGGTCACAAACCGACCGGAACAAGTAATCGGTATGCACTTCATGAACCCGGTACCTGTTATGAAGCTAGTCGAAATCATTCGCGGACTTGCGACTTCAGATGACGTATACACAGAAATCGAAGATATGACGAAAAAATTGAGCAAAGTGCCTGTCGAAGTGAACGACTTCCCAGGATTCGTTTCAAACCGCATTCTAATGCCGATGATCAACGAAGCCATCTACACATTGTACGAGGGCGTTGCAACAAAAGAAGCCATTGATGACGTCATGAAGCTTGGAATGAACCACCCGATGGGACCGCTGCAACTTGCAGACTTCATAGGTCTTGATACATGCCTCTACATCATGGAAATCCTACACGACGGCTTCGGCGACAGCAAATACCGCCCTTGTCCACTACTTCGCAAATATGTGAAGGCTGGTTGGCTCGGCAAGAAATCTGGTCGCGGATTCTACGTCTACGAATAAGGAGCGTTTAGTATGGAACTACGTTTTACTGAAGAACAAACAATGATGCGCAATATGGTCCGTGAATTCGCCAAAGAAAAAATCGCTCCGTTTATTGAGCACATGGAAGCTGGGGAATTCCCACGCGACATTATCAAAGAGATGGGCGAGCTTGGGTTGATGGGCATCACGATTCCGGAAGAGTACGGCGGTGCAGGAATGGATTTCATGAGCTACATCATCGCCATCCATGAGTTGTCGAAAGTTTCGGCGACAGTCGGTGTTATCTTGTCCGTGCATACGTCGGTTGGCACAAATCCAATCTTATACTTCGGAACTGAAGAACAAAAACAAAACTATGTACCGAAGCTAGCAAGTGGAGAGTACCTCGGGGCATTCTGTTTAACAGAACCGGCTGCTGGTAGTGATGCAGGCTCTTTAAAAACACGTGCAGTCAAAAAAGAGGATCATTACGTGCTGAACGGCTCGAAAGTGTTCATTACAAATGGCGGAGAAGCAGACGTATACATTGTGTTCGCAAACACAGATCCAGAAAAAGGCTCTCGCGGGATCTCGGCATTTATCGTGGAGAAAGACACGCCAGGCTTTATCGTCGGAAAAGACGAGCACAAAATGGGCTTACACGGTTCACGCACAGTCGAATTAACATTTGAAGATATGAAAGTACCTGCTGCCAACTTGCTAGGGCAAGAAGGGGAAGGCTTTAAAATCGCGATGGCGAACTTAGATGTAGGACGTATCGGAATTGCAGCACAAGCACTTGGAATTGCTGAAGCAGCACTTGACGAGGCAGTCGCATACTCCAAAGAACGCAAGCAGTTCGGGAAACCGATTGCTGTCAACCAAGGTATCGGCTTTAAACTTGCAGACATGGCAACTGCCGTTGAAGCGTCTCGCTTACTTGTCTACAGCGCAGCAAACTTGCGCCAGCTCGGCAAACCATGCGGACAAGAAGCGTCTATGGCAAAACTATTTGCTTCCAAAACAGCAGTGGACGTTTCGATTGAAGCAGTTCAAGTGTTTGGTGGCTACGGCTATACAGAAGAATATCCAGTGGAGCGCTTGTTCCGCGATGCAAAAATTACAGAAATCTACGAAGGTACGTCTGAAATTCAGCGCCTCGTAATCGGCAAACACCTTACAAACTAAAAAAGGCGGGAAATGAAATGAACTTTCAATTATCAGAAGAGCATGAAATGATTCGAAAAATGGTACGCGACTTTGCGGAAAAAGAAGTGGCACCAACAGCTGCAGAACGCGATGAAAACGAAAGCTTTGACCGTGCGCTGTTCGACAAAATGGCAGAGCTAGGCTTAACAGGTATTCCGTGGCCAGAAGAATACGGCGGGATCGGTTCTGACTACTTGGCATATGTCATCGCAGTAGAAGAATTATCACGTGTCTGTGCATCTACTGGAGTAACGCTTTCAGCTCACACATCTCTAGCGGGCTGGCCTGTATTCAAGTTCGGTACAGAAGAGCAAAAACAAAAATTCCTTCGTCCTATGGCAGAAGGGTCTCAAATCGGTGCGTACTGCTTAACAGAGCCGAATTCGGGTTCAGATGCAGGTGGAATGAAAACAACTGCAAAACTTGATGGCGATGAGTACGTGATCAACGGCTCGAAAATCTTCATCACAAACGGTGGGATTGCCGACATCTATATCGTATTCGCGGTAACAGATCCAGAATCAAAACATAAAGGGACGTCTGCATTCATCGTAGAAGCAAGCACGCCTGGTTTCTCCGTAGGGAAGAAAGAAAAGAAGCTTGGAATTCGTTCATCTCCAACAACTGAAGTTATTTTCGATAACTGCCGCGTGCCAAAAGAAAACCTACTCGGTGAAGAAGGTCAAGGTTTCATCATTGCAATGAAGACGTTAGATGGGGGTCGTAACGGTATCGCTGCGCAAGCGGTCGGAATCGCGCAAGGTGCACTTGATGCATCTGTGAACTACGCAAAAGAGCGCGTTCAGTTTGGTAAGCCAATCACAGCAAACCAAGGGATTTCATTCAAACTGGCCGATATGGCGACGGCGACTGAAGCATCTCGTTTACTGACGTACCAAGCAGCATGGCTTGAGTCGAACAACCTTCCATACGGTCAAGCGTCGGCAATGGCGAAATTGATGGCGGGGGATACAGCAATGAAAGTATCTACAGAAGCAGTTCAAGTCTTCGGTGGCTACGGCTACACGAAAGACTATCCGGTTGAACGCTTCATGCGCGATGCGAAAATCACACAAATCTATGAAGGTACGCAAGAGATTCAACGCCTTGTTATCTCGCGCAACTTGACAAAATAAATGACAGAGGGCAAGCACCTTGTCAAAACGTCCGTCAAAGACGAACAGCTGATCACAAAGCGTCGTCAGCAAATGATCGGTGCGGGGGTCAAGCTCTTCAAAGAGAAGGGCTTTCACCGCACCACCACGCGTGAAATTGCCAAAGAAGCCGGATTTAGCATAGGCACGCTCTATGAATACATCCGTACGAAGGAAGACGTGCTCTACCTCGTCTGTGACAGCATCTATGATGAAGTATTTGAACGCATCGAGTCCGTCGGTGCAAAAAACGGTACACTTGACGAACTGGTGTCCGCGATTCGCTATTACTACAGTGTCATCAATGATATGCAAGATGAATTCGTTGTCATGTACCAAGAAACAAAATCGCTTCCGAAAGAAGCCTTGTCGTATGTTCTTCGTAAAGAAGAAGAAATGACAGCCATCTTCCGCACGATTTTACAAAGTTGCGTGACGTCAGGGGAACTGTCGCTCAATGAGCGAGAGATAGACTTATACGCACACTCGATTTTTACACAGGGTCAAATGTGGGCTTACCGTCGCTGGGCTCTTCACAAGAACTACTCGATTGATGAATTTACAGACCTACAAGTCGCATTTATTTTGCGTGGTCTAGGGGCAAGAACAAAGGGGGAACTGTAAGTGGTACAAGTAGCACAGGTTGAAGTTTACCGTCCGACCAATCCGGTCCGTTTCGTGACGGCATCGAGTTTGTTTGACGGACATGATGCATCGATCAATATCATGCGTCGCATCCTACAAGCGAGCGGTGTCGAGGTCATTCACCTTGGCCATAACCGTTCCGTGGAAGAAGTCGTCAATGCTGCCATTCAAGAGGATGCACAAGGCATTGCGATTTCATCGTACCAGGGAGGACACGTTGAATATTTCAAATATATGAAAGACCTGCTCGCTGAAAAAGGCGCACCGCATATCCGTATTTACGGCGGTGGCGGCGGGGTTATCCTACCAAAAGAAATCAAAGAACTACATGCCTACGGAATCAGTGGCATTTTCTCACCGGAAGATGGGCGTAAGTTAGGTCTTCAGGGGATGATCAACCGAATGATTGAAGAGTGTGACGTTGCAACGCCTGCAGATGGGGCTTTAGCGCAGCTGGAGACAGCATCTGTTGAAACGCCAGAGACACTTGCACGTTTGATCACGATTGCAGAAGAAGCCACTTTAACAGGTTCTGACGAAGCGAAGCAATTGATTGAAGCAGCAAAAGCAAAATCAAAAGGTACACCGGTTCTTGGGATCACAGGTACTGGAGGCGCAGGGAAAAGTTCACTTACAGACGAATTGATCCGCCGCTTCTTATCTGAGCTTCCGGATAAACGTGTCGCAATTTTGTCGATTGATCCAACGAAACAAAAAACAGGTGGCGCATTGCTTGGAGACCGCATCCGTATGAATGCGATCTTCAACAAACGCGTATTCATGCGTTCCCTTGCGACACGTGGTTCACGCACCGAGCTATCTGGCGCTATCAAAGACGTGTTAGACGTTGTCAAAACGGCTGGCTATGACTTGATCATCGTGGAAACGAGTGGTATCGGCCAAGGGGATGCGGAAATCACGACAATTTCAGACTTGTCGATGTACGTCATGACGAGCGAATTCGGTGCACCATCTCAACTTGAGAAAATCGATATGATCGATTTTGCAGACTTGATCGTCATCAACAAATTTGAGCGAAAAGGGTCTGAAGATGCACTTCGCCAAGTACAGAAGCAGTACCAGCGCAGCCGTGAACTATGGCATGATGACTTAGATACGATGCCAGTGTACGGAACGATTGCGAGCCAGTTCAACGATAAAGGGACGAATTCATTGTTTGCTGCGCTCATTGCAAAAATCAATGAAAAGACAGGTTCTGACTGGTTGACATCTTACGAAGAGTTTGCAAAAACGCAAAAGCAAAATGTCATTATTCCAAACGACCGTCGTTACTACTTGCGTGAATTAACAGATACAGTGCGCGGATACCACGCCAAGTCGGAGCAACAAGTCGAATTGGCACGCCGCATGTTCCAACTAGAAGGTGCTCTACAAGCAGTCAAAGAATCGGGCGGAGAAGAAGCTCTTGTCCAGTCGCTCGAATCGCTACTTGATGGCGTGAAAAACGAATTGTCTGCTGAATCAAAACGGATCTTAGAAAACTGGGAAGCGCTGAAAGAAGCGTATTCAGGAGACGAGTTCGTTACAAAAGTACGGGACAAAGAGATTCGTACGATCCTTCGCACGGAAAGCTTGTCAGGTCTAAAGATTCCAAAAGTAGCATTACCAAAATTCAAAGATTACGGCGAAATTTTACGCTGGGCGTATAAAGAAAACGTACCAGGTTCATTCCCGTATACAGCAGGTGTATTCCCGTTCAAACGTGAAGGGGAAGACCCGAAACGTCAATTCGCTGGAGAGGGTACACCGGAGCGTACAAACCGTCGCTTCCACTATCTTTCAAAAGACGATACAGCGAAACGTTTATCTACTGCATTTGATTCCGTAACGCTTTACGGCGAAGACCCAGACCATCGTCCGGATATTTACGGAAAAGTCGGCGAATCAGGCGTGAGCATCTGTACGCTTGAGGACATGAAAAAGCTCTATGACGGCTTTGACCTATGTGCACCATCGACGTCTGTGTCGATGACAATCAATGGTCCGGCACCAATCATTTTGGCGATGTTCATGAACACGGCGATTGATCAGCAAGTGAAGCTGAAGGAAGAAGAGCTAGGTCGCACTTTGACTGTGGAAGAATTCACACAAGTCCGTGAAGCGACTCTTCAAGTCGTCCGTGGAACAGTTCAAGCGGACATTTTAAAAGAAGACCAAGGGCAAAATACGTGCATCTTCTCAACAGAATTTGCACTGCGTATGATGGGCGACATCCAGCAATACTTTATCGATCACAAAGTGCGCAATTACTACTCGGTTTCAATTTCTGGCTACCACATTGCAGAAGCAGGAGCAAACCCGATTTCACAGCTCGCGTTCACATTATCAAATGGGTTCACATACGTGGAATACTATTTGAGCCGCGGCATGCACATCGATGATTTTGCACCGAACTTGTCGTTCTTCTTCTCGAACGGTCTCGATCCGGAATACACGGTAATCGGTCGTGTGGCGCGTCGCATCTGGGCAGTCGTCATGCGTGAGAAGTACGGCGCAAACGAACGTTCACAAAAACTGAAGTACCACGTTCAAACGTCTGGTCGCAGCTTGCATGCTCAGGAAATCGATTTCAACGATATCCGCACGACGCTACAAGCTTTGATGGCACTACAAGACAACTGTAACTCGCTTCACACGAATGCCTATGACGAAGCAATCACTACACCGACAGAGGAATCTGTACGCCGCGCAATGGCGATTCAAATGATCATCACAAAAGAGCACGGCTTGTCGAAAAACGAGAACCCGCTCCAAGGTGCATTTATCGTGGAAGAGTTAACAGATTTAGTGGAAGAAATGGTGCTACAAGAATTCGACCGCATGAACGATCGCGGGGGTGTCCTGGGCGCGATGGAAACACAATACCAACGCGGCAAGATCCAAGAAGAGTCGATGCACTATGAAATGAAAAAACATACAGGTGAACTTCCAATCATCGGTGTCAACACTTACCTCAATCCGAACCCGGCAACTGAGGACGATATCGACAACATGGAAATCGCACGTGCATCCAAAGACGAAAAAGAAACACAAATCAACAATTTGCGTAACTTCCAGTCGGCACATGCAGACGTTTCGGAAGCAGCACTTGCTCGTCTAAAAGAAGTCGCGAAAACAGGTGGCAACATTTTTGAAGAGTTGATGGATACAGTCAAGGTCGCAAGCCTTGGCCAAATCACCAACGCTCTATATGAAGTGGGCGGGCAGTATCGACGGAATATGTAAGTTTTAGATGATAAGAGCGTCACTGGTAGAGAAGGTAATTCTTTGCCGGTGGCGTTTCTTTATGGTTGGGAACAATGTTCAAGAAAGGTGACAGGTACCAAATGGAAAACGCTCCCAAAAGGTACCTGGTACCCAAACAATTCCAAAACAATTTATAGTTATCCGATTTCTTACACAAGAATGCACACTCCTGTTGCATAATCTATGAATAATCACGATTGTCGGAATTGTTTTTGGGACAGGTACCTATTAGAATGCCCCTTGCGCCTGCCCTGTCAAAATAGTACGATAATTCTATCAGACAAAGGAGGGTCCTTCTTGAAACAACTTATCATCTGGCTTATAGTCCTCGCACTCCTTTTTGTCACCGCATTCGTCTACAACGAACAAATCGGCTCCATTCCGCTCCTGATTTTAGCCTTCTTTTTATTCGCCGTAGGGTTCTTTATGATAAAGTCGAAAAAAAGAACAAAGAGATAGTGGAAATATTTCTGCATAATGGGTACAATGAAAGGTATGCAAACGGACAAAGAAAGGACGTTGACCGAATGAATTTTCGTGAGATGACGAAAGAACAATTACAAGAAGAGTCGCTAATCAACCTAGCGTTCACCCTACTTACAGACCGTCGCGAAGCGCTTGAACTGCAAGATTTGTTCAAAGCAATTCAAGACGTTTCAGGATATACAGATGCTGAAATGGAAGAGAAAAAACTTCAATTCTATACAGACATGAATATCGATGGCCGCTTCCTGGCGACATCAGAATACCAATGGGGCCTACGTGAGTGGTACCCGGTAGACACGATCGAAGAAGAGTCTGCACCGACTGTTAAAGTGCGTAAGAAAAAAGCAAAAGCTGTTGATGAAGACGAAGAAATCCTCGAAGACGAAGATGAGCTTCTTTACGATGAAGAAGAACTTGAAGAACTAGTCGAAGATGAAGATGACGACGAAGATCCAGAAGATCCAGTACTTCTTCCTGTTGACGAAGAAATCGACGAAGACCTTATTGAAGATGAGGAAGACGAAGAATTTGAAATCGACGAAGAAGTAGAGGCTGATGAAGACCTAGAGGACGAGGAAGAAGAACTCTAATTTTCATTCTTGACTTCAGTGTCATATCGCATTAAGATTTAATTGGGCTCTCAAAAAAGAGACGACATCCAATGTGCATAATGCGCTCCCCTGCCAAAGCAGCAGGAGGGCGCTTTTTTGTTTTTACAGATAGCCACGGTTAGGGCAATTTCAAATGCAGGAGGAACTACACATGACAAAGTATATTTTCGTAACAGGTGGCGTTGTATCATCACTTGGTAAAGGAATCACGGCCGCATCACTCGGACGTCTTCTAAAAAATCGTGGACTCGACATCACGATCCAAAAGTTTGATCCATACATCAACATCGATCCAGGGACAATGAGTCCTTATCAACACGGGGAAGTTTTCGTAACAGATGACGGCGCAGAGACAGATCTAGACTTAGGTCACTACGAGCGCTTCATCGACATCAACTTAAACAAATACTCGAACATCACAACAGGAAAAGTGTACTCGTCTGTTCTTCGCAAAGAACGTCGCGGCGATTACAACGGCGGAACAGTTCAAGTCATCCCGCACATTACGAACGAGATTAAAGAGCGTTTGTACCTTGCAGCACGCGAAACACATGCAGATATCGTCATCACAGAAATCGGCGGGACAGTAGGGGATATCGAATCTCTTCCATTCCTAGAGTCGATTCGTCAGATGAAACGTGACGTCGGCAGCGACAACGTCATGTACATCCACGTGACGCTTCTTCCGTTCATCAGTGCAGCGGGCGAAATGAAAACAAAGCCGACACAACACTCTGTAAAAGAATTACGTTCACTAGGAATTCAACCAAATGTAATCGTGGTTCGTTCTGAAGCACCCGTACCACAAGAAATGAAAGACAAAATTGCATTGTTCTGTGATATCAAGCCGGAAGAAGTTATCGAAGCACTCGATGCGGAATCTCTATATGAAATTCCACTTCATCTGCAAGAGCAACACCTTGATCAAATCGTTCTTGACCACTTCAAGCTAGAAAACAAAGAAGCGGACATGACAGACTGGAAAAACCTTGTTTCTCTAGTGAAAGGTCTTTCTGGAAAAGTCAAAATCGGTCTAGTCGGGAAGTATGTAGAGCTTCCGGATGCGTACATTTCTGTCGTAGAAGCATTGAAGCACGCTGGATACACATTCGATGCAGATATCGATGTGAAATGGATCAACGCGGAGCATGTCAACGAATCAAATGTAGACGAAATCTTGTCTGATGTGGACGGAATCCTAGTTCCTGGTGGATTTGGAGACCGTGGTGTGGAAGGGAAAATCTTAGCGACGAAGTTTGCACGTGAAAACAACGTGCCATTCCTCGGGATTTGCCTAGGTATGCAACTTGCAACTGTAGAATTTGCACGCTCAATCTTACACTTAGAAGGCGCACACTCTACTGAGTTGAACCCAGAAACAAACCATGCAATCATCGATCTTCTTCCAGAGCAAAAAGATGTGGAAGACTTAGGTGGAACGCTTCGTCTTGGTCTATACCCATGTAAATTAAAGCCAGGCTCAAAAGCGCGTGAAGCTTACGGCGAAGACTTAGTGTATGAGCGTCACCGTCACCGCTACGAGTTCAACAATGAATTCCGTGAAGCATTTGAAAACGAAGGCTTCGTATTCTCAGGAACGAGCCCAGATGGTCGTTTAGTAGAAATCATCGAGCTTCCAAATCACCCGTTCTTCTTAGCTTCTCAGTTCCACCCGGAATTTGTGTCACGCCCAACGCGTCCACAACCATTGTTCCGTGAGTTCATCAAAGCTTCTGTAGAAGCAAAAAACTAATCTAGCCAAATAAAAACCGGATCCGCAAACGCGAATCCGGTTTTTTTTATGTCTACTCCAACTCATCTGACCCAAGCGTCATGTCGCGCACCTCGAGGAGGACTGCTTCATAAACGAATAGGCCCGCTAACGCATAAGGCAACACGACGCGTTCACCGGTATCGGTCGGGAGCAATCCTTTTGCAAATCCTAGTGACACGTAAGTATAGGCCAACTCACTTAAGACGTTTTCTTCCGACGCTTTATCTGCAGCTAGCGCACTAAATGGGATGAAGCGGTCGCTTAATTCACGTGCAAGAGCTAAAGCTTCCGGATGATCAGCGCGCGGAGTTAAAATCCATACGCGATCCGCAGACGTTAATTCACTCGCACTTGTCCACTTTGCTAAACTCGGGAATAGCTGTGAAGCAGTAGCATTTGCATAGAGAGCTTCCATCTCACCAAATGGAGCCAAATAGACCTGGCCTTCGCCGACTGTCGCTTGTGCCAGAAGACGTGCTGTTTCTTCAATCGCTTCTTCTTGGCTATTGGCGATCCGCTGGAGCAGACCTGTCACTTGTGTTGTTAACATTTTCATACGTTCTTTCACCTCACGACACAGTATACAAAACCTGAAGGTCTCCTTGCTAGTGGGACGTCAGGATTTGTTGAAAAAATGTTTCGAAAAACGTATTGAATTTTTTTCCTGCTAAGAGGATAATTGTTACTAATTATGCGAGAAACTTTTGTACGATAAGGAGATGGGAAAGTGTGACGCATTTATTGATCGTCGATGATCAACCGGGAATTCGAATGCTGTTGCAAGAAGTGTTTGAACAGTCCGGATATACGGTTACAGTAGCGGCAAATGGCCAAGAAGCACTCGAGAAATTTGATGCACAGACGATTGACGGCGTCTTGCTCGATATGAAAATTCCGGGTATGAACGGGATAGAGATTTTAAAGCGCATCAAAGCACTGGATGCAACTACACCGGTGATGATGATGACTGCTTATGGGGAATTGAACTTGATTGACGAAGCAAAGCGACTTGGGGCGTCTCTTTACTTCACCAAACCATTTGATATCTTTGAAGTACGTGCAGCAGTGATCGAACAGCTCAAAGCTTCTTAATAGCGAGAGGACAGGTGTGGAAACCCACGCCTTTTTTTGGTACACTGAAGGATAGATAGCAGGTCAACCTAAATTTAAGCTATCACCATTTAGAGGAGGTCCATTCATGGCATTAGAATCAATGAAAGACATGCTTGAAAAAGGCAAACGTGAGGGCTATGCAGTTGGGCAATTTAACATTAACAACCTTGAATATACACAAGCGATCCTTCAAGCTGCAGAAGAAGAAAAATCTCCTGTCATTTTAGGTGTATCTGAAGGAGCAGCGCGTTATATGGGCGGCTTCAACACTGTGGTACATATGGTGAAGGGATTAATGAAAGACTTCGGGACAACTGTTCCTGTTGCAATTCACTTAGATCACGGTTCTAGTTTTGAAAAATGTAAAGAAGCAATCGATGCAGGCTTTACATCTGTCATGATCGATGCATCTCACCACCCATTTGAAGAAAACGTTGAAACGACTTCTAAAGTTGTAGAATATGCACATGCAAATGGCGTTTCTGTAGAAGCAGAGCTTGGAACAGTTGGTGGCCAAGAAGATGATATCGTTGCAGACGGCGTCATCTATGCAGATCCAAAAGAGTGTGAAGAGCTTGTGAAGCGCACAAACATCGACTTCCTAGCACCAGCACTAGGTTCCGTACACGGACCATATAAAGGTGAACCAAACCTTGGTTTTGCTGAAATGGAAGAAATCTCAAAACTTGCAGACCTTCCACTTGTTCTTCACGGAGGAACAGGCATCCCAACGAAAGATATCAAACGTGCGATTTCTTTAGGGACAGCAAAAATCAACGTAAATACTGAAAATCAAATTGCGGGTACAAAAGCTGTGCGTGACTTCTTAAACGCAGACGCAGAGCAATATGACCCACGTAAATACTTGACGCCGATGCGCGATGCTATTAAAGAAACAGTAAAAGGCAAAATGCGCGAGTTCGGTAGCTCAGGCCAAGCGTAAATATTGAACTAACGGGAGAAGCGTTCATTGCTTCTCCCATTTCACTAATTGGAGGAAATTATTCATGAAATTTTTTATCGATACAGCAAACTTTGACGAAATTAAAGAAGCCCACTCATGGGGCATCATCGACGGTGTTACAACAAACCCGTCACTAGTAGCAAAAGAAAATATCTCATTCCACGATCGTCTTCGTGAAATCACAGCACTTGTCGATGGCTCTGTTTCTGCAGAAGTAATTGCTTTGGACGCAGAAGGCATGATCAAAGAAGGACGCGAGCTAGCAGCAATCGCTCCAAATATTACAGTAAAACTTCCTATGACTCCGGAAGGCTTAAAAGCATGTTCAGTTTTCCGCGCAGAAGGCATTAAAACAAACGTGACGCTGATCTTCAGTGCAAACCAAGCCTTACTTGCAGCGCGTGCAGGAGCAACGTATGTGTCTCCTTTCTTAGGGCGTCTTGATGATATCGGTCATGATGGAATGGAACTGATTGCGAAAATTGCAGATATCTTCACGATCCACGATATCGATACAGAAATCATCGCAGCATCGATCCGTCACCCTCAACACATCACGGACGCTGCATTAAATGGTGCGCACATCTCTACAACACCATTTAAAGTATTGCAACAACTCTTCCATCACCCTCTGACTGACAAGGGTATCGAAGCATTCTTGAACGACTGGAACAATCGTCAAGCGAAGTAGGTGCTTCTATGGAGGTTTATAAAATCAATGGAGGCAATCGTTTAAAAGGGACCATCAAAGTCAGTGGTGCAAAGAACAGCGCGGTAGCACTAATTCCCGCAACCCTTTTAGCCGATTCACCTGTCACTATCGAAGGCTTACCAGAAATCGCGGATGTCTATATTTTAAAAGAAATTTTAGAAGAGCTCGGAGCTGTTGTGACGTTTGAAGACGGAACAATGGTCGTTGATCCGACGAACATCCAGGACATGGCGTTGCCAAATGGCAATATTAAAAAACTACGTGCATCGTATTATTTGATGGGTGCAATGCTAGGCAAATTCGGTCACGCAGCAATTGGTCTGCCTGGTGGATGTCACTTAGGACCACGTCCGATTGACCAACACATCAAAGGGTTTGAAGCTCTTGGTGCGAAAGTGTCCAATGAGCACGGTGCTATCTATTTACGTGCAGAACAACTCGAAGGCACAAAAGTGTATCTAGACGTTGTCAGCGTTGGCGCAACTATCAACATTATGCTCGCTGCTGTGCGTGCGAATGGACGTACCATCATCGAAAATGCAGCGAAAGAACCTGAAATCATTGATGTGGCAACACTCCTTTCGAATATGGGAGCGAACATCAAAGGAGCCGGGACGAACATCATCCGAATCGAAGGTGTGGACAGCCTACACGGCACGAACCATACGATTATTCCGGACCGAATCGAAGCCGGAACATTTATGATCATGGCAGCGCTCATCGGTGACGGTGTGCAGATCGACAATGTCATTCCGCTACACTTAGAAGCACTTACTGCCAAACTGCAAGAAATGGGCGTTGTCATTGAAGAACGTGAAGAGTCCCTCTATATTCCACGCGTAGAGTACTTGAAAAATGTCGATGTGAAGACCCTTGTCTACCCAGGCTTTGCAACAGACTTGCAGCAGCCATTCACTGTGCTGATGACGCAAGCGGATGGTACGTCTGTTATTACAGACACGATCTATTCTGCTCGTTTCAAGCAAATCGATGAATTGCGTCGCATGAACGGAGAAGGTCGAGTGGAAGGCAGCACAGCCATTATTAAAGGACCGACAAAGTTAGAAGCAGCAAGTGTCCGCGCAAGTGATTTACGTGCAGGAGCTGCTCTAGTGCTAGCTGGTTTGATTGCTGAAGGGGAAACAGAAGTCCACGACATTTATCACATTGAACGTGGCTATGGTAGATTAATTGAGAAATTATCTGCTTTAGGCGCAGACATTCGACGTGTGAAGCTCGAGCCTGTCGAAATTACGAATGCAGACAGAACCGTGTAGTGGTACAATAAGACAGGTTTAGAAAACGCTTGGCAGGAGGAGAAACGATGGAACGAAGTTTATCAATGGAATTAGTACGTGTAACTGAGGCGGCAGCGATTGCGTCTGCACGCTGGATGGGGCGCGGGTTAAAGATAGAAGCAGATGACGCGGCGACGACCGCAATGCGTTCTGTATTTGACACAATTCCTATGGAAGGTGTCGTCGTAATCGGTGAAGGTGAAATGGACGAGGCGCCGATGCTGTATATCGGTGAAAAATTAGGTCTTGGTAACGGTGGGCCACAAGTAGATGTGGCCGTTGATCCACTTGAAGGCACTAACATTGTCGCGTCAGGTGGTTGGAACGCATTAGCAGTTCTAGCAATCGCAGACCGTGGCAACTTGCTCCACGCCCCAGACATGTATATGGACAAACTTGCAGTGGGTCCAGAAGCAGTCGGATTGGTCGATATTGATGCACCGGTCATCGATAACTTAAAGGCCGTTGCTCGTGCCAAAAACAAAGATATTCAAGACGTAGTGGCAACAATTTTAAATCGCCCGCGTCACCAACAGATCATTGACGAAATTCGTGCTTCTGGAGCTCGCATCAAATTGATCAACGACGGAGACGTGGCAGGTGCCATCAACACGGCGTTTGATGAGACAGGTGTCGACATCTTGTTCGGCATGGGTGGAGCACCAGAAGGCGTGATCGCGGCTGTTGGCTTGAAGTGTCTAGGAGGAGAAATTCAAGGTCGTCTAGTACCTCATGAAGAAGGTGAACTAGAGCGTTGTATCAAGATGGGTCTTGATGTGAACAAAGTCTTGCGTATGGAAGACCTTGTACGCGGTGACGATGCGATTTTCACAGCTACAGGTGTTACAGACGGAGAGCTTCTTCGCGGCGTTCAGTTCAAAGCAGGGTATGCAGAAACACATACACTGGTTATGCGCGCAAAATCTGGTACGGTCCGTTTCGTAGAAGGCCGTCATAGCTTGAAAAAGAAACCGAATCTAGTCCTGTAAAAAAGATAGAATGCCGCACAGAGCTTTTTCTGTGCGGACATTTCTTCTATCATTTAGTACTCCTACTGAATCATCCCTTCCTGTATCCGATAACTCCCAACACATGCAATCCCAACAAAATAATCTAAGAGTGTGGTGCCAATATGACCCAGCATACAATCAATGAACTGGAAAATATGACGTTAAAAGAGCTATATGAGCTCGCAAAGAGATACAAAATCTCGTCTTACAGCAAACTAACAAAAAAAGAACTCATTATATCCATCTTGAAATCGCGTGCCGAGCAAGAAGGCTTTTTCTTCATGGAAGGTGTTTTAGAAATCATTTCATCAGAAGGATTTGGCTTTCTTCGCCCAATCAACTATTCGCCGAGTTCTGAAGATATCTACATCTCTGCCTCGCAGATTCGTCGCTTTGATTTACGTAACGGAGATAAAGTTACCGGAAAAGTACGTCCTCCAAAAGAGAGCGAGCGTTACTACGGATTGTTACACGTTGAACTGGTAAACGGGGAAGACCCAGAGACGGCAAAAGAACGTGTTCATTTTCCTGCCCTTACACCGCTCTACCCGGACCGTCAGTTAAAGTTAGAGACGACGCCAGAACGATTGTCTACACGCATCATGGATCTAGTTGCGCCAGTAGGCTTCGGTCAACGTGGATTAATTGTAGCCCCACCAAAAGCCGGAAAGACGATGTTATTGAAAGAAGTAGCCAATGCCATCACAACGAACCATCCGGAAGCGGAATTGATTGTCCTACTAATCGATGAGCGACCAGAAGAAGTGACAGATATTGAGCGTTCAGTGAAAGCAGATGTTGTTAGCTCAACATTCGACGAAGTTCCTGAAAATCACGTAAAAGTGACAGAACTTGTTCTTGAGCGTGCGATGCGCCTTGTTGAGCACAAGCGGGACGTCATTATTTTGATGGACTCCATCACGCGTCTTGCACGCGCGTACAACTTAGTCATTCCACCAAGCGGTCGGACGCTTTCTGGAGGGATTGATCCAGCAGCATTCCACCGTCCAAAACGTTTCTTCGGAGCAGCTCGTAATATCGAAGAAGGCGGAAGCTTGACGATTTTAGCAACGGCTTTAGTCGACACAGGCTCGCGTATGGATGAAGTGATCTACGAGGAGTTCAAAGGAACAGGAAACCTTGAGCTTCACCTAGATCGCCAGCTTGCTGAACGTCGCATCTTCCCAGCGTTAGATATTCGCCGCTCAGGTACACGGAAAGAAGAGTTGTTACTGCCAAAAGAACAGCTGGATAAACTATGGGCCATCCGCAAGACATTCTCGGATTCTCCAGACTTTACCGAGCGATTCATGCGCAAGTTGAAACAGACAAAAGACAACGACGCATTCTTCCAACAATTAGCGGATGAAATGAAAGCACATAAGGCAAACAAAGCCTCCCTGTAAGCAACTTTTTTCAAACTAACTACTTGAATTGACCGCCAAAACATGGTATTCTAGTCGTTGTAAGTTTTATTATTTCTGTTACATATGTGGCTGACACACCGGGCCATGTAAGGTATCAGTTTTCATAACCAACTCTGTTCCAGATGGTTCAGGGCGAGAGGAGAGAAAGCAGATGAAATCAGGAATTCATCCAGACTACAAAGAAGCAACAGTTACTTGTTCATGTGGAAACTCATTCAAAACAGGTTCTGTAAAAGAAAACATCAACGTCGAGTTCTGCAGCGAGTGTCACCCATTCTACACAGGACGTCAGAAATTCGCAGCAGCGGATGGTCGTGTTGATCGCTTCAACAAAAAATACGGTCTTAAAGAAGAGCAACAAAACTAAGAACCTAAATACCTGTGGGGCATTTGCCTTACAGGTATTTTTTGATAGAAAAGTGGAGCGGGCTTCTATTTGGAAGTAACTCCCAAAAGGTACCTGTCACCCACACAATTCAAACACAATTCATAAATATGTAAAACTAACTGTAATAACACAGGTTCGTGGTGTATATTTGGTGAATATTCATGAATGTCAGAATAGTTTCTGGGACAGGTACCTATAAAAACTATAAAGGAGTACCTACATGGCACAACTATTTTTCAAGCATGGCGCAATGAACAGCGGGAAATCCATCGAGATCCTCAAAGTTGCCCACAACTATGAAGAGCAAAACAAACCGGTCATTATTTTCACACCAGCAATCGATACACGGGATGAAGTGGGGACGGTCGCAAGTCGAATCGGACTCAAGCGCAAAGCGATTCCGGTATTTGAGGATACCAACTTGTTTGACTACGTAAAAGATCAAAATGAGCGTATCTATTGTGTTCTTATTGATGAAGTCCAATTCATTAGCAAAGAACACGTCCTGCAACTTACGCAAATCGTAGATGAGCTAAATATTCCTGTGATGGGCTTTGGTCTGAAAAATGACTTCATGAATGAATTGTTTGAAGGTAGCCGGTACATGTTGACGTACGCCGATAAAATCGAAGAAATGAAAACAATTTGTTGGTTCTGTCACCGTAAAGCAACGATGAATTTGCGGGTAGATGAGAACAAAAAGCCAGTTCGCACGGGCACTCAAATCGTGATCGGTGGTAACGATAGCTACTACCCGGTTTGCCGGAAGTGTCATGCGAATCCACCACTATAGTTAGGATCAATCTCTGGCGATACGGCAGTGAGTCCCAGGGGGGAGCATACCGGAGCCTCCTCTTGGCATACGAGAAGCTTGCACTTCTCGCCTCCACTGTAATTAGATGTGGAGCCGACTGTTCAGAAATTGTGCGAGATGACAGCGGAGCCCGTGAAGCGCTCTTTGCTTCATGGGATGCGATGGCATCTTGCGGGATTTCTAGGAGGTGCAACTCGATTCCATTTAGATTAATAGAACGTCACCCCAGGAACTCACTACCTACTCTTGTCGATTGAACCTACTTTAGTGACTTAGTGACTTAGTGCTGGCATCAAATTTAGTGCCTGTCACTTTTTATAGCTATAGTATTTTCATGAATAACTTAATTGTGACGTCAAATCCCGGAAGCCAGGTCGTTATTTCCCGGGCTATCGGAGTTTTCTCGAGACCCGGCAACGAAGATGAAAGTGCTTTTCTTTCATCTTACGTGGGGAGGCTCGAGGAAAATCCCCCAGGAAATGACGACCTGGGTGGAGGGATTTCCAATAAAATAGCACAAATTACAAATTACCAACTACTCATTTAAAAGTATTTAAAACCTAATAACAAACCCGCCCCAGGAGGTGTCCCTATGTTTGATCGCTTACAAGCCGTTGAAGACCGCTATGACAAGCTGAACGAAATGCTATCGGACCCGGAAATCGTCAATGATACAAACAAGCTTCGCCAGTACTCAAAAGAGCAATCGGACCTACAAGAAACAGTCGATGCATACCGTGAATACAAGGCAGCAAAAGAACAATTGGCAGAAGCTAAAGAAATGTTAGATGACAAACTCGACGCAGACATGCGCGAAATGGTCAAAGAAGAAGTCAATGAACTGGAGGCGCAAATCGAAAAACTCGAAGAACGCCTGCACATTTTATTGATTCCGAAAGACCCGAACGATGACAAAAACGTCATCATGGAAATCCGCGGAGCAGCAGGTGGAGACGAGGCAGCCTTGTTTGCTGGAAGTCTATTTCGTATGTACAGCCGCTTTGCTGAAACAAATGGCTGGAAAATCGATATTATGGATTCTTCTCCTACAGGTCTTGGTGGTTACAAAGAAGTCGTCTTCATGATTGCTGGAAACGGAGCTTTCTCAAAATTGAAGTATGAAAACGGTGCACACCGCGTGCAACGTGTTCCTGAAACGGAGTCGGGTGGGCGTATTCATACGTCAACTGCGACAGTTGCCTGTCTTCCGGAAGTGGAAGAAGTCGATGTGGAAATTCACGACAAAGACATTCGTTTCGACGCGTATGCATCGTCTGGTGCCGGTGGACAATCGGTTAATACGACGATGTCAGCGGTTCGTCTAACTCACATTCCAACGAATACAGTCGTGACGTGTCAGGATGAAAAATCGCAAATTAAAAACAAAGAAAAAGCGATGAAAGTACTGCGTGCGCGTGTTGCGGACAAGTACCGTCAAGAAGCACAAGCGGAATACGATGCTGTACGTAAATCAGCAGTTGGAACGGGTGACCGCTCTGAGCGTATCCGTACGTACAACTTCCCGCAAAATCGTGTAACCGACCATCGTATCGGCCTGACAATCCAGAAACTTGACCAGATTATGGAAGGCAAACTCGATGAAGTCATTGAAGCATTGATTATCGAAGATCAAGCCGAAAAGCTGGAGAAGATGAATGAAAGCACGATTTAATACAATTCAAGAGGCCCTCTCATGGGCTTCTTCTTATTTAGAGGCAAACGGACAAGAAGGACTTGCTGCAAAGTTTTTCTTGCAAGATGTTTTACAGTTCACGTCCAGTGATGTGATGATGAAGCAGTTCGATCCATTTCCGGAAGATAAAATTACAAAGTACGAAAAAGGAATTGAACAAATCGCAACCGGAACGCCATATCAGTATGTAAGCGGAGTAGCTGAATTTTACGGCCGTCACTTCAAAGTGACTCCGGATGTCCTCATTCCTCGTCCGGAAACGGAAGAATTGATTGAACAACTCGTGCACCGCAAGGAATCTGTGTTTGCTAAGCGACCCGTTCGAATTGTGGATATCGGAACAGGTACTGGATGCATCGCAACGACTTTGAAACTGGAGATTCCAGAAGCTGAGGTCCATGCTGTGGATATCTCGTCTCAAGCTCTAGAAATCGCGCGACAAAATGCAGATTTCCTACAAGCAGACGTTCAATTCTTGCAAGGGGATATGACCGAGCCGATTGAAGGGGAGAAGTGGGATATTTTCGTCTCCAATCCCCCTTATATCGCAGAAGTGGAAAAGCAGCAAATGCATGGTAACGTCCTTGACCACGAACCACATCTTGCTCTATTTGCAGAAGACGAGGGGCTTTACTTCTATAAAAAAATGTGTGCAAGGTTACCAGAACTACTAAGTGCGCAGGCCATCGTCGGTTTTGAAATCGGGTATTTGCAAGGTCCAGCAGTTAAACTACTGCTAGAGCAAGCGCTTCCGACAGCGAAAGTGGAAGTCGTTCAAGATTTAAATGGACGCGACCGAATGGTTTTTGCAACTTTATGAATAGAGTAGTAGAAAGTGGGTCATGCTGATTTCAAGGGGGAATCGGGATGACTCATTTTCAAAATTTACTAAATCGGCTAGACGCCGCTGAACATTTTCTATGGATCTTATTAGATGGACGTGGAGATAACTTTTGGTGTATCCTCGTGAAAAATAGTTGCTACGACGAGAAGGATGTCGAAGAGCCAAAATCGTTTTTTGTCACACTATGGAAGCGATGGTTTTCCACAGATGATGACGATAGTTCTCCACAGGATGGGAATAAAATCAGTTTACAAGAAGGATGACGCGAAATGACAAAGTTTGTACATGTGGATAGAGATGGGGATAACCTTGAAAGTTATCAACAAATTGTGGATAAGTGGGTCGCTGGAGAAGTAGTGGCTTTCCCGACAGAGACTGTATACGGCCTTGGTGCAGATGCGAGAAATCCTCAAGCTGTTGCTAAAATCTACGAGGCAAAGGGCCGTCCTTCTGATAATCCACTTATTGTTCATGTAGGAAAAACCGAGCAACTGCAAGGGTTCATCGCGTATATTCCAGAACTTGCACAAAAAGCGATGGATGCATTCTGGCCGGGTCCGTTAACGGTAATTTTACCTTTAAAAGAAGGGGCGCTTGCGCCAGCCGTGTCAGCTGGGTTATCCACAGTCGGTGTGCGAATGCCGGCGCATCCCGTTGCCCATGAACTTCTTGAATTTGCGAACATTCCTATAGCGGCACCAAGCGCAAACCGCAGTGGCAAACCTAGCCCCACTGCGGCAAGTCACGTTGTTGAAGATTTAGAGGGACGCATTCCAATGATTGTGGATGGAGGACCTGCAACGGCCGGGTTGGAATCGACGATTGTTGACTTTACCGTTCAACCACCCGCACTGTTGCGTCCAGGTTCCATCACAGAAGAAATGCTCCAAGACGTGATTGGAGACATGCAAGGTGCAGGTCGTCTTCGCGAAGAACAGGCTCCAAAAGCTCCGGGAATGAAATACACGCATTATGCCCCAGATGCGCCGGTTTACTTAGCATATTTAGATCAGGCAATGACAGGTGACAAAATGGAAGAGCTGCGCAGAATGGGTAAAAAAATTGCGCTGGTGGCTCCAGAAAAGTATCGCTACCTTCCTCACGATGAGTTTTTGTCACTCGGGACTGACGCGTCACTCGAGTCAATTAGCCGTCACTTGTTTAGTGCACTTCGGGCATGTAATCAAGTAGAAGTCGATTTGATTGTGGCGGCCGCTTTCCCAGCTGAAGGAGTCGGCAAGGCATTGATGAACCGTCTCGAGAAAGCTGCGGGCGGTACTTGGTTATGAGATAACCACGAGGGGTAAAAAGGAGATGACTTTCTATGAACATTTTATTTGTTTGTACAGGAAATACATGTCGTAGTCCAATGGCAGCAGCAATTTGGCGCGAGCTCGATGGCGTCGAAGTTCAATCGGCTGGTGTCTATGCAAGCCACGGAGCGGACATGTCCTATCATGCCAAACAAGCCTTGGCTGAAAAGGGGGTAGATGCTTCGCATGCTTCTCAACCCGTGACAGCAGACCTACTGGATTGGGCGGATGTCGTGTTGACGATGACAACGAGTCACAAGCATGCGCTTCTCCATGCGTTTCCGGAAAATCGCGATAAGGTCTTCACCTATTCGGAATTTGCAGATCCAGAAAACGCATTTGAAATTGCAGATCCGTTTGGAGGGAACTTGCAAGATTATCAGTTTACACTGTATCAACTTGAACAATTGCAACAAAAAGCACTTCACCGACTGCATCTCCACAACGACAAAAATTAATGATATGATGGACTTGAACGAATGATACAGAAATGAGGGAATGCACGTGAACATTGCCATTTCATCCGACCATGGCGGAAACAACTTACGAAAAGAAATTGTCTCGCTTCTAGAAGAACTAGGCCATCAAGTCACAGACTTCGGTCCCCAAACAAAAGACTCTGTGGACTACCCAGACTATGCAAAGCCAGTATGTGAAGGCGTTGCAGGAGGCGAGTTTGATTCAGGAATTTTGATTTGTGGAACTGGAATCGGAATGTCGATTGCCGCTAACAAATACAAAGGTATTCGTTGTGCGCTCGTCCACGACGTATTTTCTGCTAAAATGACAAAATGCCACAACAACTCAAACATCCTTGCAATGGGTGAGCGTGTCATTGGGGCAGGTCTTGCTCGCGAAATCGTATCGACTTGGCTCGAGAACGAATTCGAAGGCGGCCGTCACGAAACACGTATCAACAAAATTGCACAAATCGAAGACAACAACTAAATCAATTCCTATGAGGGAGGCGTTTGGAATGGAAGCAACAAGCCAGTGGAAAGCACAACTTGAACAGCTGCTGAACGAATTCGAACAACTCATGGACATCAAACCGGCTACACTCTTTGTCGTCGGCTGCTCCACCTCAGAAGTTATCGGGAAGAAAATTGGAACAGCGGGGGCCACGGAAGTTGCAGAGGCACTTTTTGAGCCCCTCGAGGAATTCGCAAGACGAAAAGGTGTTTATCTTGCGTTTCAAGGCTGTGAACATATAAACCGCGCACTCACCATGTGTCGCGAAACGGCTGACAAGTTTCAGCTCGAAGAAGTATCGGTTATACCGGTCCCATCTGCAGGCGGTCCCATGTCTGCCTATGCCTATGAACAGTTCCATGACCCAGTCGTCGTAGAGAACATTCGCGCGCATGCAGGCATTGATATTGGTCAAACATTGATTGGGATGCATTTGAAAGAAGTCGCTGTACCTGTTCGAACATCCGTGAAGATGATTGGTGATGCCATCGTCACCACGGCTACCACACGTCCAAAGCTCATTGGTGGACGACGTGCATTTTATGGAAACTAGGAGGAACATCATAGTGAAAAACATTCAAGCGCAAGACCAAGCCGTATTCGAAGCAATGGAAAACGAAAAAAAGCGTCAGCAGGCCAATATCGAACTGATCGCCTCTGAAAACTTTGTCACACAAGCTGTTATGGAAGCGCAAGGCTCTGTACTGACAAATAAATATGCAGAAGGCTATCCTGCGAAACGCTATTACGGTGGATGTGAGCACGTCGATGTCGTTGAAAACATCGCACGTGACCGTTTAAAAGAACTATTCGGTGCAGAACACGCCAACGTCCAGCCACACTCTGGTTCACAAGCGAACATGGCGGTCTACATGACAGCACTTGAGCAAGGGGACACAATCCTTGGAATGAACCTTTCACACGGTGGGCATTTAACACACGGTTCACCTGTTAACTTCAGTGGAATTCAGTACAACTTCGTTGAGTACGGTGTCAACAAAGAAACCGAACTGATCGATTATGAAGATGTTCGTCAAAAAGCGCTTGAGCATAAGCCGAAAATGATCGTAGCAGGAGCAAGTGCATACTCACGCACAATTGACTTCGCGAAGTTCCGTGAAATCGCAGATGAAGTCGGTGCATATTTAATGGTCGATATGGCGCACATCGCAGGACTTGTCGCTGCTGGTTTGCATCCAAATCCAATACCACATTCGCACTTTGTCACATCGACTACACATAAAACACTTCGTGGACCACGTGGTGGATTGATTTTGACTACTGAAGAGTGGGCAAAGAAAATCGACAAGACAATCTTCCCAGGTATTCAAGGTGGACCACTTATGCATGTGATTGCAGCGAAAGCTGTCGCATTTGGTGAAGCACTTCAAGACGATTTCAAAACGTATCAACAACAAGTAATCGACAACGCACAAGCGTTAGCCGCTACTCTGTCAGAAGAGGGAGTGCGTATCGTATCTGGCGGAACAGACAACCATGTATTTTTGATCGATGTAAAAGGTTTAGGATTGACTGGGAAAGTAGCCGAGCATGTCCTTGATGAAGTCGGCATCACAGTTAACAAGAATACAATTCCATTCGACCAAGAAAGCCCGTTCGTCACTTCTGGTATTCGAATTGGAACGCCAGCTGTCACATCGCGTGGATTCAAAGAAGATGAGATGAAAGAAATCGGTAAAATTATCGCAGATCTTCTGAAAAATCATGAAGACGAAGCGGCCCTCGCGACTGCGAAAGATCGAGTGAAAGCGTTGACGGACAAGTTTCCACTTTATGCTTAATATTTGAGAACTACGAGCCACCTCCAAAAAAATGAGGTGGCTTTTTTTCGCAATTTTCCGTAAACTAAAGAAAGTCATTCGTGACTATTCAGTAGAGGGGGGCGGGTATGAGCCAACAGATTGATAACGCGGTGCGAACAGAACTCTTGCACTGGATTAAAAAGATAGGTAGTCAATTTGATACAAGTTATATCGTGCGGGACCCTAACCTTCCAGGAAAACCTATCATTTATGTCAATGAAGCCTTTTCTGAAAAGACAGGATTTCAACCATCGGATGTCTATGGAAAGAGTGTCTCTTTTCTTTATGGAAGTCAACATAGCAGTTCTCATTTTCACGAGACGGAGCGTTTGATCAGCTGGGATTTTAATGAAATGGGATCTTCTAGACGTGAAGTTTTACACTATTGTAAGGACGGCACACCTATTTGGTTTGATGTCATCGGCCAAACGTTTTATGACAGTGCTGGTAATTCCGTGTTCGAAGTGGCTCTTCAATCCGATATTACTGTCCAAAAACAACAAGAGTCTATCATTGAAATGCAAGCAGAGATCTATGAAGGAATTGAAAAAGGCTATGCCATCAGTTCACTTCTTCAAGAAATTTGTTATAAAGTAGAGCAGTTTTTCACAGAAGGTTCGATGTGTAGCATCATGCACGTGCGCGATGGCCATCTCTATGGACTTGCCACCAAGTCTTTACCGAAAGAGTATTCAAAAGTAATAGAGGGTCTAGAGATTGGGCCGAATTCTGGGACGTGTGGAGCAGCAGCTTACCATCAGCAAGTTGTCATCACAGAGGATGTTGAGAACTCCCCAAATTGGATTCCGTATATCGGGGAAGGTCCGAATCTTTATGGGTTTAAAGCGTGTTGGAGTTTCCCGATTGTCAATCACCAGCGGCAAACGATAGGGACGTTCGGTGTTTATTTCCGCGAAAGTATTAGCCCTACGAAACTCGAAATGGCGTTTATTCAAAAAATCGTGCCGCTCGTTCTACTCGCATTCCGCAATGCAGCGGATCAAGAAAAAATTCTGCATTTGGCGTATCAAGACCAGGAAACAGGCCTTGCCAATATGAACTATTTTTATACAGAGGTCAAAGATTTGGATGAGGACTCAGAAAATGGATTTGTCGCAATCGTTACACCGACAAACCATCCGGAAATTGTCGATATGTTTGGACGAGAAATCGCATCCCTAGTGTTGAAAGAATTAGGTCGTCGATTAGACGGAATCTTGGAAGACTACAACTATGTGATGGCACGCTTTACGAGCACAACGCTTATTTTGGCAGGGAATACAAGGCGGGAAGATTTCCGAGATATTCTAGAACTGCTCCTACGAGCTGGTCATTTCCCAATCAAAATCGATCAAATGGAAATTTTTCTCCCTCTTCATATTGGTGTCGTACCGTATCAAAAAGGTGATGAAGTGACGCAGCTCATTCGCCAAGCGGACCTTGCTTTGTCGGAAGCGAAAAAACGCAATGGGGAGCAAGTTTGTTATTATTCCGTCGAGATGGATGAGGCCATCAAGCGCAATATGGAATTGCAAAGTGCCATTGAAATTGGCTTGCGGGAGCAGGAATTTGATGTCCATTTGCAACCGAAAGTCGATATGGAGAGCGGTCGGATCATCAGTTTTGAAGCACTTGCGCGTTGGAACTCGAGTCGTCTTGGCATCGTTTCTCCAGTCGACTTCATCGAAGCGACCGAGAGCGCGGGTAAAATTGACCAACTCGAGATGATTATTTTAAATAAAGTTTTATCCTGGCAAAGTGACCGCCAATCTAAACACAAATACCTTTACCCAGTGGCAGTGAACATCTCGCCGAACCACTTTTATCAATCTGGCTTTTTAGAAAGTTTACTTCGATTGTTAAAAGACTACGACCTCCCATCAGAATGCATTGTGCTGGAGCTGACAGAAAGTATTCGTCTTGAAGACTTGGAGCAGGCAAAGACGATTTTGAAAAATCTCGCAAAAGAGGGGATTCGTTGCTCCATCGATGACTTTGGAATTGGCTATTCATCACTCAGTTATTTGCATGAACTTCCGATCTCTGAAATTAAATTAGACCGGAGCTTCATCTCACAAATTCATACGAGTGGAACACGAGCGGTGGTCCAAACAATTATCGATCTCGCTGACAAACTCGATATTCGAGCCGTTGCAGAGGGCATTGAGACCTATGAACAAATGATTTTACTGCGTGGAATGAGTTGTTCTATCGGACAAGGGTACTATTTCTATAAGCCATTACCTCTCGCGCAAATAGACGAAATAATCAAAACTGAGGAGACCTAGAAAGTCTTCTCTTTTTTTTGCTATAATAGGTCAGAATGAAATGAAGAGGAGTGAACAGGATGTCAAAAGTTTTCGTATTTGATCACCCACTGATTCAACATAAATTAACGTATATCCGCAGCGTCGAAACAGGAACAAAAGAATTTCGCGAGTTAGTCGATGAGGTCGCAACATTGATGGCCTTTGAAATCACACGCGACATGCCACTAGTCGAAACGGAAGTGGAGACACCTGTAACCGTCACAAAATCAAAGGTCCTTGCAGGGAAGAAGATGGGTATCGTGCCAATCCTACGTGCAGGAATCGGAATGGTAGACGGTATCTTAAAATTGATTCCGGCAGCAAAAGTTGGACACATCGGCCTTTACCGTGACCCACAAACGTTGCAACCGGTCGAATACTATGTGAAATTGCCAGCAGACGTGGAAGAGCGCGACTTTATCGTCGTTGATCCAATGCTTGCTACAGGCGGTTCAGCAATCGAAGCCATCAACTCACTGAAAAAGCGCGGAGCAACAAGCATCAAATTCATGTGCTTAATTGCAGCACCAGAAGGCGTCGAATTATTGCAACAAGCACACCCAGACGTCGACGTTTATATCGCAGCGCTTGACGAAAAGCTAAACGATCACGGCTACATCGTGCCAGGTCTTGGCGATGCGGGTGACCGTTTATTTGGTACGAAGTAAGTTTTTAAACGTTGAGCTCCATTCCGGGGCTGCTTTCCGAGGGCGCGGCGTGAGCCTCCTCACTTCGACTTCGTCTCGTTGTGGGGTCTCACGTTCCGACTTGGATCCCACTGGAGTCAGCCCCTGCATTCCACTCAACTTGGTTTGCGTCTCGTAAAACTTTCGTATATAACAATTGAAAGCTCTATTTTCTCCAACAGCGCCTAGGCACTGTTGGATTTTTTGTTCGAAAAACACCCCCTTCCAAACATAACAAAAGAATTATGTCCGTAATTTGTCGAACAGAGGTGTCTTGTGATGTTTTTCACAGGATGCAATTGACATGAAATAGGTGCTATTGTATGCTTACAAAGGATATTAATGATAGGGGTTTCATACTGAAATCCGACTGTCTATTCCACTTTCTGCAAGCTAGCGTCTTCATTTGAGAAGCACCCCAGAACCAGCGAAAAATCTCGCTTCCATTCGAATCTAAATTCAGGAGAATTCCAATGCTCAATTTATTTCACATTTACCAGCGGCAGAAAAAGTACATACTCTTTTTGCTCGCAGCCTGTGTGCTCGGTGCAGCGTTCACGCCGTATTCGACCATATTTGCGGGCATCGGTCTCGGGGCAGCCTTTGGACTCTATAACTTCTGGATCCTACAGCGTCGAATGCTGAAGTTTGACCGTGCTTTTGATCAAGGAAAAAAGCGCGTCAGTCTCGGTACTGGATTACGCTTTGCTTCAGGAATTGCGGCAGTGGCGATTGCCCTATCGCTACCTGAATATTTCCATTTGATCAGTACGGTAATTGGTCTAATGATACCGTATGTTCTACTGGTCATAGAACAGCTAGTATTTGCGATACGCAAACAAAATGAAGATGCGAAAGAGAGGTGAACTACTAGTGGATCATTTAGCTCCAGAATATGAGTTTCTCGGTATGACAGGAAACTGGTCGACATTGATGATGCTTGCCATCACGACGCTTATCGTGTTCTTGATAGCTGTCATTTCGACACGTAACTTGAAACTCAAACCAACAGGGATGCAAAACTTTATGGAGTGGATTATGGACTTCGTAAAAGGCATCATCAAAAGCAACATGGACTGGAAAACAGGCGGAAGCTTCCATGTACTTGGAATCACGCTTCTTATGTTTATCTTTGTGTCGAATATCCTCGGACTTCCATTTGCCATCGTTTATGACAAATACTTGTGGTGGAAATCACCAACAGCTGACCCAGTTGTAACGATGACGCTTGCTGTAATGATTATCGCATTAACTAACTATTACGGCGTGAAAGCAAAAGGGTTCAAAGGGTACATCAGTGACTTTGCAAAACCGTTGCCATTCATGGCACCACTAAAAGTTATTGAGGAATTCGCAAACACGTTGACACTTGGTCTACGTCTTTACGGAAACATCTACGCAGGTGAGGTACTACTCGGACTTATCGCCGGACTCGCAACTGCAAGCGCATTTGGCTTCATCGGAGCCATCATTCCAGGTATGGCCTGGATCGGATTCTCGATCTTCATCGGGGGTATCCAATCATTTATCTTTGTTATGTTAACGATGGTGTATATGGCACATAAAGTGGCAGACGACCATTAATATAAACTGAAGGGGACTTCAGTATAAACTTAAAACCAACCAAACTTTAGGAGGAAACTACACAATGACAGGTTCAGTAGGTTTATTAGCAGCAGCTATCGCAATCGGATTAGGAGCACTTGGTGCAGGTATCGGTAACGGTCTTATCGTTTCAAAAACAGTTGAAGGTATCGCTCGCCAACCAGAAGCACGTGGCGCACTTCAAACAGTTATGTTCATCGGGGTTGCATTAGTTGAGGCACTTCCAATCATCGCAGCAGTTATCGCGTTCATCGCATTGAACCAATAATTGATTAAAACTTAAGTGGCGGAGCATATCCGCCACTTCCTTTAAGCAAAACAACCACAGAAAACAACAAAGTTTTTGTTTACTCAATAGAAGCAAGAAAACGACGGAATAGCGTTTGAAAGGAGTGAAACAATCGTGTCTTTTGATTACCTGGTACTCGGGGCTGGCGCCACGGGCTTAAATACATGGGATATCTTAGCGACTTTATTCTTCTTTACATTACTAATGGTACTGTTGAAGAAATTCGCATGGGGTCCATTAATGGGAATCATGAACGAGCGTGAGCAGTTAGTAGCGAGCGAGATCGAAGCAGCTGAAAACAGCCGTATCGAATCACAAAAACTACTTGACGAGCAACGTGAATTACTAAAACAAGCACGCACGGAAGCATTGGCAATCGTTGAAAACGCGAAGAAACAAGGCGACGTTTCTCGTGAAGAGATTATGACAACTGCACGTGAAGAAGCAGCACGCTTGAAAGAGTCTGCTGTACGTGAGATTGAAACTGAAAAAGCACGCGCGATTGCTGCTGTACGTGAGGAAGTTGTTTCCTTGTCAGTACTTGCTGCATCGAAAGTGCTTGAGAAAGAAGTTACGGAAGAAGATAATCGTGCATTAATCGAGGCTACGATTGCGAAGGCAGGCGAAGCGAAGTGAGCAAATCTGCAGTAGCAAAGCGTTACGCCATCGCTTTATTCGAACTGGCACGAGAAAACGATACATTGGTTACAACACGTGAGGACTTAACGGAAATCAAAGCAGCTTGGAAACAAGACGCAGACGTGCAAGCCTTGTTCGATTCCCCAAAACTTTCTTTAGATAAAAAGAAAGAATTAATTCGTACAGTATTCGGCTCAGCAAGCCCAGCAGTTGTGAACACACTTCAGCTTCTTGTTGAAAAGAAACGCCTGCACGAACTTCCAGCCATTGTGGAAGAATTCAGTGCTCTATCAAACGAAGCACAAGGAATTGCGGAAGCAACGGTTTACTCAACACGCGCTTTAACAGACGAAGAACGTGCACACATCTCTTCTGCATTCGCACAAGAAGTAGGCAAAGGTTCTTTAAATATTCATAACGTAGTAGACCCATCCTTAATTGGTGGCCTACGCATTCAAATCGGAAACCGCATTTACGACAACACATTAAGTTCTAAACTTACTCGCTTGAAGCGTAACTTGATCGGTTAATACTATAGAAATATGAGAGGTGACATACATGAGCATCAAAGCTGAAGAAATCAGTGTCTTGATTAAGCAGCAGATTCAAAACTACGAATCTGAAATGAAAGTAAGCGATGTGGGTACAGTTATCCAAGTCGGTGACGGTATCGCTCGTGCTCATGGTCTCGACAACGTCATGGCTGGAGAGCTTCTTGAGTTCTCAACAGGTGTACTTGGTATGGCGCAAAACCTTGAGGAAAACAACGTAGGTATCGTTATCCTTGGACCATACACAGACATCAAAGAAGGCGATGAAGTACGTCGTACAGGCCGTATTATGGAAGTACCAGTAGGAGAAGCGCTTATCGGGCGTGTAGTAAACCCACTTGGTATGCCACTTGATGGGCAAGGTCCTATCGAAACAACAACAACTCGTCCAATCGAAAGCCCAGCACAAGGTGTTATGGCGCGTAAATCGGTTCACGAGCCACTTCAAACAGGTATCAAAGCGATCGATGCACTAGTGCCAATCGGTCGTGGACAGCGTGAGTTAATCATCGGTGACCGTCAAACAGGTAAAACATCTGTTGCGATCGATACGATCCTTAACCAAGCAGACCAAAACATGATCTGTATCTATGTTGCTATTGGACAAAAAGAATCTACTGTACGTAACGTAGTAGAAACTTTACGTAAAAAAGGCGCATTAGATTACACAATCGTTGTTACAGCTTCGGCTTCTCAACCATCTCCATTACTATACCTAGCTCCTTATGCAGGTGTAACAATGGCAGAAGAATTCATGTTCCAAGGCAAGCACGTTCTTGTCGTGTACGATGATCTTTCTAAACAAGCTGCGGCTTACCGTGAGCTTTCACTACTATTAAAACGTCCTCCAGGTCGTGAAGCATATCCAGGGGATGTATTCTACTTGCACAGCCGTCTACTTGAGCGCGCTGCAAAGTTGAATGAAACACTTGGTGCAGGTTCAATCACTGCATTACCGTTCGTTGAAACACAAGCAGGGGATATCTCAGCTTACATTCCAACAAATGTAATCTCAATCACAGATGGTCAGATCTTCTTACAGTCTGATTTATTCTTCTCTGGTGTACGTCCAGCAATCAACGCAGGTCTTTCTGTATCACGTGTTGGTGGTTCTGCCCAGATCAAAGCAATGAAAAAAGTAGCAGGTACACTACGTCTTGACTTAGCGGCTTTCCGTGAACTAGAAGCATTCGCTCAGTTCGGTTCAGATCTAGATGCATCTACTCAAGCAAAACTTAACCGTGGTCAACGTACTGTTGAAGTATTGAAGCAAGACTTGAACTCACCGATCAAAGTTGAGAAGCAAGTTATCATTCTTTACGCTCTAACACGTGGACTTCTTGACGATGTAGCATTAAATGATGTTCGTCGTTTCGAAAACGAACTTCTTAGCTGGTTAGATTCAAACCACACAAACGTTTTAGATCACATTCGTACAACTAAAGACCTTCCTGCAGACGAAGATCTAGTGAACGCTATCAACGAGTTCAAAAAGACATTTGCAGCAAGCGAATAAGTTCGAATAAAAAACGATAAGGTGGTGAAATACCAGTGGCATCATTACGCGATGTAAAAAATCGAATTACGTCTACAAAGAAAACTAGTCAGATCACAAGAGCCATGCAAATGGTTTCGGCTTCGAAATTGAACCGTGCAGAGACGAATGCAAAAGCATACGTTCCATACATGGGGAAAATTCAAGAAGTCGTTGCAGCGATTGCATCCGGTTCAGCTGACGCAAGTCACCCAATGCTCACGTCTCGTCCTGTCAAAAAGACTGCGTACCTCGTCATTACATCTGACCGTGGTCTAGCAGGTGCTTACAATGCGAACGTTCTACGTGCGGTAACAACGGCAATCAACACTCGTCATGCTTCAGCTGATGAGTACGTCATCTTTGCAATCGGACGTATGGGTCGTGACTTCTTTGCAAAACGCGGAGCGAACGTGATTGAGTCGGAAGTTGGCCTTCCGGATCAGCCGTCTTTCGCAGACATTAAAGAGATTGCACGCAAAGCTGTTGGTATGTTCACAGAAGGTACGTATGATGAACTTTATATGTACTACAACCACTTTGTCAGTGCCATTTCTCAGGAAGTCACTGAGAAGAAGGTACTGCCATTAACGGATATCGCACCAGAAGCAGGAACAGCATCGTATGAATTCGAGCCGTCTCCTGAAGCGATCTTAGAAGTATTGCTTCCGCAGTACGCTGAGAGCTTAATCTTCGGTGCGTTACTCGACGGAAAAGCAAGTGAACATGCTGCACGTATGACAGCAATGAAGAGTGCAACAGACAATGCATCCGATTTAATCAATAGTTTGACATTAGTATATAACCGTGCGCGTCAAGCTGCGATCACGCAAGAAATTACGGAGATCGTTGGCGGAGCGGCAGCATTAGAATAGAGTAAGACAGGAGGGAACAGTAGTGAACAAAGGACATGTTCTACAGGTAATGGGACCGGTTGTTGACGTAAAGTTCAGCAACGGCCAACTACCAGAAATCTACAATGCATTAACTGTAGCGATCGAGCGTCCAAATGAAGCGCCTTCTACACTAACACTAGAAGTAGCGTTACACTTAGGGGACGATTCAGTTCGTACAATCGCAATGTCTTCAACAGATGGTTTGAAGCGTGGCGAGGAAGTAACAGACTTGGGTGCAGCTATCTCTGTTCCAGTTGGAAACGCAACACTTGGTCGCGTATTCAACGTATTAGGAGAAGTTATTGACTTAGGAGAAGAAATCCCGACTTCAGAACGTCGTGATCCAATCCACCGTCTAGCACCAACTTTCGAAAACCTTTCAACAGAAGTTGAAATCCTTGAAACTGGAATCAAAGTAGTAGATCTTTTAGCACCATATATCAAAGGTGGTAAAATCGGTCTCTTCGGTGGTGCCGGAGTAGGGAAAACGGTTCTTATCCAAGAACTAATCAACAACATCGCACAAGAGCACGCGGGTATCTCTGTATTCGCAGGCGTTGGTGAGCGTACACGTGAAGGAAACGACTTATTCCACGAGATGAGCGATTCTGGCGTAATCAAACAAACAGCAATGGTATTCGGTCAAATGAACGAGCCACCTGGAGCACGTATGCGCGTAGCTCTATCTGGTTTGACAATGGCTGAGTATTTCCGTGATGAGCAGGGTGCAGACGTACTTCTCTTCATCGACAACATCTTCCGCTTCACGCAAGCAGGTTCTGAGGTATCGGCACTTCTAGGTCGTATGCCATCTGCCGTTGGTTACCAGCCAACACTTGCAACGGAAATGGGTCAACTGCAAGAGCGTATCACGTCTACGTCAACAGGTTCTGTAACATCGATCCAAGCGATCTATGTACCAGCCGATGACTACACGGATCCAGCTCCAGCAACAACTTTCGCTCACTTAGATGCAACTACTAACCTTGAGCGTAAACTTTCTGAAATGGGTATTTACCCTGCGGTAGATCCACTTGCTTCTACTTCACGTGCACTTTCTCCGGAAATCGTTGGAGAAGAGCACTACACAGTAGCTCGTCAAGTTCAGTCTACTTTACAGCGTTACCGTGAGCTTCAAGATATCATCGCCATCCTAGGTATGGACGAGTTATCAGATGACGACAAGCAAACAGTTAACCGTGCACGTCGTATCCAGTTCTACCTGTCTCAGAACTTCCACGTAGCGGAGCAGTTCACAGGGCAACAAGGTTCTTACGTACCAGTTAAAGAAACAGTTCAAGGGTTCAAACAAATCCTTGAAGGCAAATACGACCACCTTCCAGAAGATGCATTCCGTCTAGTTGGACGCATTGAAGAAGTAATCGAAAAAGCTAAAGCTATGGGTGTAGAAGCCTAATACACGGGACCAGGAGGAAAGCAAATGCCGACATTAACAGTCAATATTGTCACTCCAGACGGCCCAGTATACGATGGTCAAGTAGATATGGTGATCGCCAAAACGGTCACAGGTGAAGTTGGGATTTTGCCAGGGCATATTCCAATGGTCGCACCTCTTGAAATTGGTGCAGTGAAGCTCAAGCGTGATGGCAAAGTCGAGTACGTTGCTATCAGCGGCGGCTTCGTTGAAGTTCGCCCACAGCAGGTATCAGTTTTGACACCTTCTGCAGAGCTTGCTGAATCTATTGACGCTGCTCGTGCTAAAGAAGCACTTCGTCGTGCGGAAGAACGCGTGCAGTCTAAACAAGATAACGTCGATTTCAAGCGTGCGGAACTTGCGTTACAGCGTGCCATGAATCGTATCAACGTTAAAGAGGGTAATATGTAAGATCCACTCGCCGCACTCCCAGTTTTGGGGGTGCGGTTTTTTGTTGGGGATTTTTTCAAGGGCTTAAGGACATAAGGGCTTGGAGTGTTTAAGGGCTTTTCTAGTAAGGGCTTGAGGACATAAGGGCTTGGAGTGTTGAAGGGCTTTTCTAGTAAGGGCTTAAGGACATAAGGGCTTGGAGTGTTGAAGGGCTTTTGCTAGGAAGGTCTTTGGGGCATAAGGGATTGGAGTGTGGAAGGGCTTTTGTTTGGAAGGGCTTTTGTTTGGAAGGGCTTTGGGACATTTAATTTCACTGTGAGCGACGAAAGTTCCGAATCTAGCGACGATTCCTGAAGATCCAGCGACGTAAATCGCAATTCTAGCGACGAAAGAGCCAGTACAGTCACTGCGAGCGACGAAAGTTCCGAGTCTAGCGACGAATCTGAAGATCCAGCGACGCAAATCGCAATTCTAGCGACGAAAGAGCCAGTACAGTCACTGTGAGCGACCAAAATAGACTAATATCAACCCGAAAGCTAGTAAACAATTCTAAACTAGAACTTAATTCAGTAGATTCTTTTCAAATGAAGTCACTTCAGCTAAACTAAACAAAAAAGGAGAAAATTCATGACGACTTACATTAAAACCAAACCAATTATACGAGATAGACGTGACCAGCTCCTCGCTCTAAAGCAACTGTCCCTTAGAATTCCCGAAAGTAATGTGAATGAGAAAGCATATTTCACTAAATTATATGCAACTGCCAAAGCTGGGCACGACGGAGAACTTAAAATAGATCGTATTCTCGAAAACATTCCTTTCCCAAAACTCCACTCCATTATCCCTGACTTCCACACCCAATCTAAATTCGGCAACTACTTTCAGTTCGATACTTTAGTAATCACAAATCGATACATCCTCCATTTAGAAATCAAAAATATTAAAGGTGAGATCGAGTTTCAAGAGAATCCTGCTCACATCATTCGAACATTTGAAGGTGTGCAAGAAAAATTAGCCTGTCCGATTCATCAATTAACCAGGAATAAGAGAGCGATAAAAAATATATTAACTAACATAGAAAGTAGATTACCAATATACTCCGCCATTGTATTTAGCCATCCGAATGCTAAAATCGCTTCCTTTCCTCAATCCACAAAAGTCTTGTATAAAAACCAAGTTGATTTCTATATTGAAAAGCTTAATGACCTACCAGAACTTTGCGACAGAGAGCAATTCCAGAAAGTTGTTCGTTCATTTAATGCTTTGAACAAGAACTTCAAAGAATTACCCTTATGTAACCGCTACTCATTTGATCCAAATAAATTAATAAAAGGTATATTTTGTTTAGAGTGTGAACAGCAGCTGCAAACTATGAAGAATGAACGAGTGTTTAGTTGCACTGTTTGTCAGAAGGTGGACCTATCTATACTCAACGACACAATTATAAGTATGTTTCGAATAGTTGGATCTCAATTGAAACGGAAAGAAATACAAGAGTTTATAGGCTACGGATGCAGAGATACAATTTTACGAGCCCTCACCAAACTAAACTGCACCAAATCTGGCAGTGGAAAATCGACTTATTATTCTTTGCCCAAATAAATAACTAAGCGCATTTTGAACCAACCTAATGGAACGGCTCCCCACGTTCCTCTAAACCCAACCTCAATTATTTCAACCCTTTCTAAAAACCCCAAACCCAACCCCCATAAAACGACAAAAGACTGCGAATCACCTACTAGTTAACTCGTTTTTGAAAAGTTTCACAACTTCTTCAAAGGCTCTCACCAAATTCTCATAAACTATAGGTATAATGAGAAGTATGTGAAAGGAGAGAGAGCTTGTGTTAGCAACAGATCTAGCGATTGAATCAATAATTGCCATCAGTGTCCATCTCTTTTTCATAGCCATTGCTTTCTATGGACTGCAAAGTGTTCGACTAGATGTTGTGTTTAAAAAAGGCCATGTATTTCAAGTCCAAGTGATGATGATTTTGCTTAGCTTAGTTATCGGTACAACGGCCGGAAACTTCTTCTTACAACTCATGAACTGGTCGTCCCAGCTCCAATACTTATTCTAGGATATGTCCATAGTTCGACGGCGTTCGAAAATTTTCTATTTCCCGGGAAATAATCTGTCGTATCATGTTTAAGTAGAATGTACCAGGGTATCTAAAAGTTAGCTGAACATTAGAGAGAGAAAACACATACTATAGTTGCAACTAGACTTGTGAAATTAGGGGATTAAGTTACTTGTCAGACTTCGCATTTCATTGTATGATGTAAATTGTGTTTTAATACCCTAATTTCAACAAATTCCGTATGTGAATGTATATATGAAGGCCATGTCAATTCTTTGGAGGTAACCAAATTGGATAAAATTATCGTAAAAGGCGGGCGCGCTTTAACAGGAAACGTAAGAGTAGAAGGAGCTAAAAATGCAGTGTTACCAGTACTTGCTGCAGCACTTCTCGCTTCAAAAGGAAAGAACATCATCAACGAAGTACCATCTCTTGCAGATGTAAATACAATTAACGAGGTTCTTCGCAGCCTCAACACAACAATCGACTACAAACCCGAAATGAATCAAGTAATCATTGATTCGACAGCACCACTCGAAAGCGAAGCGCAATTCGAGTATGTTCGCAAAATGCGTGCATCCATCCTTGTCATGGGGCCAATCTTAGCGCGTAATGGATTTGCTCGTGTAGCACTTCCAGGCGGCTGTGCAATCGGAAGTCGTCCAATCGATCAACACTTAAAAGGTTTCGAAGCAATGGGAGCGACTATCTCATTCGGTCAAGGTTTTGTAGAAGCCCGCACGAAAGGACGCCTTCAAGGGGCGAAAATCTATCTCGATTTCCCAAGCGTTGGTGCAACAGAAAACATCATGACAGCTGCAGCACTTGCTGAAGGTACAACTGTTATCGAGAACGCAGCAAAAGAGCCAGAAATCGTCGACTTAGCAAACTTTATCAACAACATGGGTGGTAAAGTCAAAGGTGCTGGTACAGACGTAATCAAAATTGAAGGTGTCGCTGAACTAACAGGTGCAGAACACACAATCATTCCTGACCGCATCGAAGCTGGAACGTTCATGGTAGCAGCTGCTATCACACGTGGCGATGTAACAATCGAAAACGCTGTTCCAGAACATATGACAGCACTTATCTCGAAGATGCAGGAAATGGGCGTTAAAATCACTGAGACTGAAGCGGGTCTGCGTATTAAAGCAGAAGGCGAACTGAAATCAGTAGATATCAAGACAATGCCACACCCAGGATTCCCAACAGACGTGCAATCACAAATGATGGCACTAATGATGACGGCTCATGGCACAGGCATTATCACGGAAACGGTATTTGAGAATCGCTTCATGCACGTCGAAGAATTCCGACGCATGAACGGAAACTTGAAGATCGAAGGACGTTCAGTAATAATGGAGAATCCATCAGACTTACAAGGTGCAGAAGTAGCCGCTACAGATTTACGTGCAGCTGCAGCACTTATTCTAGCTGGACTTGTAGCAAATGGTGTAACTCGTGTTACAGAATTGAAACACTTAGATCGTGGATATGTGAATTTTGACAAGAAACTAGCAGCATTAGGGGCAGACGTTGAACGAGTTGGTACAGAGACAGTAGAACGCGAAGTACAACCGGTCTAATTCCATATACTATCCTATATAATTTCAAACAGCTTCTCTGCATAGAGGGGCTGTTTTTTTATGCTTTTAAAAGACGCAATCCTCAAAAAAATTATACGTTTCGACAAATAGTGTGATAAAATTAAAAGTTGAGATACCTAAGAGAGATAGGCTGGGAAGGGAGACCCCGACGAGAATGTTTTCAAAAGATATAGGCATAGATTTGGGTACAGCCAACGTGCTGATCCATGTAAAAGGAAAAGGGATAGTTTTAAACGAACCATCCGTAGTTGCGCTGAACCGACAAACGCGCCAAGTAATCGCTGTAGGCGAAGAAGCGCGTAAAATGCTAGGACGTACTCCTGAAAATATTGTGGCAATTCGTCCTTTAAAAGACGGTGTCATTGCTGACTTTGATGTAACGGAAAAAATGCTGAAGCATTTCATCAATAAACTGAACGTAAAAGGTATGTTCACGAAGCCTCGTATCCTGATTTGCTGTCCAACCAATATTACAAGTGTTGAGCAAAAAGCAATCCGCGAAGCAGCGGAAAAATCTGGCGGGAAAAAAGTCTACCTCGAAGAAGAACCAAAAGTAGCTGCAATTGGTGCGGGAATGGACATCTACCAACCAAGTGGTAACATGGTTGTCGACATTGGTGGAGGCACGACAGACGTTGCTGTCCTCTCAATGGGGGACATCGTGACTTCTGAGTCCATCAAAGTGGCAGGCGATGTATTTGACCATGACATTTCGCAGTACATCAAGCGTGAATACAAACTGTTGATCGGAGAACGAACAGCAGAGACTATAAAGATGGAAATCGGCACAGTCTATCCAGGAGGCCGAAACGAAACAATGGAGATTCGTGGACGCGACATGGTGACAGGCTTACCACGTACGATTACCATCGCTTCAGAAGAAATTGAAAAAGCGCTGCATGAGTCGGTCGCTGTCATCGTCCAAGCATGTAAAAATGTATTGGAAAAGACACCACCTGAACTTTCAGCAGACATCATCGATCGCGGTGTGATCATCACAGGTGGAGGCGCACTTCTTCACGGGATGGATCACTTGCTGACAGATGAACTTAAAGTACCGGTCTTCTTAGCGGAGCATCCAATGGATTGTGTAGCCATTGGAACGGGTATGATTCTAGACGGAATCAGCAAATCATCACGACGCTAAAGGCCATGTAAAGGAGCACATGGAATGGAAGAAGAAAAAAAAGTGGTGACACGTAAGCAAGCGAAAGCTGCTCGTGAAACTACTAATGAGGAACAACAGAAGACGACAGAGCAGAAGCCGCAAAAGCCAACGCGTTGGGTCCAAATTCGTATGTTCCCGATTTGGTTACGCGTCATCCTTGTCCTTCTCTTTATTGCAGGTGCAATCGTTGCTGGACTTACAGTGGGCTATGCCGTTATTGGTGGCGGCGACCCAACAGACGCTTTAAAGTGGGAAACCTATCAACACATTATTGATATTATGAATGGTACGACTGAATAAGGGGGAATTTTGTATGTTGACGACAGAACAAATTCAAGCGATTTTGCCACACCGTTATCCATTTTTACTAGTCGATCGGATTTTAGAGATGGAAGAAGGAAAACGTGCAGTCGGCTTAAAAAATGTATCCATTAATGAAGACTACTTCAATGGTCACTTCCCAGGGTATCCTGTCATGCCAGGTGTCCTCATCGTGGAAGCTCTAGCACAAGTAGGCGCAACCGCTGTCCTACAAATGCCAGAGTACAAAGGTCGTCTCGCTTTCTTCACAGGCATCGACAACTGTCGCTTTAAGCGCCAAGTCAAACCAGGTGACCAACTTCGCTTAGAAGTAGAACTAACGCGTCTGCGCGGTTCTCTTGGAAAAGGTCATGCCATCGCGACAGTAGATGGAGAAATTGCATGCGAAGCAGATATCTTGTTTGCAATCGGACCAAAAGTTGAAGACTCTACAAACTAATATGTGCGGTGTAGTCGCTTTCATACTACCCATTAGGATTTGGTAATGAGTGCGACTCCCGAATAATGCCTTCTTTCTGTAACAGACTAACAGCAGTCACTTTGCTGTGATGAGTCTTTTGCGAAAGGAGGTTTTTCATCCTTTTTTATAGGTACCTGTCCCAAACACTATTCTGACATTCATGACTATTCATTAAGTATGCAATGCCACCACGCATTCCTGTGTTAGAAAATGGATAATTATAAATTGTGTTGAAATTGTATGGGGTCCAGGTACCTTTTGGGAACTATTGGTAAATTGTGCTGGGCACTTAGTGGAAGGGAGGGGTTGACTCCAGTGGGATTCCAGTCTGCCGTGAGATCCCGCAGGAGCCTGCGACGAGGAAGCTCACGCAGCGCCCACGGAAAGCAGCCCCGTAGTGGAACTCAACGTCTTAGAGCGCACAATTTCTAACCAGTCGACTCCACATCTTAAGCGTCCTCATCCTCTTTCAAAACTGGCCGCTCTTTCATCGCCTTCTCAAACCGCTCAAGAAGCGCATCGCCTTCAAAACCATCTTCAATCAACTCAGCAAGCAATCCTTCTGCGTACTTTCGGCGCGCTTGCTTCAACGTGCCGCGGAACAATACAGAAATCGAATCGCCGACCTGTTTGACGGAGTAGGCCATCACCTCAAACGGAGCGGGTTCATTCTCAGGGTATGAGATCACAACGCGGGCTTCTACGATTTCTTGTGTAGCCACTAAATCATCAAAATACGGTTTCAAATCTTTCGTCGTAAACAACTCGATCGCCCAAGAGCGAGAAGAGTTTTCCTGATTGATGATAATACCATCTTCGATTGGAACAAGTTTTGATTCGTGTTGACTCAAAATAGATGTCTCGATCACTTTAAATGTTTTCATAACTAAGTTTGGCCTCCAAATCACTGCATTTTCACAAGTATAGCATAGCGCAAAAAAAATTTAAGAAACGATCAAATTAAAGTTTTCACATCGAAACTCCTCTGAAAATGAAATTTTCACAGCGAAAAATGACGAAAATGGCTAAAAACGGCTATGAAAACTCCATTTTGTCCATTTGCCAGCACTCAACACCCTGAAGTATGCTGTGCGAGAAGGGAGGTGAGAACTGTGAACAAGGTTGCACTAATCGGTCGGCTGACCAGAGACCCAGCCCTTCGAACACTTCAAGATGGAAGGGGGCTGACAAGCTTTGCGATTGCTGTACCAAACGGCTACAAAAAAGATGAAGCGGACTTCATCAACTGTACGATCTTCGGCAAACTGGCGGATCTGACCGTCAAGTATTGTGGAAAAGGATCACTCGTTGGCGTGACAGGGCGGATACATAGCCGTTCCTACGACAAGGAAGGGACGCGCATCTATGTCACCGAAGTCATTGTAGAAGAAATACGATTCTTGGCAACAAAACGCAAGGAAGAACAACCTGCGGATCGTGTGGAAATGAACGAAGAACGTTTTGAAATTCCTGCTGATTTTAAACCAAATACGACTCCAGTCTAAAAACACTAACACATCGCCATGTGTAGGTTTCTCTCAAAAAAACCAGCCTCTTTGGTATGGGGATAACAAAGAGGCTGAATTCATCAGGAAAGTGTCAAAAGATCTGTCAGTTCATCATCACTAAGTTCCGTGATCCATTGGCTCGAATGTATCAGTTCGTCTGACAACGACTGCTTCTGTTCGAGTAAGGTATCGATCTTCTCTTCAATTGTTCCGATTGTCAAAAACTTATGCACATGCACGAACTGTTGCTGACCGATACGGTAAGCACGGTCCGTTGCTTGATTCTCGACCGCCGGATTCCACCAGCGATCCGCATGAATGACGTGAGTCGCAGCTGTTAGATTTAGACCTGTTCCGCCAGCCTTGAGCGATAATAAGAATATCGGAAACTCACCCGCCTGGAAAGAGGCAACTAAATCGTCGCGCTGTCCTTTTGCCATGCTGCCTGTTAAGAATGGACTGTCGATGTCATACAGTTCACTGAAGCAGTGCTGCAATAGATGGCCCATGCCGATATACTGTGTGAAAATCAGACATTGTTCTCCACGCGCAGCGATTTCACCTGCGAGCGATACGATTCCTGCAAGTTTCGCAGATCGCTGAAGCATCGTCTCCGCTTCATCAAACGGTTCTTTCAAATAGAGCGCAGGGTGGTTACACAACTGCTTCAGCTTGCTCAGCATTTTAAGAACTAGACCTTTCCTCTGGAAACCGCTGAGATTGCCGAGTTGGCTCACTGATTCTTGAATCAAAGATTCGTATAGTGCAGCTTGCTCGGTCGTCAATGCGCAGTATTCTTTCTGCTCAAGCTTCTCAGGCAAATTCAGTTGTAAGTCAGGATCCCGCTTTGTGCGGCGCAACAAGAACGGCTGAATCTTCGTACGCAAGCGGTGCTTGGCTTGTTCATCTTCATCTCGTTCAATCGGCGCCATATACGTTTCTTGGAACGACTTAAATGAACCGAGATAGCCTTTATGAATAAAGTCAAAAATCGCCCATAGCTCAGATAATCGGTTCTCAACAGGAGTACCTGTCAATGCGATATGGTGCACACCACGCAGCTTACGGATTGCCCGTGACTGCTTTGTTTGCATATTTTTTATGTTTTGCGCTTCATCTAAAGTTACCGAACTCCAAGCGACACGCTGAAGCGGTTCGGCATCTTGTGTGGCAATCCCATACGTCGTTAACACTACATCTGCATCCGTCGTGATTTCACCACGATTGGAGCCGTAATGTGTCGCGACACGAAGAGAAGGTGCGAATTTTTGAAGCTCTTTTTGCCAGTTCCCAAGAACGGACGTCGGACAGATAATGAGAGACGGTGTGTCCGGCTGCTGTTCATGCACATGCAATAAGTAGGCAATCAACTGAACCGTCTTCCCAAGACCCATGTCATCGGCTAAAATCGCCCCGAACGACTCTTTGCGCATAAACCCGAGCCAGTTCAACCCAAGCTGTTGATACGGACGTAGCTCGGTCAATAGACGAGGAGATGGCTGAATTTCTGGGAAGGCCTTCTTCTCTTGTAGCTGTGTCAAGTAGCTCTCGAGGGACTGATGGAGCTGGAACTGGATGAGCGGGTCATCTGAATCGTCATCCTCTGCAGGCACTGTCAATTCATCCGGAAGCTCTTGGAACAACAAGTCACGCACGGTCCATTCCTCTTCTTCTGAACGGTCGAGCAGCTTGCGAATCTCTTGGATCCACTGCGCATCGATTTGGAACCACTGGTCACCTGAACGAATAAACGAACGATTTTCTTCTACCATTTGGCGGAACTGTTCTTCGCTAATATCTTGACCACCTAATGAGAAGTTCCAGTTAAATTGAATGATTTGTTCAAGGCCAGCAGCAGACTTGTAGCGACCTGCACTGGCAGAAGCACGGACCTGCATCTTCGACTCTTTGATTTCCTTTAACCAAGCTGGCAACACGACGTCATAGCCAAACGCTTGAAGTTTCGCTAAATCGTGGCGCAAAAAGTCTCTTACCTGTAAATCATCGAGGGCAACGTGGAAAAAGCTCTCCAACTCTTCATCAAGCACTGACACGAACGGAATGACACCACGTTGGAATGTTGTGATGACGTCTGTTAAATGAACCCACTTCGGTGGTAGTGCTTCTTCAATCGGAAGGAAGCGCTTTTTCACAGCAGGCGTCCAGTAACTTGAACTGCGCACACCCCGAACGACTGTCTCCAAAATCCACTCATCCGTCATATCATCTGGCTCCATCAAACGCAGGGCTACGTGAATTTCCGGATGTTGCTGCACTTTATCGATCGGCCAACCGCCAGACTTGAAATACTCTTGTAAGCTGACTAAGTCATCGTAAGAAAACGCGGCTTGGCGTGCTTTTTGCAAAATCGCGGTCTCCACGATGGTTGTAACGGCCGTGTCTTCACTAGCTGTGACGAACAGGCTGTTGACGTCAAAACGTACGTGATCCCAAAGGTTTTTATTATGGTAAATCGAAGCCGCTTCTTGAATCGCGTCAAAGTGTTTCGTCGATTCCGGGTCATGGCCATAAAATTCATAGATATCCGATGGGTTTGGCAATAAGTCGATTGCATCTAAGCTCGACAATAAAAATTTGCCCTTTTTGTCTTCTATAGGAAGTCCAAAAAAACTATCGCGGTGCTTTCCGAAAAGAATCGTCTTCAAGCGGTCCGTACTACCTGGACTTGAAACCGCAAACCCACCATCTAGTTTCTCTACAGTAATTGGAACTGAAAATAGTTTCACAGTGACAGATTTCCTTTCTCCATTTCTTGCTGGAATGCCCGCAAGCGACGGAATTTTTCGCGGATCTCTTGAACGTAGTGATTCCAGTAGACGGTCTCGTTAGCAGCCTTTGCTAGCTGTTTCATCTTCTTCATATAACGCACAGCTTGTTTATAGCTGTCGCGCTTCTTCTCATTAATTTCCCGCATCACATTCATGTGATAGAGAGGAAGAAGGACAAACGGAGCCTCGTCTTTTACAATTTCTAATCCACATGTTTCTGCATACGTGATTCCGCTTTGGCAGTAAAGATGCAGATCGGCCCAATCATTATAGCGCTCTTGATCAATCAACCAATTCGAAAACGGTTCGAGCGTAAATGGAATGAGCATGCGATAAAACTTAGCCTGACTTTCTTCGGACAAGTCGAGCTGTCGTTCGATATAACGAAGTGTATACACAAGTCGGGAAGCGCGCGTATCGGTATCTAGATACTCCTCAATAGCCGGAAGCAGCCGTTCAAACATTTGTGTGGCCATCTCGATTTGGTGTTCCTCAAGAGAAAACTGAATAAGCGACAAATAGTTTGCGACTTCATCTGTAGGAATCTTTGTCATCGATTTCAGTAAACGATCCGTCTGACCAAGTTGGAAATAAAACAATTGACGGACTTGAAGCAGCGAGTTGCCATCTTTTGTTTCGGAATGCGCTTCTAAGAAAGCCAGTTCCTTCTCTCGTGCGTGCTTGGATGTCCCAAGTTCTGACCAATAATGTGAGTAGAGAGCACTGCGCTGTGAGAAATAGCCTTCCGCATCTGTTAATAAGTGGCGCACGTAGCGTTCGATGCGCTCATAAAACGGATCCGCTGCAAAGAAACGCGGTTGTTGCTGCAATTGCTTGAATTGGTGTTTCAATTCTTGAATCGTTTCGTCTAGATAATACCGTACGCGACCGCGTTCATTCTCACGACTTAAACTGTTAAATGTCGGCCACAACTTTACAAGGGTCATCAAGGTGACACTCGTATCAAACAGTACATGCCATTCCCGTTCAAGCGGACGAATGCGCTGCATTTGCCGTTTGTAATCGCCGAGCGCAAACTCCATGAGGAAAAAGCTCGATGCATGTTCTTGCATGACAAGTTGATTGAGTAATGTACTAGCATACTGTTCCCAAGCGAGTGGCGTGCGGTCTTTTTGAATCGCTGCAATCGACTGGTGGTCGGCATGGGAGCGCCATGTTTTCACCCATTCGCTTAACGAATTCATATGTTGATAAAAATAAAACAACACAGCAGCCTGATGGCGACACATTTTTCGTCCACTGCACGAACATGATGATTCTTCATAGAACGAGATATGGACGTACGCATCCTGAACATCGCGAACCACAAAATCGGCTTCGTGCTGGACCGGCTTATAATCAACAAGTTGAACGGCACCATTCCGAACAAAAGATTGTGCACTCCGGACGAGCGACTCATCTTGTGCGACACCCGCCATCAAGTACTTACCGAGCTGCTTCATAAACTGTTCTATAGGTTCTTCATAAAACGTCAAAAGACGCTGAACTGTCATCCCTTTCACAGGGGTTCACCACTCATTTCTAAAAGACTATCCTTCCATTATAACGTCTTTTGGACAAAGAAAAAACATGGATTGCGAATTTCGCATCCATGTTTGGTCATCCTTTCAGTTGATCAGTGAACTCTTTTAATTGTTGCTCGCGCTCTTCTTTCGATAGTTCACGTAAATGAAGTAGTAGATTCCTAAAGTCTGCATTCGCCATCAATTCCGAAACGAAGGGTTGGAACTGTGCATAATAGCGGTCTTGTGATTCTTTAGCCTGTTCTACAAAAGCTTCTGTAGTTTTACGATTGTTTTGATCATCCGTCAACAGATTCAAAAATTGTTCATCGGACAAGCGATATACTGAGCGAATTAAATTTATCATCTCTAAGCTAGGTTGACGCGCGGATGATTCATAGCGCGAGAGTGTAGCATTTGAAATCTTTAAAAGCTTTGCGGCCTCTTCTTGAGAGATATCCAATTGCTCATCCCGATAAGCCTTTAGTTTTTCATGAAATTTCATGCGTCTCACTCCTCTTACCAATATGGCAAGAATACCGATGATGTATACGATAAAGTGATTTTTTACCGAAATGGTAAAAAGCATAAAATCCCAATTGAGATAGTTTATAACCAAAATATAGTATAAAATAACTAATGAAAGAGTGAAGACAATGCCACGGTATAAAACAACATTTCATTTATGCAATCTGAATCTTCAACGAAAAAATGTCTATTTAGAAATCACCAAATGTGAACCTGAGGAAACAATCGAATATCTAAAAAATGTAGAAGTAAAAGCAACTTCCTGTGGAAATGAAATTGAAGTTTTAACTGAAAAGGAGTTAACAAAAACAGAGCTAAGAGAACTTCCATTGAAATGTGTTATGATGATCCATGATTCCGGAATCGGGTACTTCTCGGAGCGTCCAATGATGAGACCCTCTAAAGTGAGAAGTAAACAATAAAGCAGAGGTCCAAAATAAAACCGTACTGTGAAATAGAAGTACTTGAAAAGAGTCTAGACAACGCTACTAGGCTCTTTATTACTTTTTTGTGAACAAAGATGTTTTCATGCACAATTTTTCGGGAATATGATACACTAATACAAACAGAATATTCTAACAATAAAAGGAGGGGGGAGAACATGCTAAATGTCGAGATGATGAAACCGTTCCACACAGAAATAAAAGACAATAAGATTCGCCTGGTATTTGCGTATCAATACTTTTCACTACGTAAAGATGATGAAGTGTTTAGCTTCATTCCTGTCGAAGGCAAAGAGATTGTCCTGAATAAAGACACACTGCAAGTTGAAAACTTGTCCGAAGTCTTTGTATTCCAAAAAGGCAACCGCTTTATTCGACTGCCACTGTATCAACTGTTACTTGTTTCAGACGTTCACGACCATCTCAAAGTTCTAGTTGAACCGGTCGCTGAGCAAGAAAGTAACGAAGAAGTGAACGAGCTCATCCAAGAGTTGGAGCTTCAAAATTTTGAACGATTGATGGACAACGCACTGACACAACGTAATGTTGATCTATTCTATCAATTATTAGCCACTAAGCATGATGGAGGTACGTATGTATAACTCAACTCAATAAAAAGCATCTATCACACGAACCGCCGTTTGATAGATGCTTTTACTGTTTTAGAAGAAAAATTGTAAAACTAGCACAGAGATAGTTGATCCAATCAGACCAAATACAACATCCCCCCAGCTAAACGACAAATCAAACAACTGCCGCATTGTAATCCGCCCCTTTCTGTTATTGAAGTAGTCGTCTTTCCTATATAAAAGTTACACTCAAAATATTTCTTTATTTGTTAGTGTTTCCGTTCATCCCTCTATCCAATATATGCTAGAATTATCCTTATGGATGAGGAGGTCTATCATGTTTTTAGAATTTCATTTTTGGCGCTATTTTTTCACCAGGGGAACATTACTCAATAACCTTGCTGAAACTGAAACGATTCGTGGATTTAAAAAATGCGTAAGTGTAGTGCTTGCGTGCACCATACTCTTATATATCGTTATGAACAGTTGGGGAATGACCACTACTGCTCTCACTTCACTTTATGTGATAGGCTTTACCGATACATACGCTGCTGCAAGGTGGATTTCCTTACTCGGAATCATTTTGTTTGCTGCACTCTATTTTGGTTTCCATTTCTTTGGAGTCAGCTGGCTCCTTCACCTCATCACCAAAATTCCATTACGGATTGCAGCTGTCATGCAGTTATACGTAGTAGCAACCTTGTTGATTGAAAAACTGGTTTTACTTTTAGTCTTTGTAATGCTAGGCTATACAACGCATCTTTCATTCTTATCGTTTGGTCCCGTTGCGGCCCAATTTTTAGATCATAGTTACTTTCATTATTTCTTCAATCAATTCTCCTTATTCACAGGAGTTGTGATTGCCATTCAACTACAATTTTTACGCCGTTTTACAACTCTTTCCACACCTGTACTTCTTTCGATTTTGTTAGCGTTGACGACAGTATTTGCAGCTGTTGTCGCTTTGATTAGCGTATTGCCTCTAGAGTCATGGGTATTAGGAGGTGGTTTCTAATGCGCCGGTTTTACACAGTGGGTCTTGCAGTTGCGATTACAGCTTTTCTAGCTGCGAACGCCATTTTGGTTTTCAAAGAAGATAGTATCATCGCACGCAACTATTACATCGATGAGCATATCCGAGTAGCTGAAGGAGAGTTCAAACGCGAGATTGAAAAAGAAGCGGTCACAGTGCCGGTTACCACTTTAAAAGTGACACTTGAACGTGACGTTCTCGAAACCGTCATCGTTGAACCAGGAGCAGCAGTTGCGCTTGGTGACACGTTAGCCATCCTTGATACATCAGAACGAGACACGCTTCGTGCCGAATGGGATGCGATGGTCGGTGCGTATCAAACGGAAATTCGGGACCTCGAAGCAGTTTTGTCCAGCCTGAGAACGGCGAAGAGTCGTTCCAACTCTACTACATCGAGCAACGGACGGGCTACTTCTTCTGGAAACAGTCAAGATGACGTGGTTGATGTCACTGTCAATTTAGAAGTCGATGTAGAAATCACAGAGGACGCTACATACGATAGTGCGATTGCCGAAATTGAACAAAAAATTGCTGAAGTTGAACGGGAGCTATCAATTGTACAAGCACAGCTTTCCTCAACCGCAGAAAACTTAGAATTTGTGAGTCCGATTGATGGATTTGTTGAACAAATAGAAGAGTTTGAAACACAACTTGTGTTCCACATCGTGCCATCCGAGCAGACGTTGGTCACATTCGTTGAAGAAAAACACTGGCATGAAATCGAGGCCGCCCAACCGGTACAAGCCTATTCTACCCATCTCGCGAAATCTTATGCAGCACAAGTCGCTGGAAAAGGAACGATGCCAGTGACCGACAATCGCTGGAAAGAAATTCACGGGCAGTTTGAGCAACATCCTGATCTGCCACTTTATGAAATCCAGGTAACGCCTGCAGAACCTTTAGAAGGCCTTCCATTTGGAGCGAACGTCAACACGATCATCACAATTGATCAAGCGACGGGGGCGATGCGTCTAAGAGATGATTGGACGATTACGCGAAACAAAGAATACGCAGAAATCTATTCCATCTCAGCAGAAGGTAAGATTGGGCGAATCCCGGTCACTATTGCATTTGATATGCCCGAGACGCAATCTGTTATTGTGGACGATGGACTAGTGAACGGTCAAATCGTGCTAGATGATACGTTTCGACGTAACAATGCACGTACGTTCTTCCCGCAACCACTCGAACTTCCGAGCTGGGCAACTGTAAAAGCTCTAGGGTGGAAAGATTACATGGCTTTCCTTATTCAAAAGCCTTATGTACCTAACACTGAAGAAGATGTAGAGGAAGAAGTAGACGCTGAGAACGCTGAAAACTAATGTCTTGAACACCCCTTGAATCTTAAGGGGTGTTTTTTGATTCTTTAGGGGGTGACAGGCACCAAATGGAAGTAGCTCCCATTTGGTCCCTGTCACCTTAAATTCTTCTCGAACACCTTCCACATCTTAAGTAAAAAGAGTATACTTTCACACATACATACAAAATTTAGAAAAGCGAAAGAAGGGTTGGCATGGACGCTCGTTTTAAAATCGCTCACCGGGAAGCGAAAATCGGTGTAGGCCTTGCAATTGCTCACTTTCTTTGGTGGTTTGGCTTCGCTTACGGACTTGGGAGTCGGCCGGTTGAAGAATACACGTATATTCTAGGATTTCCGGATTGGTTCTTTTACAGCAGCATCGTCGGATTTGTTTTGATTGCCCTGACGATTGTTGTGATTGCGAGATTCTTCCTCACCGAAGTGTCGTTTGAAGAAGAGGAGGAGCGAGAATGAACTGGCAAGTGATTGTCCCGCTAGTGTTCTTCTTGATTGCGATCTTTGCGACAGGTTGGTTTGCGAGTAAACAAAAGGGAAGTTCCGGAAATTTCTTAAATGATTACTTTTTAGGCGGTCGCGAGCTCGGAGGATTTGTTCTTGCGATGACCATGGTGGCCACGTATGGGAGTGCTTCAAGTTTCTTAGGAGGTCCCGGTACGGCTTACACTATGGGGTTTGGCTGGGTGTTGCTTGCGATGACCCAGGTCGTGACGGGGTATTTCGTACTTCTGATTCTCGGGAAAAAGTTTGCGATCATCGCTCGTCGCTATAAAGCCGTGACACTGATTGATTTCTTGAAAGCGCGCTATAACAGTCCGTTCGTTGCCATCTTGTCAGCATTTGCTATCGTCATCTTTTTATTTTCGGCAATGACGGCACAATGGGTCGGTGGTGCGCGTCTCATTGAAACGTTGACGGGACTGAGTTACACGTCTGCACTCTTTATTTTTGTGGTTGCTGTCCTGGTTTATGTGACGACTGGAGGATTTCGGGCGGTCGCCCTGACGGATGCCGTGCAGGGAACAATCATGATCATTGGTACATCCATATTACTCATTGCCGTTATCATCGCAGGGGGCGGGATTCCAACTATCATGCAAGACTTGTTGTCGGAAAACCCGAATCTCGTGACACCATATGGAAATGACGGGAACTTGTCAGCGGCCTACGTCTCGTCATTTTGGATTTTAGTGGGTGTCGGAGTCGTAGGACTTCCACAAATTGCTGTTCGAGCGATGTCGTACAAAACATCTCGGGGCATGCAGCGGGCACTTGTCATCGGAACAATTGTGACAGGGTTTATCATGTTGAACATGCATTTGATTGGTGTCTTCGCACGTGCTGTTATGCCGGGAATCGAAGTGCCGGATACAGTGATACCAATGGTTGCACTGGAGGTATTACCCCCATGGCTTGCAGGAATTGTATTAGCTGCGCCTTTAGCGGCCATCATGTCGACAGTCGATTCTTTGTTATTACTTGTCAGTTCGTCTGTCGTAAAAGATGTGTATCTCGGGTACATTCAGCCGAATGCATCGATGAAAACAGTGAAGCGTCTTAGTTTTGGTGTGACAGCTGCTTTAGGCTCGATCGTCTTCGTTCTAGCAGTGAATCCACCAGAACTTTTAATCTTCTTGAACTTGTTCGCGTTCGGAGGATTAGAAGCTGCATTCATCTGGCCGATTGTGCTCGGACTCTACTGGAAATACGGCAATAAATATGGCGCGATTGCTTCTATGCTAACAGGAATCTTTGGCTACATCGCCTTGCATTTTTACAATGTGGAAAACGGAAATCTTTTCGGCATCCATACAGTGGTCGTTCCAGTCGTAGTGTCATTTGTTGCGTACATCGTGTTCAGTTTACTCATAAAACGACAAGTGTATCGTTTCTAAAGAGAGGAGGCGCGTCATGAGTCGCGTGAAAATCTACTGGATGCTTGTCGGCGTTATGTTTACTTGGGGCGCCAATGTTCCGATGCTGAAATTCATTGGAACCTACGTGCCTCCTGTTACCGTGACAGGAATCCGTATCTTGATGGCAAGTCTTGCTGTCTTTCTAATTTTGAAGGTATTAAATATCTTGCGGAAACCGACAAAGCGGGAATGGAAATATATCTTGGTCGGTGCTTTTTCCAATGTATTGCTCCACCATTTATTTCTCAACCTTGGACTTGCAGAAACGTCTGCCACTTCCGGTGGTTTGATACTTGGAACGGGACCGATCCTGACGGCGATTGCTGCAGCGATTTTCTTGAAATACTTCCCGTCACGTCTCCAGTGGTTAGGCCTGATACTTGGAATTTCCGGAGTCACCATTGCGGTGTTGGTCGGATCCACAGGATTTGATACAAATATCGGAGACTTCTACATATTCATTTCGATTTTGTCGCAGGTACTAAGCTATATGGTAGTAGTTAAAGCTGCGCGGACACTGGACCCGCGTGTGATGACGGCCTATATGATGGGTGTTGGATCGATTGGCTTGATTGTGACAAGTTTGATTTTAGAGCCGGGTGGAATGGTCGAATTTCTCGACGCGCCACCAATTTTCTGGGTCATATTTTTAGCGTCTGGTTTGATTTCGACAGCACTAGGGCATATGATCTACAACTATGCGATCGGGCAAGCAGGAGCTACCCAATCGGCTATCTTCATGAATTTGAACCCATTATTTGCGATGATTCTTTCCAGTCTCTTCCTTGGAGAAATCCTCACGCTCCGGCATTTCGTCGGCTTCTTCCTAATCGTGGCGGGTGTCATGCTCGGTTCCGGTGCGGCGGAAGACCTGTATAAAAAACATAAAGCGAGATCAACCACTCCCAGTAGTTAGCGGGAGTGGTTTTTTTGAGGTGATCTTTTGGGGTGACAGGCACCAAATGGGAGCAGTTCCCAAATGGTGCCTGTCACCACTTGGGGATTACATCCATTTCCAGGCAAGGTAGGTCTAATTACCTGAAAATTCAGCTATACCCCCAAAAATCGAATACTTCTTCACGAATAGGATTGCGTAAACCGTTTCGGCGGTAAAAATTTTTCCTATGAGGTGATTGGATTATGAAGACACGCAAATGGAAACGTATGACAGCGGCAGCGATGATTGCCACAATGACAGTAACAGGCGCAACATATGCTTGGGCAGATGAGTACAAATCTGTTTCTTTAAACGACATAGAGGAAACGACAGCTCCAGTTGTGGACTCGACAGACGTTGAGAATGATAACTTATACGAAGAGACAGCGCCTTCAAACGAAGAACTAAAAGTAGTGTTTGAAGAACGCATTGCTAAACTAAATGAACTGATTGTACAAATTGACGACGAAGAAATCACAGCACTCTTAACACAAGCTGTGGAACGCTTCGAATCTAAGATTGCTGAACTTGAAGCTGGTGAAGATGTGGAAGAGCCAGTCGACGAAGAAACGCCAATTGAAGGCGCAGAGCCTGTTGAGGGCGAAGAACCGACTGACGAAAACACAGAGCTTGAAATGAAAAAAGAACAACTTGCTTTCAAGATTGCCATCATGACAAAAGTCTATGAGCAAGTTGGAAGCGATCAAGCACGTACTGCAATTCAAGCGAACATCGACAAATTCCAATCTCAACTAGATGCACTTAACGAGAAAGCTCCAGTTGAAGAGCCAGTCATCGAGGAACCCGTAGAGGAAGAACCAGTCGTCGAGGAACCAGTAGTTGAAGAGCCTACAATTGAAGAAGAAGTCGCAGAAGAGCCTTCAGAGAAACAAATTCCTGCAGCTGCAGTAGCAGGAAAAGTAAAAGCTGAAGAAAACAAAGCTAAAGCAGAAGAAAAGAAAGCTGCTGCTCAAGGCAAAGCCGAAAAGAAAGTAGAAAAAGCGCAGGCTAAAGCAGACGAAGCAAAATCAAAAGCAGACGAGAAAGTAGAAAAAGCGCAAGCTAAAGCAGACGAAGCGAAAGCAAAAGCAGAAGAAAAAGTAGAAAAAGCCCAAGCTAAAGCAGACGAAGCGCAAGCTAATGCAGAAGAAAAGAAAGCTGCTGCTAAAGAAAAAGGTAATGGCAAAAAATAACAATTTTGAAAGGGACGCCTTTTGCGTTCCTTTTTTTAATCGGTACCTGTCACCAATTACCAGAGGTTTCCATTTAGTGCCTGTCACCACTCCCATTTGGTGCCTGTCACCACTCCCATTTGGTGCCTGTCACCACTCCCATTTGGTGCCTGTCACCACTCCCAACTGGCAATGTCCGCGGAACTCGATTCAGTGTCCGCGAAAGGACCATTCAATGTCCGCAAACCCGATTTCAATGTCCGACTAAAGAGACTTTTCCCCCGAACTAGCCAGAGCCTAAGTCTCAAAGACCTTTCTTGAACAGATCACTTTCGCTTAATTCTACTTTCGACTTAAAAAAGACCCCCATAAATCAACTTTCCCATGCGAATAATACTACGTAGAACACCAACCAAATCAACGGTATCGTGCATTCTACTCAACTTTAAACCTGAAACAGAACAGTTCTTTTCCTCGCTTTTTTCTATGGTACTATTAAAGAAATGAGTATAGGAAAGAACGGAGGGGTAGTAGTGCGATTCTCTTTGTTTTCGAAAAACGACAATCACGAGCTGCACCTCGTGATGCGTGCAAAGGCAGGGGATGAGGAGGCGCTGCACGACCTTCTCATTGCCCACACCCCTTACATTAAAAAAACAGCTTCCTTTATATGCAAGCGAGCAATAGACGAACACGATGAAGAATACAGCATCGCGTATCAAGCCTTCCATGAAGCCGTCGAAAACTACAATCCGGAGTCATCTGCCAAGCTTACAACATTTGCGCATTTGATTATTAAACGCCGGATTATTGACCATATCCGAAAAGAACAACGCCATACGCAGCACCTGACGGGAGAAGCGGCGGATGTTGAAATGGCCGATATAGCGGTTAGTACATTTGCAGACTATCAGTTGCGCATGCAACGAAAAGAAGAAATTAGTGCGTATCAACTCGCGCTGTTCCCATTTCATCTTACATTTGATGAACTGACAAAACTGGCGCCAAAACATGAAGATTCCCGGAAGACCATTATAGAAGTTGCTCACATTATTGCCGACACTCCGCAATTCGTCGAACATCTAGAAGCGAAACACACATTGCCACTGAAACAAATCGAAGACCTTGTAGACATCTCACGAAAAACACTTGAACGTCACCGAAAATACTTGATTGCCCTCGTCATTTTACTGACAGGAGATTATCCCGCTCTAAAAACAATGGTGAAAGGAGGAAGAAGAGAATGAAACACTACGGAATCGTGATGGAAATCAATAAAGACTACTGCATCTTTTTGTCCGATGAAGGCGACTTCATGAAAGGCATTCCAGATCAAGAAGTTGATATTGGTGAATACGCGTATTTCACAGAATACAAACTTTCCTACTTCCGAGCAAACTCGACCTTCCTTGCACCAGTGTTAGCGGTAGCAGCCACAGTGTTCCTGATCTTTGGCGCGACCTTAACGGATATGCCCGAAGCATATGCCTTCGTAGACCTTGAAAATGGAGAGCGTATCGAAATCGGCATAGATGATGAAGGGACGGTTGTTTATGTGGAAGGCTATGATCAACCGGACGCCTTGAAAAATCGCAAACTTGAAGAAGTGCTTGTAGAACTTGCTGAGACATTAGAAGGTACAGAGTTTTCAGCGGATGCGACACGTGATCAACTGATTCGTACAAAACTAGCCGATGCGATTGAACAAGCTGAATTTGCAGTACAACAAGCCAATCAATCAGAACCCGTAGAGCAAGAGGTAGAAGCGCCAATTGAAGAAGCAGTTGAAGTGGAAGAACCTGCATCTGAAGAAACCTCAGAAGCGCCGGGGCAAGCTGGAACGGCACCAGGCAAATCTGGACAGACTCCAGCAAACGGCCAGGAGCCACCAGGTAAGTCAGGAGAAGCCCCTGGTAAATCAGGTGACAATCCTGGGAAGTCTAACGAAGCCCCTGGGAAATCGAGTGATAATCCAGGCAAGTCTGAAGACACGCCCGGAAAGTCCGAAAGTGCACCCGGTAAATCAGAAGATGCCCCTGGAAAGTCCGAGAAAGCTCCGGGACAGTCTAAAGGGAATTCGGGTGAAAACGGAAAATCCAACTCCAACGGAAATTCTGAGAATAATGGAAACTCGAACTCTAACGGAAACTCGAATTCCAATGGAAACGGTAAAGGCAATGACAATGGGAACAACTAAACTATCGAGATCTGCACTCTAAAGGTGTGGGTCTTTTTTATATGGTGCCTGTCACCATTTACCAGCAGTTCCCATTTGGTGCCTGTCACCAATCTTTTGTCACCATTCAATGTTTTTGAGTGATACTGCTCTTAAATTCAATCGACAAGAGGAGGTAGTGAGTTCCTGGGGTGACGTTCTATTAATCTAAATGGAATCGAGTTGCACCTCCTAGAAATCCCGCAAGAAGCCATCGCATCCCATGAAGCAAAGAGCGCTTCACGGGCTCCGCTGTCATCTTGCACAATTTCTGAACAGTCGGCTCCACATCTAATTACAGTGGAGGCGAGAAGTGCAAGCTTCTCGTATGCCAAGAGGAGGCTCCGCTATGCTCCCCCTGGAACTCACTGCCGTAACGCCAGAGATTGACTACTAAAAGTAGCGGCGTTCTCCACATCTAAATGGAATCGAGCTACGCCTCCTAGAAATCCCGCAAAATGCCATCGCGGCCCATGAAGCAAAGAGCGCTTCACGGTCCACGCTGTCATTCCGCACAATTTCTGAACAGTCGGCTCCACATCTAAAAATACATTTGACTTTATAATTATGCAGTCGTATACTAAAAAATAACTTGTTTTGGAATCGGAGTTGAAACCACTATGAAAATCGGCATAATTGGTGCTACAGGGTATGGCGGACTAGAACTCATCCGGATTCTGACAAACCACCCGAACGTCCACGAAATCCACGTGTTTTCCTCATCAGAAGAAAATATACACATTTCGCATAAATATACGCATTTAATGAATATAATCGAACAACCTTTGCAGGCCATCTCGATAGATACCCTCGCAAAGCTAGATGTTGTCTTTACAGGCACCCCAGCAGGCGTCGCATCGACCATTCTCCCAGATCTGCTCGGGAAGGGGCCAAAACTGATTGACCTCTCCGGTGATTTCCGGATCCAAGACCCCACAACTTACGAAACGTGGTATCAAAAACCGGCAGCTCCCCAACAGGCGGTTCAAAAAGCGGTCTATGGTTTACCAGAATGGAACCGGCAACAGATCCAAACAGCCGAGCTCATCGCAAACCCGGGGTGTTATCCGACGGCAACACTACTCAGCTTGCTTCCGCTTATTAAAGAAGGCCTGATCGACCCGGCACATCTTTATACAGATGCAAAAAGTGGCGTTTCTGGTGCAGGAAACAAACCATCGCAACTCACGCATTATAGTGAGCTGAACGAGAATTTCTCAATCTACAAAATCAATAGCCACCAACATATCCCAGAAATCGAGCAGACTCTCACCGCGCTGACGGGTAAAACACCGACGCTCTCGTTCAATACACACCTCGTCCCGATGACGCGTGGCATCATGGCAACGAGTTATGCACCGCTAACGTCAGGTACAACAAACGAACAAATTCAAGAAGCCTTGAAAACTGCCTACGACAAGGAATCGTTCGTCCGTGTGCTAGCTGACAAACCCGTATTCAGCACGAAACAAGTGTACGGTTCGAACTTCTGTGACATCCAAGTCACCATCGACCCTCGGACCAACCGGGCAACCATCGTCGGGGTGATCGATAACTTGATGAAAGGTGCGGCCGGACAAGCCGTTCAAAATATGAATCTCATGTGCGGACTCGATGAAAAGGCGGGGCTGACCCTCGTCCCTCTCATGATCTAGCGAAAAGGAGCGACTCTTATGGAATTGACTATCACACAAACACTCAAAAAAATCGAACGAAAATCACTCGTCTCACCGAAAGGTTTCACCGCGACCGGCATACACTGTGGCATCAAGCATAAGAAAAAGGACCTCGCCGTCGTCATCAGCGAAGTACCGGCTTCAGTAGCAGGCGTCTTCACAACAAACGCGATTCAAGCAGCTCCACTGAAAGTCACAAAAGATGTTGTTTACAACACAAAAAAGATGCAAGCCATCTTCGTCAATTCCGGAAACGCCAATGCATGTACAGGAAAACAAGGGTATCTCGACGCGCTCGCCATGCAGCAACTCGCATCTGACCAGTTCAACATAGCACCAGAACTGATTGGTGTCGCGTCAACTGGCGTAATCGGCGAGCCACTTCCGATGGCACCGATCATCCATGGTACGGCAAAACTTCAACCAAACGATGAGTTGACGGGCGCACTCGATTTCGCACAAGCCATCATGACAACCGATACGGTAATGAAAAACACATCGTACGCAACGACGATTGATGGGAAAGAAATCGTCATCGCAGGCGTCGCAAAAGGATCTGGCATGATTGAGCCGAACATGGCGACCATGCTTGGCTTCATAACGACAGACGCGAACATCGACTCCGAGCACTTGCAAGCTGCTCTTTCGCAAGTGACAGAAAAAACGTTCAACTCGATTACGGTAGACGGGGACACATCAACAAACGACATGGTGCTCGTCCTTGCCAACGGACTTGCGGAAAACAATGCACTCACACCGGATCATCCGGAATGGGGCACATTCGTATCGGCGCTCGAAATGGTCTCTCAAGACCTTGCAAAACTGATTGCAAAAGACGGGGAAGGCGCGACGAAGTTAATCGAAGTGAATGTTACAGGTGCCGTTTCCGATGAACAAGCACGTAAAATCGCAAAAACAGTTGTCGGTTCGCCACTCGTGAAAACTGCAGTTTTCGGATGCGACGCGAACTGGGGGCGCATCATTGCAGCGGTCGGTTATAGCGGAATGGAGATCAATCCAGAAACGATTACTATCAAACTGGGGGATATTTTAGTCGTGGAAGACAGCGAACCAGTGAAATTTTCCGAAGACCAAGCAATGAACTATTTGAAGCAACACGAGATTTCAATTTCAGTGGACCTTCACCACGGACCAGGCGAAGGCCGCGCATGGGGGTGTGACTTGACGTATGACTATGTCCAAATCAACGCAAGCTATCGTTCCTAATTGCCACGTCATCAAAATCGGAGGCAGCACGCTCGCGAACCTTTCCGAAGCCTTTATTAAAAGTTTGAAACGTCGAGTAGCTGCAGGGCAGAACATCATCGTCGTTCACGGCGGGGGTCCCAACATCAATGAAGCACTTGCGCATCAAGGCGTTGTATCGGAAACAATCGACGGCATCCGTGTCACGACACCTGAGATGATTGCGACGATCCGCAATATTCTGATCGGGGAAGTAAACTCGGGACTCGTCGGAAAGATCAATGCTTCGGGTATTTCAGCAGCTGGTCTTAGTGGGTTTGATGGTGTGTTTACAAGTGATTATTTAGAGCAGGAAATATACGGGGAAGTAGGCGTGGTAACAGACGTCAACGCGTTAAAATTCAAACTCTTTCTAAAAGGCGGCATTATTCCAGTCGTCGCATGCATCGGAACTTCCGCAACAGGAGATCCGCTCAATATCAACGCGGATACACTAGCGGCGGGTATCGCATCCGGTGTCCAGGCAGAATCCCTGCTATTGGTGACCGATACACCGGGCATCAAAAAAGACGGAGTCACCGTGTCTGCTGCGAGTGAGCAGGATATTCGGAAGTGGGTCGCGAATGGTATTATTTACGGAGGGATGATACCGAAAGTACAGGCCGCGCTCGACTGCCTCGAAGCAGGAGTCAAGGCGGTCCAAATCACCGATGATACACTTGTCGGCACGACTGTCCAGGCGACCAACCCACTGATTACTCGACTCACCAAGGAGGTTCACACGAATGCCTGAATCACTTACAAAAAGCCGCTTGTTCCAAAACTATGCACGCCGCCCGATTGAACTCGTCAAAGGGCAGGGGACGAAAGTTTGGGATGCAGATGGTAAGGAATATCTCGATTTCATCGCTGGAATCGCAGTGCTCGCTCTGGGCCATGCCAATCCGCAGGTCAATGCGACACTAAAAGAGCAATCCGAAAAACTATGGCACGTCTCGAATTTATTTGAAAGCAGTGGACAGGAACGACTCGCTGCCTTGTTGACGTCTGGCACTCATTTTGACCACGCCTTTTTCTGCAACAGTGGAGCGGAAGCGAACGAAGCCGCCATCAAACTCGCACGCCGTCACACCGGAAAGCATCATATCGTGACATTCACAAATTCTTTCCACGGCCGCACATTCGGCGCCATGTCTGCAACGGGCCAAGACAAAGTCCAAAATGGCTTTGGTCCACTCGTATCAAAATTCACGCATGTCCCGTTCAATGATGCGGAAGCCTTACGTGGTGCTGTTAATGAAGAAACTGCAGCAATCATGTTAGAAATCGTACAAGGGGAAGGAGGCGTCAACCCGACAACTCCGGAATTCGCAGCGACGATCCAAGAGCTGTGCGACACGCATGGCATCTTACTGATTGTTGACGAGGTCCAAACAGGAATCGGCCGCACAGGCACACGCTATGCATACGAGCAAACGGTGTTGAAACCTGACATTATCTCACTTGCCAAAGGTCTCGGCGGAGGCTTCCCGATTGGTGGCATACTAGGAACTGCTGAAGTCGGTGTTTCACTTTCGCCAGGCTCGCACGGCACAACTTACGGCGGGAACGCACTTGGTGTTGCGGTCTCCCAAACCGTCGTTTCCACTGTATTTGAACCCGCTTTCTTGAAAGAAGTGGCTGAAAAAGCGGCCTACTTAAAAGACAAGCTTTCTGCGAAATACGAAGTCCGTGGTATGGGTCTCCTCATGGGACTCGTCGTCGAAGACAGCGCAGCGTTCGCAGCCGACATGCAAGCAAAAGGCCTACTTGTCGTCCCAGCTGGCGCGACCGTCATCCGCTTGCTGCCACCACTCAACGTCTCGTACGAAGAACTCGAACAAGCAGCCGCTATCTTGCTCGGCTAATCAGCTCTCCTATGGATTAAGGCGCTCTGTGAATCGCTATCCACTATACTCTCTTGACTCTTCCCCCTCGGAAGAGTTTTTTGATGCTTTTTTCTTGGTTCCTTTTTTGGTGCCTGTCACCATTTTCCAGTAGATTCCATTTGGTGCCTGTCACCTTTTGGGAACGACTTCCAAAAGGTGACAGGCACCAAATGGGCTTTGCTTCCAAAAAAAATCATTCGCCACCCGAATCTTTCGAGTCACATCACTTGAACTCTCCTTGCCACTTCAGTACGCTAAACAAAACAACATCACGAAGGAGAGACAAACATGACAGCACTTTGGCAACAACCTCTGACTTTACCGAATGGAGCAACACTAAAAAATCGTATTATGATGGCCCCGATGACCACGTATTCATCGGAAACGAACGGTGACGTCTCGGACCAAGAAATCGCCTACTACGCACGCCGCGCAGCTAGCGGAATTGGTGCCGTGATCACAGCCTGTGCTTATGTTCAACCTCAAGGAGCAGGATTTATTTACTCAATCGGTGTAGAATCTGACGATCGCCTGCCGAGCCTAAAGCGACTAGCAGCTGCTATAAAAGACAACGGCAGTACTGCGATTCTTCAAATCTTCCACGCCGGCCGTCAATCAAACGGTCGCGTATTAAATGGAGGAACTCCAGTATCAGCGAGTGCCGTTGCCTACCCTCGGGAAGGTGCAGAAACACCGCGCGCGCTGACTTCAGACGAAGTAGAAGAAACAATCCGCGCATTTGGGGCAGCGACACGTCGTGCAATCGAAGCTGGATTCGACGGAGTCGAGATCCACGGCGCCAACACATACTTGATTCACCAGTTTTTCTCGCCACACTCAAACCGCCGAGACGACAAATGGGGGCAAGACCGTAGTGCATTCCCACTGGCTGTCACGCAGGAAGTAAAACGAGTTGTAAACGAACGGGCTCCAGAAAACTTCATTGTTGGGTACCGCTTCTCTCCGGAAGAGAATACAGACCCGGGCTTTACAATAGAAGAAAAGCTGAATTTGATTGATCAGCTTGCTGACCAAAACCTTGATTATCTACACATTTCTCTCGGTCAATTCTTTGACACTTCCTACACAAACGAAGAAGGCACCTCACGAATTGCGCGTTTTGCGGAAATGATTAACGGGCGCACGCCTCTTGTAGGTGTTGGTTCACTGAATACGAAGCAACAAATTGACCAGGCCGCTGCTTCTGGCTATGCAGAACTTTTCGCAATTGGACGTCCGATTGTCACAGATCCCGAGTGGTATCCGAAACTTGTCGAAGGAAAAGAAGAGTTGCTACTAACAGAAATCGACCCGACCAACCAAGATGCGCTCGACATTCCCGATCAACTTTGGGAAAAAATCTTGAACGTCACTGGTTGGTTCCCGGTGAAACAAACATCCTCTAAATAACAGCATTTTAGGAGCGAGCCCAGTATTTATTTGGTGCCTGTCACCATTTGGAAGTAGTACCCATTTGGTGCCTGTCACCTCCGGAATCTTTATCCTACCAATGCCAAAAAGAACAATTTACCCTATAAAACTATTACAAAACATTAAATACTACCAAATACTCTCTTATTCTGTAATACTAGTGTAATATTTGTTAAAGCCATGACCAATTACTCATCAAACTATCGGTAAATTGAAAGTTTATTGCAACATGGCTGTTATTCTCCTGACACATCTAGGTGGTACGATTGTACTCGTTAGTGAAAAGGAGGAAATTCATACTATGAAAAAACAAATCGTTGCACTAACCGCTTTCGCCGGCTTACTATTTGGAGCTGCGACATCTGCATCAGCATCAGAAGACACATACACAATCAAAAGCGGAGACACACTGTGGTCTATTTCTCAAAAATACAATGTAACAGTACAGGACTTAAAGAGCTGGAACGGACTTTCGTCTGACCTCATCTTCCCGAATCAAAAACTTTCAGTGGAAGGCGCAGCGGCAGCACCATCTGCACCCGCTCAGCCAACAAAAACAGAATCTTCATCGTATACAGTGAAGTCAGGTGACACACTTTATCGCATCGCTGTAAACCATGGCGTTTCTGTAGCAGATTTGAAAGGGTGGAATGGTCTATCATCTGACCTGATCTTCCCGAATCAAAAACTTGCTGTTCAAGGTGGAAGCTACACAACACCTGCTAGTAACCCGACACCACCTGCACAGACTTCACCAGAAGCTGTGAAAACTTTCCAAGTGGAAGCAACGGCATACACAGCATATTGCACAGGATGCTCTGGAATTACAGCAACAGGAATCAACTTGCGTGCAAATCCGCATCTTAAAGTAATTGCAGTGGATCCACGTGTCATCCCACTAGGCTCACGTGTTTGGGTAGAAGGATATGGAGAAGCGATTGCTGGGGATACTGGCGGCGCTATCAAAGGAAACAAGATTGATGTATTCATCCCGAACCAACAACAAGCTTTAAACTGGGGCCGTAAAACAGTTACTATCAAAATCTTAAAGTAAACAAATAAATCCCGTAGGCTCACCAGGAGCTTACGGGATTTTTAAGTGCGTTTAAGTGTTGAAGATCTTGCTAGAAAGTTCTTTTCTTTTTAAGTACCTGTCCCAAACACTATTCTGACATTCATGACTATTCACCAACTATGCATCTGGAAGCCGCATTACTGCGTTATATTTTTGATAAATATAAATTGTGTTGGAATTGTTTGGGTACCAGGTACCTTTTGGGAACCACTTCCAGTCTCGGCCATCTCACTATTTTATTAGACAAATCTTTAGCGAATGTCCGCTAACCTAGATTCAATGTCCGCCAATAGGTAGTTCAGTGTCCGCCAATCGGGGATTCAATGTCCGACCAAATCGGCGATGTCCGCTAACCTAGATTCAATGTCCGCCAATAGGTAGTTCAGTGTCCGCCAATCGGGATTCAGTGTCCGACCAAATCGGCAATGTCCGCTAACCCAGATTCAATGTCCGACCAAATCGGCGTTCTCCACATCTAAAATCAACGCCAATTCGCCGTCATCGCCCACACCGCGACAGCTGGCTTCTCACCAGGGTTGAAAAACCGGTGCGGCAGCTCACTATCAAAGAAAATCGCATCGCCTTCGGTTAATGTATACCGATCCGGACCCACTTCCACAATCAATGTACCTTCTAGTATGTAGCCACACTCCTCACCCTTATGTTGAATCACTTGATCTTCGACTTCTTCGCCGGGATCGACCACCAATTTAAAGAAACCGATATCTTTTCCGATGCTTGGAGACAACAGGTGATACTCGCTGTTCGGACGGATTCGCTTCACGACCAATTCGTCGTCGCGGCGATACACATTGACACGTTCGCCATCCGTTTGATCGAAAAAGGCGAAAATCTGCACGTTTAAACTGTTCGCAAGATTCCACAAAGTTTCAAGGGAAGGGGATACGAGACCTCGCTCAATTTGCGACACCATGCTCTGGCTAACACCAGCGCGTTTCGCAAGTTCTTCTGATGTAATTCCTACTTCTCTGCGCAACATACGAATGCGACGACCAATTTCGACCTTCGGAAATTCCAATTACTTCACCTCTCGAATTAAACGTTGTACACCTATTGTCTTATAAAGTCGAAAAATATACAATATTCAAATTTAATAAATAGTTACAAATATAAGAGTATCTCTAATATTTATTTCAATCTCTTACAACAAACCAATTTTCATAGAACTAAACATAAATTCGTTCTTTGTAACGAAACTGTAATATAACTGTAACTATAAAAACGTACTGTATCTGCTAATATTGAGCTTGTAGTTTAAACGTATATAAAATTCAAACAAATCGTAATTAACACATGGGGGACTTAAAATTTTGAAAAAAACAATTGTAACAATTGCCGCCGCGTCATTTTTGATGTTCTCACCTCTTGTCACGGAAAACATTGCAGAAGCAAGTACAACTATTGTCTACACAAATCAAGTTTCACCATTACAAGGTACATATAAAGTTAGTACTCAAGCGCCACTACGACGCAGTGCAACAACTGGTGCTGCAGTTATCGTAAATGCTCCAGTAGGCGCTACACTAACAGCAACAGATCAAATCACACTTAATAATGTTCATTGGACAAAAGTTCGTTTCAACGGGCATCATTCCTGGACACAAACTTCTAATTTATCAAAAGTAGAAGTTGCTCAAACATCTAATTCGACAGCGCTTCAAAATCATGTGGCAAAATATAAATTCAATACAACTTCACCGATTCGTAGAGGAGCAACAACATCATATGCCTCAGTCGCAACGGTAGCTTCAGGAACTGTAGTTACTTCTGAATACAAAATCACTATCAACGGAGTTGAATGGAAGCGCGTTATTGCCAATGGTCGTAGCGGATGGATAGAAGCAAGTAAGTTGTCCACATATACAGCACCCGCAGCTCAAACTAGCGTTTCAAATAAAATGACTGCCATGTCTGGTACATTCAAGACACTGCATAATACAAACCTTCGTCGTGGAGCTACAACTGCTTATGCGGTTGTTACCAAAGTACCTGCAGGAGCGACAGTAACTGCGACAGATCAGATTACTATTAACGGTGAAACATGGTACCGTGTAAAATATGGTTCTCATCACGCGTGGCTTCTAAGTTCATTGGTAAGCCAGGTTACAACACAACAAGCTTCAGCGCCTGCTGCAAACGGTTCAAAAATTGTTGATGTTGGATTATCTCTATTAGGTACTCCATATCGTTTTGGTGGAACAACTACTGCGGGGTTTGATTGCAGTGGATTCACTCAATACGTATATAAGCAAGCTGGTAAATCAATCACACGTTCTACAGGCACACAATATGCAGAGTCTACACCAACTACAAATCCACAACCAGGTGATTTAGTTTTCTTTGCAAATACCTATAAAGCTGGAATCTCTCACGTTGGAATTTATATTGGAAACAATAAAATGGTACATTCTGGCGGAAGAAAAGCGGAAATAATTGATTTGAAATCAAATCCTTATTGGAGTAAACATATCCACAGTTACCGCTCAATTAAATAATTTTAAAGGCTTCAGTTAGATAGTAATTCTAACTGGGCTTTTTTTATGTTGTGAATAAAGCCCATATAAGAGTATTATTAATAGTAATATCGTTTATCAGATATAAGTCAGGAGGTACCAGTATGAGAAAAATTTTAATATTTTCATTAATTGTTATCATCTCTGGAGTTGCTCTATATATATTTTCTCCTGACTCGGAAGAAGTCCAACCGGTACAATTTGAGTTGAAAAGAAATTCGGAGATTAGTTATAGCAAACTACTTGTGTCTATAGAAGCAAGCACTTGGTTAAACGAGGTTGCGACTGGTGATACTGAGGAAAGTCCTTCCGTAAATGAATCTCCTACAAATAACGATGTTGGCCAAGTTGTAATTTTAGACAGTCAAGGTATGAATAGCGACTCTTTTAGTGGATCTACTCAAAAGCAAAAGCCAAACTTCTCGGGCGAAAAAACTGAATTAGAACCTAAGCCAACTGCGCCAAATACTGTAATAGAAACAAAACCGAAACCAAATGTTAGCAAAGTGCCTCCGGTAAAAAATGCTACTACATCAATTGATGTTTCATTAATTGAAAAGGCAAAGAGGAGTACATTTACACTATATACTGATAAACAGCAAGGTAGTGGAACATTAATAAATAATATAGGGTTTGTTATTACGAATGCTCACGTTGTGGCTGAAAGTCTCTATATCACTGTAAAAGACTCTCAAGGAGTGCAATATGATGGAGTGTTAGTTGGAAAGTCCGTGTCTGAAGATTTAGCGCTTATTTTTGTTAAAGAACTAGTTGGGAGAGAGCCGTTAGGACTTTTGAATACAGAGGTTGAAAAAGGAGAAGAGATATTCACAGTTGGTTCACCTAGTGGCAAGGAGAATACTATTACAATAGGAAGAGTTACGCAAACTGGAATTAATATTGTAACTAACTACACTTATAATCGTCTTTATGAAATAGATGCTGAGCTAGGCTTGGGCTCAAGCGGAGGTCCCTTGATTTCAGTTAAGAACAAAAAAATAATTGGTATAAATTCAATGGTTGCGATTGAGTCGAAGAAAATAGGTTTTAGTATTCCTTCTAGCACCTTACTGCCAATCGTGAACAACTGGATTTCTGAGTACGAGGCAACTCAAAATGAGAAGAGTAAAGAGGAATTAAGAGTAAATTTAATTACTACATTTGTTGAAGAACTATTGTGGGAATTAGAAAACTATTTAACTACAGAAGATTATAGTGGGATAGAGAGTTTAATTGGTAAGGATAACGAATTCTATAACCAGTTGATTTCAGAAATTAATACGCAAACAAGAATTGTGAGAAATGAAGGTCATGACCAAACGCTCACAAAAGTTGATTCAATTTCATACAAAACTCAACGTGAAATTGTGGGAACATTCGTTAATGAAAACAATGAAACTATAACAACTTCGTATAAGATAGAGCTAAAATTTCAATTTAAAGAAGATAGTTTAGTAATTCCGGTAGAGGGTAATTTCTCAAAAATTATCAGATAGAATTTGTAATTTATGTTGTATCACTATAAAATAGTAAAGTTGAGCCTAATGTAGTTTGAATTCGTAACTAAAGTGTAACAGTCGATATTCTTCAACTGTAGTATACTTGCATAGACAAAAGATTGTAGTGGTGAAATTATGATAACAAATCTATGGCTGCTTTCTGCAGTGACCATAGCATCTGCATTACTACTTACACCAATAGTAATAAAGATAGCTTTTAAATTCGGGTTCATCGATCAGCCGGAAGCTAGAAAAGTCCATTCAAAACCGATGCCACGAATAGGTGGTCTAGCTGTATTTGTTGCAGTCGGAATTGGCTTCTTGTTGTCAGATATCGTAGATGCTAAAGTGACAGGGATTCTAGTTGGGGCAGTTATTATACTTATAACGGGTTTGATAGATGATCGCTATCAAATTAAGGCGTTATATAAACTTGGCGGTCAGATGCTGGCTGTTGTAGCCGTAATTGGTAGTGGTCTCAGTATTGAGATACTTAGTGTGCCGGGTGTAGGGAAATTTGAGCTTGGTATCTTTGGTGTTGCCTTCACATTTATATGGATGATTGGTATTATCAATGCCATTAATCTAATCGATGGCTTAGACGGTTTGGCAACAGGTGTCTCAATTATCATTTTTGCTACGTTTGCCTATATGGCATTCGCGGCAGGGACAGAGCTTATTTTAACGTTTTCTATTCTGTTGATGAGTGCAGGCTTAGGGTTTTTAGTTTACAACTTTAATCCAGCTAAGATATTTTTAGGAGACACAGGATCCATGTTTTTTGGTTATGGGATCGCTGTGTTGTCAGTCCTAGGACTATACAAAAGTGTTGCCCTCTTTAGTTTGATTGTTCCTATACTTATTTTGGGCGTTCCAGTCTTTGATACATTGTTTGCAATCATTCGACGGAGAGTTAAAGGCACCCCTGTATATTTGCCAGACAAAGCACACTTGCATCACCGTCTTTTGCAGACGGGGCTTTCACATAAGCGGAGTGTTTTGAGTATTTATGGCATTAGTATTTTATTTGGATTACTGGCTATTAGTTTTGAAACAATTCAAATTCGATGGTGGATTATCGCCTTGATTGCCATGCTGTTATTCTTACAGATTCTTGCAGAGCGTTTAAAGCTTATCGAAACTGAATTTAGACCTTTTATATTAATTGGCCGATATGTTATCGGTTTTAATAGGAAAACTGGTGGGAAAGATAGTAGGAGGAATAGTGACGTGATTAATTATGCAATCGTTGGCATGGGATTTATTGCTGACAAACACATTCAAGCAATTGAAGAAACACCAAATGCAAAACTTATCGCAATCTGCGATACAAATGAAGGCCGTTTACAAGAGGCGCCACTAGGGGTTGCAACATTTACAGATTTGCAGACAATGTTAGATGAAATGCCAGAAATTCATGCTGTGAATATCTGTGTTCCTTCAGGGTTGCACGCAAAACTGGCTTTGCAAGTTATCAACAATAAACGCCATGTTGTGCTTGAAAAACCAATGGCTCTTACTTCAGAGGATGCAAAAGCGATCATGGACGCTACTTCACAAGCAGGCGTAAAATTGACTGTTGTCCATCCAAACCGCTACCGTCCAGCGATCAAAGAATTAAAAAAGGTACTAGAACATCCAGAGGCCGGACGTGTGAGCCATGCTAACGTAACAGTACGTTGGAATCGTAATCAAGAGTACTATGATCAAGCCCCTTGGAGAGGCACAAAAGCATTTGATGGCGGCGTTTTAATGAATCAAGCTATTCATAGCCTTGATTTGTTGCTTTGGATGATGGGGCCAGTGAAAGCAGTACAAGGTATGGTGACAACTCGTTTCCGAAAAATTGAATCGGAAGACGTAGCGACTGCACTAGTTGAGTTTAAGTCTGGTGCTGTTGCGGTAATTGAAGCAGCCACAACAATTTATCCCAAAAATTTAGAAGAGTCCTTAGCAGTTTTCACTGAAAACGGTAGCTTCAAAGTTTCAGGGGCGAACGCACTTTATATTGATACGTGGGATGCATCATTTGTTACGGAAGCTGAACGAGAGGCTCTCAAGCAAAAAATTGAACAAGACCCATGGGGAGAGCGTGGACATGTGGCGATTATTAAATCCATGACTCACGCTATTCAAACAAACACAGAGCCTGAGGTCGTGGGAGTAGATGGGTATAATCCTGTCAAATTAATTGAAGCAATCATTGATTCATCTGAAAAAGGAACGAAAATCTATTTTTAAGTGGAGTGTAGAAAATGACGAACTATTATCAACAATTGCATGATAAATTAACAAACCATACAGCAGTAATTGGAGTGGTGGGACTCGGATATGTAGGATTACCCCTCTCTGTTGAAAAAGCAAAAGCTGGATACACGGTAATTGGATTTGACGTACAACAAAGTAAAGTCGAATTAGTAAATAAAGGCGTAAATTATATCGGAGATGTAGTAGATGAAGATTTAAAAGTAATCGTGGCTTCTGGAAAATTCAAAGCATCAGCTGATTTCTCAGAACTTGCGAATGTAGATGCAGTAGCAATCTGTGTTCCTACCCCTTTAGATATTTATCAACAACCTGATACTTCTTATGTAGAAAGTTCAGCACGAGAAATTGCAAACTATGCGAAAAAAGGGACGTTAGTTGTTCTTGAATCAACTACATATCCTGGTACGACTGAAGAAATCATTTGCAAAGAGTTAGAAAGCAAAGGGTTCGTAGTTGGAGAAGACATTTTTGTAGCTTATTCACCAGAACGTATCGATCCAGGTAATAAAAGCTTCAACACGAAGAACACACCGAAAGTAGTAGGTGGAATCACTGAAAAATGTACGGAAGTAGCAGCACTACTATATAGCTCTGTATTAGAGGGAGAAGTTCATAAAGTTTCAAGCCCTGCAGTAGCAGAGATGGAGAAGATTTTTGAAAACACATTCCGCCACATCAACATTGCATTAGCAAATGAAATGGCTGTTTTGTGTGAAAAAATGGGAATCGATGTATGGGAAGTAATTGATGCAGCGAAAACTAAGCCTTATGGATTCATGGCATTCTACCCTGGCCCAGGTTTAGGTGGACACTGTATTCCGATTGACCCATTCTATTTAACATGGAAAGCACGCGAATACAACTACCATACACGTCTAATTGAGCTTGCTGGTGAAATCAATAATGCGATGCCAGACTACGTAATTACTCGTGCGATGCAAATTTTGAACGAAGATGGAGTCGCTCTTCGTGGCGCAAATGTTGTTCTATTAGGGATTGCATATAAGAAAGACATTGATGATATGCGAGAATCTCCATCCTTAAAATTAGTGGAACTTTTAAAACATCACGGCGCTTCTATTACATCAGTAGATCCACATGTTTCTGCATTCAAAGTGAACAAAGAACAGTTTGAGACGGAACCATTAACAGAAGAAATTCTTGATAATGCGGATTTAGTGATTTTAGCTACAGACCATAGCGATTTTGATTATGAATTGATTGCACAACGTGCGAAAGTTATCTTCGATACGCGCAATGCATTTAAAGGAATCGACAAGCCAAATCGTTACATCAAGTTGTAGGAGGTCAAAGTGCAATGAACTTCATTCATGATAGTGCAAAAATCGGTGAAAATACTACAGTAGGTCACTTCTCTGTAGTAGAAAAAAATGTAGTTATCGGCAACAACGTCACAATCGGTAATCGTGTTTCAATTTTAGCAGGTACGATTATACATGATGGCGTTACGATTGACGACGGAGCGGTTGTAGGGAAACATCCAAAAGTAGCTAAAACAAGTACGATGAAACTGTCAGGATCCCTACCTGCACTAGAAATCGGTAATGAGACTGCTATTGGAGCAAACGTAGTGCTCTATCAAGGTGCTACGCTAGGTAAGCAGTGTTTAGTAGCAGATTTAGCGACGATTCGTGAGAATGTAGAGATTGGTGACTTAGTCATTATTGGACGCAATGTTACTGTAGAGAACCACGTTAAAATTGGGGAGCGATCAAAAATTCAATCCAACTCTTACTTGACTGCTTATACAACACTTGAAGATCGAGTATTCATTGCACCATGTGTCACTACAACAAACGACAACTATATGGGACGCACAGAAGAGCGATTCGATAAAATAAAGGGAGCAACCATAAAACGTGGAGCACGCGTTGGTGGAGCCTCAATTATTCTTCCAGGTATCACAATAGCAGAAGAAACGTTTGTTGCTGCGGGAGCTTTGGTAACAAAAGATACTGAAGCATCAAAGCTGATCAAAGGAATTCCTGCCAAAATTGTGAAAGATGTACCAGAGAACGAGTTGCTTTCTAATCAATAAAAGAGGAGATATCTGATGAAGATTATTACAGTGATTGGAGCAAGACCACAATTTATTAAAGCTGCACCCGTGTCACGTAAAATTCGTGAGACAGTGGAGGAAAAAATCATTCACACCGGTCAACACTACGACACGAACATGTCTGATATTTTCTTTGAAGAATTGAATATTCCAAAACCCGATTATCGATTAACGGTCTCTAGCCCGAACCACGGAGCGATGACTGGTGACATGTTAAAAGAAATCGAACAAATTCTCTTAGAAGAAAAACCGGATTATGTATTAGTCTATGGTGATACGAACTCAACACTGGCTGGTGCGTTAGCCGCGTCTAAATTGCATATTCCGCTTATTCACATTGAAGCTGGCTTACGTAGTTTCAATAAGAAGATGCCAGAAGAAATCAACCGTGTTCTAACTGACCACGTTTCTGAACTTTTGATTTGTCCAACAGATACGGCGGTCAACAACCTAGAAAAAGAATCTGTAACCCGAAATGTATATAATCTTGGAGATGTCATGTATGATGCAGTGCTTTACAATCAAGAGATAGCAAATGAAAAATCTACAATTCTTGCAGATTTACAGTTAACAAAAAAAGACTACTATTTGATCACGATTCACCGTGCTGAAAATACGGATGATCTTTCTCGTATGGAGTCTATCTTAGAAGCTTTCAAACAAATTGAAGGAACAAAAGTGTGGCCGATTCACCCACGTACGAAACAACGATTGATGAATTATGGAGTCGACTTCTCTTCAATTCCAGGACTTCGAGTTGTTGATCCAGTAGGCTATTTAGATATGCTTGCCTTAGAGACATCCGCGAAAAAAATCATTACAGATTCTGGTGGAGTACAAAAAGAAGCTTATTTTGCACACGTTCCATGTATCACAGTTCGTGATGAGACAGAATGGGTGGAAACTCTTGTAGAAGATGCAAATCAATTAACAGGTGTTGACACAGACAAAATTGTAGCTGCAGTGAAGAAAGATGTTGCGCCTTCGTATAAACCACTGTTTGGTGACGGAGACATGGCTGGCAAGCTGAAAGATTTGATTGAATCTCACAGTCTGAAGAACTAATTTCATCTTACTTGACCTCACTCGACCTAGATTGTAGGTCGAGTGAAGTTGTTTTACGAATATTTTTAAATCGGAGGTCCCAATGAGCAGTTTTTTAGTTTATTATCCTTTCCAATTAGCGACAAACCCTCAAAGTGGTTCTCAATTACGACCACTTGAAATGTTACAAGCTTTTGAACGATACGCACAGTCTGCAAATAAAAAAATGCTCATAATTTCTGGGACTTCTAGCGAGAGAATGGCCCAGTGGGAAAAAGTAGTGAAAGAGGATGGCTTGGAGGACATTGAGTTTTGTTATTCAGAAAATCAGACTATTCCCCTTTGGTTGACAGACCCCTCTCATATTCCGACGAAACCTTTTATCGACAAAAGCGTCTTTAAAGAGTTGAAGCGTAGAAATATTCCAATTGGTGTTTTTTACAGAGATGTCTATTGGAAGTTTGATGATCTCTACCCGGTAAAGGGTCTTAAGAAAGTAGCTTTACAGACAATCTATCGTTTAGAAGAAAAGTTTTATCAGAAGTATGTTTCCACAGTTTTTCTTCCAAGCCAAGCAATGTCTCGCTATGTCAGTATTGCTAAGAATCATGTTCCATTGCCTCCTGGTGGGAGACGAGTCGAATTGCCGGAAAGAAAAACGCAGATTTCCCACCCACAAGGCATCTATGTGGGAGGAATAAACAGTGAGGACTATGGTGTTGAAACTCTATTAGAAGCAGTCAAAGAACTAAAGCAAGAAGGTACGCAGTTCGAGTTGCACATCGCTTGTCGTGAAGACGAGTTTGAAAGAGCAAAAGCAAAAAGGCCAGATGTCTTTCACGAGAATTACGCGACATTTTATCATAAAAACGCATCTGAGCTAGAGCAAGTCTATGCTGAGATGGACATGGCATTTATCCCTAGAAAGAAAACAGTCTACAATGATTTTTCAGTACCTGTAAAACTTGTTGAGTATTTATCTAGTGGAATTCCAGTTGTAGCTAGTGACTGTGATGCACAAAGAGAAATTATTGAACAAGGTGGCTATGGTGTCATAGTACAAGATGACAAAGAAGGAATGAAGCAAGGAATTCGAGAGATGATCCAATCTTCTGCGGCCATTAAACTGAAAATCCAGAGTGACTTTTTACAAAACCACTCGTGGGATGCGCGCGTACACAAGGTAGTCACTACCTTAGTAGGAGGCAATTCATGAAAGTAGCATTATTTGGACCAAGTAAATCAATACACACACATAAATGGGCAGTCTATTTTAAGAACCAAGGACATGAAGTGAAGGTCATTACGTTTGCCAATCACTTTTCGAAAGAGAATGCACAGGAGGTTGACACGATAACCTTGCCAGAAACAAAAGGTGGAAAGCTAGGTTATTTATTGACTGTATCAGCCCTTAGACGCATACTGCAGTCTTGGAAACCCGATATTTTCCATGCACACTTCATCTCTAGCTATGGGTTCGTAGGTGCCCTGACAGGGTACAAACCATTTTTTGTATCTGTTTGGGGGAAAGATATTTTCGATTTCCCCAAATCATCAGGTATCAACCGGAAAATTATTGAATTTACGTTAGCACGTGCGAATGTTGTGATGTCGACTAGTCACATCATGGCAAAAGAAACAAATCTTTATACGAACAAGAAAATATGGGTCACACCATTTGGAGTCGACACGACAAAATTTAGGCCCGCATTGATGCAACAAGAAAAATCTGAACAGTTACGAGTGGGCACAGTTAAAGCTCTTAGCGATAAGTACGGCATAGCAGACCTTGTAAAAGGATTTGCCAGTTTACACACTCGTTTTCCAGAGAGTGAATTGGTGATTGCTGGAGACGGACCACAGAGAAAAGAATATGAAGAATTAGCAAGCTCTTTAGGAATTGCAGATGCTGTTACATTCATGGGGAAAATACCACATGATCAAGTGCCACTGACAATTCAAAGTATGGACATCTTTGCAGTCCCGTCCACTGAAAATAGTGAAAGTTTTGGCGTGGCAGCTGTTGAAGCGATGGCTTGCGGTGTCCCGGTTGTAGTCTCTAATGTAGGGGGATTGCCAGAAGTAGTTGTAGCAGGTGAGACGGGAATTGTAATTGACAAAGAAAGTCCAGACCAACTTGCAGAGGCTTTAATACGTCTCGCCACTTCATCCGAATTGAGAGGAACCATGAGTCGCCAAGGTGTGGAACATGTAGCAAAGCACTACGATTGGATCAAAAATGCAAACTACATGGAAAGTCTCTATATAGAGTATATGAGAGGAGAGTTAAAATGATTAAAAAAGCAGTCATCCCTGCGGCAGGGTTTGGAACACGCTTTTTACCGGCTACTAAAGCTGTGCCGAAAGAGATGTTACCGATTGTTGATAAACCAAACCTCCAATACATTATAGAAGAAGCAATTAATTCAGGTATCGAAGACATTATTATTGTTACTGGCCGTAACAAAAAAGCTATGGAAGATCACTTTGACCGTTCAGTTGAATTAGAGCTTTTATTAGAAAAAACTAATAAACATGAACTATTAAATACTGTAGAACAAATCTCAAACCTTGTAGATATTCATTATGTGCGCCAAAAAGAACCACTTGGTTTGGGGCATGCAATATTATGTACGAAAAAATTCATTGGGAACGAACCATTTGCGGTATTATTGCCGGACGACATCATTGATAATGAAGAACCTGCACTAAAACAAATGGTAAATCATTATAATGATGTTCAATCATCAATTTTAGGTGTCAAAGAAGTTCCTCATAATGATGTAGACAAATATGGAATCGTAGAAATTGAAAAAAGTTCCACTTCTTTATATCCAATTAAGGGTGTTGTAGAAAAACCGGCAGTTGATGTAGCTCCTTCAAACTTAGCAATTGTTGGACGTTATATTTTAACACCTGAGATTTTTGACAAACTAGAGAATGTTAAGCCGGATGCTAAAGGTGAGATTCAATTGACAGATGCGATTGAATCCCTACGATTCGATCAATCAATCTATGCTTGTGCTTTGGAAGGCACCCGGTATGACGTTGGAGATAAATTTGGGTTCTTACAAGCTACGTTTGACTTTGCAATGAAACGTGAAGAATTGCGCGAGCCACTGAAAAAATATTTGAAAGAAAAGTTGGAAGAATAGAATGTCAAAACCTCTAAAAATCATCTATCTGTGTCAGCACTTTCCTCCTGAAACAGGAGCTCCACAGATTCGGGTGTATGAAGTTAGTAAAGAGTTGTTGAATCAAGGGCATGAAATTCAAGTAGTGACGGCATTCCCGCATCACCCCCATGGGATTATTCCGGATGAATACAAAGGAATGAAGTATCACTTTGAAAAATTAGATGGAATTCCGGTTCATCGCACATGGATTTATCCATCACAAAAGGGTGTATTTTGGAAACGACTAATCTCGTATTTCTCATTTACATTTAGCTCGTTTTACGGACTACTAAAAGCGGGTAAAGTAGATTACATTATTGTGAATTCCCCGCCAATTTTCTTGGGGATCACGGGCTGGTTAGCAGCTAAGTTAACTGGTGCCAAGTTTATCTTCAATGTTGCAGATGTTTGGCCAGAGTCAGCCGTGAAATTGGGCTTAATCAAAAATAAGTTTGCAATCAAATTAACTGAAAAACTTGAGTCGTTTTTATATAACAGTTCATGGAAAGTTGCGGCAGCAACCGATGGAATTCAAGAGTATGTCATTCAGCATTCACAACCAGCCGAGAAAGTATTTGTATTACCAAATGGTGTGAACACAGATTTCTTTTCTTATCAATCAAAGAATAAGACAAAGCCATTTACCTTCGTGTATGCAGGTAACTTAGGATATGCACAAGGTATTGATGTGGTAATCCGAGCTTTTGCTCTAGTCAAGAAAATGCATCCTGAAGCACGATTTGTGATTGCGGGTGCTGGACCTGAAGAACAGAAGTTGAAAGAAGAAGTGAATCGACTTGACGTACAAGATGTCACATTTTTAGGCCACTTGCCTCTCAGTGAAATGCCTGCTTTGTTCCACGAATCGCATGTAAGTATCGTCCCATTGCGAAATTTGGCACTTTTTGAAGGAGCGCGCCCCTCTAAGATTTTTCCTGCCTTAGCTACAGGAACTCCTGTATTATATTGTGGGAAAGGTGAAAGCGCAGAAATTTTGACGCGTAATCATTGTGGTCTAGTTGCAGAACCGGAAAATGAGCAGTCAATAGCAGAACAAATGACTCGTGCCATTGAAATGAACGAAGAAGAATTTGAGCAGCTTTCGCGAAATGGAAGAAATTTAGTCGAAAGAGAATTTAGCTGGAAGACGATTGTTGACAGTTTACTTACTAATTTGAAAAACAAGTAAGGGAGGGGAGGATATCATGCAGCCTACTCGATTAAATAGAAAAAAGAAACGGCCTTGGAAACGAGTTTTATTATTAGTCGTAGTCATGTTATTTGCTGGTGCTACCAGCTATGCTTCTTACCTTGTTTATCAAACTAAAAATGTCACGTCGGAAATCTACCAACCGTTAGAGCGGGATACTGAAGAGACTCTAGATGATAAGTTAAATAAAATTCAAACCGATAATGAACCATTTTCAATTTTAATTGCTGGGATTGACGATGAAGATGGCGGAAAGTATGGTCGATCTGACGTGGTCTTAGTTGCAACTGTCAATCCTGAAAAAGAAACTATCACTATGGTTAGTATTCCACGAGATTCGTATGTATACATTCCAGAACTAGATTACTATGATAAAATTAACCACGCGTATGCCAATGGGGGAATACGTTATACTATTGAAACTGTGGAAGAACTATTTGAAATTCCTATAGATTATTATGTAACTACTAATTTTCAAGGCTTCCAAGATATAGTAGACAGTCTTGGGGGAATTGAGATAGACGTTCCTTTTACTTTTAAAACTCAATTAAGTGGAAGTTTAAAAGGCTTTACTTTTGAGGAAGGGGAAATGTCTGTCAATGGTAACGAGGCGCTCGCCTATGTGCGGATGCGTAAATCTGATCCTCGCGGAGATTTAGGAAGAAACGAAAGACAACAAGAAGTTATTAAAGAAATTCTGAATGAGGCTACTAAAATTTCAAGTATTCCTAAGTTTGATAATATCCTGCAAGATATAAAAGGTGCTGTTCGGACAAACATTCCTTCTAACCAATATTTACAGTTCATGAAAGTGTATAGAGAATTAGGTACAGTCGAAATCAACCAAATTGCATTAGAGGGGTATGATAATACCCAAGCAGGAATCTATTATTATGGATTAACGGATGAATCCGTAAATCAAGTGCAGCAAACTTTGAAGAGAGAACTTAACATTTCTCCATATGCTTCGAACTCAAATGACATTAACACATCAAGTGAATAACTTGGAGATACCTAAGCAATTTAGGTGTCTTTTTTTAATTTTTTTCATAATATTTTAATCTTTATTACATTTGTCGGATTGTTTCGAAAGGAATTTGTCTATTAGAATAGAGGTATATAGAAGGAGGGCTTATGAGAAAAGTACTTATTTTATGTTTCACATTGTTATTTTTGGCCACGGTGATGGGGATTCCCCAGAATAGTTTACCGGTCCAGGCAAACACGATAGACTATTCACAGTACATAAATTCGAACCAAAAGACTATCAATTCTACAGTGAATTTGCGCCGTGGTGCTACTGTAAATTATGCAGTAGTAACTAAAATTCCTGCTAGTTCAACTGTAACTATAGTAAATGTGTTTGAAAATGCTTCAAAAGAAGTCTGGCTTTCAATAAAGTTCGGCTCATCCAGTGGATGGGTTCGATCTGATATGTTAGTTCTGTCACAGCTATTAGACTCGAAACGAGCGGAAGCAAGCGGAAATGTGCACTCAGGTGCAACGACAAATTATTCAGTAGTAGGTACGATTCAGAGTGGTAAATCTTACACTATACATAGCACCTTCATTAATTCCTCTAATGAAACATGGTTTAGAGTGGAATATTCTACAGGAAAATTCGGTTGGGTAGAGAACAAAGTATTCGAAAAACCATCCTTACTAAAAAAGGCAGAGCAAACGGGAACTATTCATTCAGGCGCGACAAGCAGTTACCGAGTAGTAGGAAACGTATCTGTTGGAACGACCTATTCAATCGTGCAGACATTTACAAACGCCGCGAGCCAAGTTTGGCACAGGATTGAGTATTCCCCTGGAAAATTCGGTTGGGTAGAGAACAAAGTATTCGAAAAACCATCCTTACTAAAAAAGGCAGAGCAAACGGGAACTATTCATTCAGGCGCGACAAGCAGTTACCGAGTAGTAGGAAACGTATCTGTTGGAACGACCTATTCGATCGTGCAGACATTTACAAACGCCGCGAGCCAAGTTTGGCACAGGATTGAGTATTCCCCTGGAAAATTCGGTTGGGT